>PUMZ01000108.1 GCA_003551565.1 Candidatus Brocadiaceae bacterium | reverse complement strand
TTAATGGCGGTTCTGGCGTTGATCCCGTGGAATATTCCCTCCACTGCAGCCACGTCCGGTTCAGAACGCCGGAAGATCTCGGTCAAGCCGCGATGTATGGTGTGCAGCCTTTGATACAAAGGTGTTTTACTGTTTGCCCGGATTACTCCGTAATCGACTGTCCGCAGCCCCGCCGCAGCAGCATCGACCACCCCGTATCCGCAGATGCGCGTGCCGGGGTCTATCCCTATCACCCTCATCGTTTTGTTCTTTTCAGCGAGCATGACAACCGGAGCGGGGGATCCCGCTTTATTTCCGCCTTCTTCTCCTTCTGCTGTTGTTGCGCCCGTTTCTTCCGTTGGCAGCGGGCGGGCGGACGCGGAAGTGGACGGAATCCTCACCTGTCCGCTCTTCGATCCGGCGCGCAAGCGACTCCGAGGCCTTGACTCCGCGCCCTTTTCCTTTCCGGCATTGCAAAACCAATCCCCCCGCTTTCAACTCGAAAACGACGGGAGTGCGCCCTTTGCTCCCGGCAATGATTTCATCCAATTCTTCCCATATCCGGCCGTTAACGGTCTCACATGATACGGAGATCACCATGGTGTCCACGAGCTCCGCGGCGGCGGTAATCGGGAATGCCGCATCGACGATAACGCTTGTGTCCTGCCTGTGACTGACCTTGCCGGCAAAGAGTAACACGACGTTTTTCTCGAGGAGTCCGGCGTATTTTTCAAGCGTTTCCGGCCACATCACGCACTCCAGCATACCTTCGGTATCCAGCACCGACAGCACACCCATCTGCCGTTTGTCTTTCAGTCGCTTTTTCCTCACTTTTTCCACAATCCCGCCTATCACCACCCCGTCGCCGTCTTGCATGTGTTCCAGATCGCCGCCGGAGGCGCTGGTCATCCGTTCAAGCGCCCTGCGGTGCTCCTGAAGCGGGTCGTGCCGCACGTAGAGGCCGAGGGCTTCCGACTCCTGCCTGGCCAGCTCCATGGGACTGAGTGGCGGGACATCGGGCAGGTTCTTTCGGACACGTTCCTCGGGGTCTTCGGTGACCTGTGGCCCGAAAAGTCCGGTCTGTCCCATCTCGCGGTCCCGCCGGGCTTTGGAACCCGCCTTAAGGGCCGTCTCCAAAACGGCGAGCAGCTGGGCCCTGCGCCCCGGCAATTCGTCGAAACATCCGGCTTTCATCAACGCATCGGTGGCGCCTTTCGTGACTTCCCGGGTATCCACACGTTCGCAAAAATCAAAAAGACTTGTATAGGGACCATTTGCCTGGCGCTCTTTAATGACCTGCAACGCCGCTCCGGTCCCGACGTTTTTGATGGCCCCGAATCCGAACCGGATCAGGTGGTCTTCGACAACGGTAAAATCCAGGCCGCTTTCGTTGATGTCCGGAGGAAGCACCTCGATGCCCATCGACCGGCAGTCTTCCATCAATTTGACCGCCTTGTCGGTATCGCCCATCTCGCACGAAATGCTGGCGGCCATAAACTCGGTGGGGAAGTGCGCCTTGAGGAAGGCGGTGCGATATGCTACAAAAGCATAGGCGGACGCGTGGGCTTTATTGAATCCGTATCCGGCAAAGTGCATTATCAGGTCAAATATCCGCACTGCGGTATCGTTCCCGACCCCGTTCTTCACCGCTCCCTGTATGAACCGTTCCCGTGATTCACCGATAATCTCCTCCTTCTTCTTGCTGATCGCCTTGATCATGCTCAAGGCTTCCGCCATGCTTATGCCGGCGATTTCATGGCACATACGCATGATTTGTTCCTGGTAAACGATCACCCCGTAGGTGGGTTTGAGGATCGGCTCGAAGGTAGGATGCGGATACTCGATCTTCGCTTCGCCGTGCTTGCGCCTGATGAAATCATCCACCATTCCACTCTGCCAAGGCCCCGGCCGGTAAAGCGCAACGATCGCTATGAGGTCCTCGATACTGTTTGGTTTCAACTTCACCAGCAGCCTCTTCATCCCGTCGCTTCCGAGCTGGAATATGCCGGCAGTCCGGCCTTCGGTCAGCAAACGGTACGTCTCCTCGTCTTTCAAATCCAGAGCGTCCGAATCCATGTTCGGCGCCTGCTTGCCGTTGCGTTGGATAATATCCAGCGTGCGGTCGATAATCGTCAGTGTCCGGAGACCCAGAAAATCCATCTTCAACATCCCCATCTTTTCAAGGTCGCCCATAGCCCATTGTGTCATCACGGCGCCGTCGCCCGACTTATAGAGCGGAACCAGTTCCCACAGGGCTTTATCGGCGATCACCACTCCGGCGGCATGCGTGCTGGCGTGCCGCGGCAGTCCTTCCAGCTTCCGGGCATGTTCAAGAAGCCGGGCGACCTCCTCGTCCCCCTGCGCAAGCTGTCCAAGCTCCGGGGCCGACTCCAGCCCGTCCTTTATGGTGACCCCCGGACCGGCCGGGATCATCTTCGCCAGCCTATCGACCTTCTCCAGCGGCACGCCCATAACCCGTCCCACATCGCGCACGCAGTTCCTGGCCATCAGGGTCCCGAACGTGATGATCTGTGCGGTGCTGTTCTGCCCGTAACGCCGGCGCACGTAATCGATAACATCCTCCCTGCGGCGCTCGCACAGGTCGATATCGATATCCGGCTGTTCCCGGCGTTCGGGATCGAGGAAACGGTTGAAAATCAGGTCGTAATCCATGGGATTGATATCGGTGAGACCGAGAGCATGGGCCACAAGGCTCGAGGAACCGCTGCCGCGCATACCATGAGGAATTTCCTGCTCGCGGGCAAAACGAATGAAATCCCAGGTAATAAGAAAATAATCCGCATACCCCATCCGCTCGATAACGTCGAGTTCGTATTCGCAACGCCGCTGCATCTGCGGATCAACCCCATCGTATCTTTGCTCCAGCCCCTCCCGGACCAGCCGGCGCAGGTACTGTGCGTTATCCCGGCACCGGTCCTGCTCAAAAGCCGGAAACTTCAGGCTCTCATCGAGTTCGACATCGCACATCTCCGCAATACGGAGCGTGTTTTCCAGCGCCTGCGGATGATCCGGAAAAAGGTTCGCCATCTCCGCAGGACTCTTGAAATACAACTGGTCGCAATCAAACTTAAAACGATCCGGATCGTCGAGCGTGCTTTTTGTACTGATGCACAGAAGCACCTCATGCCACGTCTTGTCCCCGGAATGCAGGTAATGCGAATCGTTGGTCGCCGCGGTCGGAATGCCCATTTCCCCGGCAAGGTCGAAAACCCGGGGAAGGGTCTGTTTCTGCTCCTCCAGGCCGTGATCCTGCACCTCGATAAAAAAATAATCCCTTCCAAATACCGAGCGCATCTCCTCCAGCCATTGCCGGGCCTCATCGACACGCCCGTTGAGAACGAAGTGGTTCAGGCGGCTCTTTGCGCATCCGCTCAGACATATCAGCCCATCGCTGCACTCTTCCAGCAACTCTCTGTCCATCCTTGGCTTGTAGTACAGCCCCTGTGTATAGGCAAGACTGGAAAGCTTCAAAAGATTCCGGAGCCCCCTGCCGTTGCGGGCCAGGAGCGTGAGGTGATACAGGCCACCCTGACTTCCCCCCTGCGAGCGGTCGTTCCTGCTGTAAGGCGTCAGGTATCCCTCGTATCCGATGATCGGCTTCAGGCCGCCGGCCCTGACCGTATTGTAGAAATTGACGGCCCCGAACAGGTTGCCGTGGTCCGTCATCGCCACCGCCGTCATACCCATCTCCCTTGCGAGTTCCACCATTTTTTCCGTCCGGCAGGCGCCGTCCAGCAGGCTGAATTCGGTATGGTTGTGCAGGTGACAAAACTCGGCCATGAGAGCTCCATCCAATATCGTTTGAGAAGCGGGAAAAATGAGGAATCTTTATTGTAATACTATCTCCACGGCAACTCAAACCTGATCGCTGGTGGGCACTCCCAACCTGTTGTTATTCAGGTTGTTGGTTTCTTCCAAATGACCGCATTGCAACTTGTGGAGGAGACGCAGCAACGGAACAACAAGAAATGCGCCAATCCAACATTCCGGATTCCGGACACGTTCAACATGACAACGCGGCAAGCCGGTGCAACAGGGAATCCAACCCCCCGCCGCTGCGTTTCAGCGGGGCCGCGGATGGCCGACAGGCGCGGCGGGGGGAGTCCCTGCCGGCCGGGCGACGGAGCTACCTCGTCCGGCACATACATTTCATCGTCCAGATGATTGCAAGGAAACCGGCCGCATAAAACACATATTCCAGGCCATACCGGCGCTGGACGAAACGCAGCAGCACCGGCGCCAGCGTCATGCCGATGAACTTCACGGTGTTGAACAGGCATAAAACGGAACCTGTCAGCTCGGCCGGCCCGGCGGTGGCCGCGTCATTGTACACGGATGGCTGCAGGATGCCGAAGCCCATCCCGAAAAGCACGAGACTCAGGCCAAGCAGGAGCGCCCCGGCCAGAGCGGAACCGAGGCCATTGCAACCGCAAGCAGCAAAAAACCGGCCAGAACATGCCATCTGCCGGGCAGCAGCCGGTTCACCGCAACGCTGCGGGAGGAAACAATGGCGCCGGTCACCGCCTGCACCGATAGCGCAAGCCCGGCGCCCAGCGCATAAACACCGTACGTGCCCGCGAGATAAATCGGCAGGAATGTTACCAGTGCATAGAGCAGAAAATACAGCATGAGGCACTGGCAGAAAACGCTGCGCACCTCGAGGGTTTTAAGCGCCGCCGCAAGCCCCCGGAAGTGCTTCTTCGCCGCAGCGCCCAGGCCGCTCCATTGGCCCACGGAGCCGCTTTCGGGGATCAGCACGAGAAAGAAAAACGCCAGCAGCAGGGAAAAGCCGTAGACAAGGAAAGGGTAGCGCCAGTCCAGCCCCGCCAGCAAACCGCCGGTCAGCGGAACAACCACCGCGCTCAGAGAGATCGTGCCGCTGAGCAGCCCCATGGCTCGCAGCCTCATCTCGCCGCCGTACCAGTCGCTTATCACGGTCATCGCCACCGGGATAAGCCCCGCGATGCCGAGACCCTGGAAGAAACGAAAAATCAGCAGAACGGTGAAGTTCGGCGCCAACGGGCAAAGCAGCCCGAACATCCCGTCAATCAGCAGGCAAGTGATGCCGGTCGCCTTCCGGCCCCACAGGTCGATGCAGAAACCGATGAACGGCAGCCCGAGCGCGGCCGCGAAGGTGTATATGCCCAGCACCAGCCCGACCGCATCCTCGCCCACCCCGAACGGTTCGGTCAGAGCCGGCAGCGCGGGGGCGAGCAGACCACCCCCCATCACGCCGAACCCGCCCATAAGCAGGATGATCCCCGCAAAGGGATGCAATTTTTTCGAATCGGAAGGCATAACGCGAAGAGTGTAACCGTGACTCGCAGAAATTGCAAGCCCGCACCACACGCTTTCCGCCGTGCCGGGTGCAGGACCACAACAACCTGACCGCGAAACAACCCCACACCTTGACCTCCGGTGCTTTTCCATGTACCATTGATCAATAGCAACCATCAACAAAAATCCGGGAGAATTTTATCATGGACAAGCCGGACTACGACCGCGAAACTTCCGCCCTGCTGCTGATCGACCTGCAGCCGGACTTCTTCCCGGGTGGCGCGCTGGGGGTGGCCGGGGGCGATTCCATCCTGCCCGGCGTCAAGAAACTTATGAACGGCAACGCGTTTCCCCTGAAAGTCGCCACTCAGGACTGGCATCCGCCCGACCATGTGTCGTTTGCCGATGTCCATGAAGGCCGTGAACCGTTCGAAACCATCCGCTGCCACGGCCACGATCAGACCCTCTGGCCCCCCCACTGCGTGCAGGGCACAGCCGGAGCGGCGCTGCACCCCGAACTTCCGTGGGACAAAGTGGATGCCATCCTGCGAAAAGGCCGCGCGAAAGATGCAGATTCCTACAGCGGCTTCCGAAACAACGACAATCCCGAAGGCAACCGTCCCCCCACCGGACTGTCCGGCTATCTGAAGGAAAAAGAAGTGGATACCATAGTCCTCTGCGGCCTCGCCCGCGATGTCTGTGTCCTCTGGACCGCACTGGACGGCGTCCGGATGGGATTCAAAACATTCTTCCTTTGGGACCTGACGCGCGCCGTCAACCCGGACCAGGACGAGCAGACATATGCCGAACTCAAGAGCAAGGGAGTGCGGATAATACAACAGGAACAGGTATGGCGGTAAAACACAAAGACAGGCGACTGACCGAGGGATTCCTCCTCACCGACCAGTACCAGCTGACAATGGCCCAGCTCTTTTTCAACCTGGGCTTCCACGAGAAAATCGTTCAGTTCGACCACTTTTTCAGAACCTACCCCCACTATGGATCGCATCAGGCCGGGTATTGCATCAACGCCGGGCTCGAATGGCTGATCGACTGGATGCTCGGGACCAAAATCACGGCGGAAGAGATCCAGTGCCTCCGGGAGCACCGCACCCCCGGCGGCAAGCGCGTCTTCCAGCCCGATTTCCTCGATTGGCTGGCCGGAAACGGTCGTTTCGATTCGCTGAGCCTGCGGGCGGTCCCCGAAGGACGCGTTATCCATCCGAATGAACCCATCAACTGTGTCCGGGGCCCGCTGGCACTGTGCCAGATACTGGAGACCGCACTGCTGAATGCCGTTAATTATCAGATCCTGGTGGCCACGAAAGCCGCGCGCGTTAAACACAGCGCCGACGAACGGCCCGTAATGGAGTTCGGCCTGCGGCGCGGGCAGGAACGCGGAGCGGTCGCCGGCGCCAGGGCCGCGCTGATCGGCGGAGCCGACGGCACGTCCAACGTCGGGGCGGCGCATATGCTCGGAGAGGCGCCCCGGGGCACACACGCCCACAGCATGGTCCAGTTCTTCCAGGCGATGGGCATGTCGGAACTCGACGCCTTCCGCGCTTTCGCCGGGCAGTATCCGGACAACTGTATATTGCTGGTCGATACCATCGACACCCTCAAAAGCGGCATACCGAATGCTATCAAAGTTTTTAAAGAATTGAAGGCAAAGGGACATGCACCGCGCGGAATCCGACTGGACTCCGGCGACCTGGCATACCTGAGCATGGAAGCGCACAAGATGCTCAACTCCGCCGGGTTCGAAGACGCATGGATCGTGCTGAGTAACGAACTGGATGAGCTGGTTATATGGCAGATCGCCGAACAGGTCAGGCGTGAAGCATCCGGAGAAGATATCGACCACCGGCGCCTGCTCAACCGCCTTGCTTACGGCGTGGGCACCCACCTGATCACATCCGGTGGATGCCCCGCGCTCAGCGCGGTCTACAAGCTTGCAGCGGTGCGCGAGCAGGACCGCTGGCAGCCGGTCCTTAAATCTTCGGACTCACCCCAGAAAATCCCCAATCCGGGCGCCAAGGACCTGTGGCGCGTCTATAACGGCAGGTGCAAGGCAACGGCGGACCTCGTATGCTGCGAGGGCGAGGCGCCCGGAAAAGACGAGACGCTATCCCTCCATCACCCGGAACGGCCGTGCGTGTCGCGCACAATGAAAAAAGAGGACATCGGCGGCATCGAACCGCTCCTGACCGACATACTCAAAGAAGGAAAACCCGTGTATGACTTTCCCGACCTGGACGGGATCAGGCAACGCCGCGTCAGCGATATGGAAGCATTGGACAGCGGGGTCAAAAGGCTGATCAACCCGCACCGGTATCATGTCTCTCTGAGCGGAAAACTGCTTGCGTTGAAAAAGCAAACCCTCGACAATTTGCAATAGCCGGTAAGGAAACAACGGGGTTCACTGAACACTGACCATCGGACGCCTGCTTCAGTTTGCCCTCAAAGACAATAACGGGTAATATATCCTTTGCTCTGGCCCGGACCGCCGGAATACCACATCTGGAGATCAATACCATGGAGCTTGGCACTGTCGCACTCAGGTTGTACGGAAAAGAAGATTTGAGACTGGAATACTTTGAACTGCCCGAGCCGTCCGACGATGAAATCCTTGCGGAAGTCGTCAGCAACAGCATATGTATGTCGTCCCACAAGGCGGCAAAACAGGGGGCTGATCATAAACGGGTGCCCGACAACGTGCATGAAAGCCCCGTGATCATCGGGCACGAGTTCGCGGGGCGGCTGCTGAAAGTGGGGAAGAGATGGGCGGAGAAGTTCCGGAGCGGGAGCAAGTTCAGCATCCAGCCGTCGTTGATGTACAAAGGCTCCCAGGATGCGCCCGGCTACTCCTTCCGCTGGATAGGCGGCAACTCCCAGCGCATCGTTGTCCCCGAGGAAGTCATGCTCACCGATTGCCTGCTCCCTTACGGGGGCGATGCTTTCTTCAAAGCCTCCCTGGCCGAACCGATGTCCTGCATCGTGGGGGCGTTCCGAGCCCAGTACCACCATCCCGTCCCGGGCCGCTACGAACACGAATTCGGGATCACACCCGGCGGCAATTGTGCGCTTCTGGCCGCGGCCGGACCGATGGGAGAGGGCGCCCTCGACCTCGCACTGAACGGAGATCGACGCCCTTCGCTGCTGCTGGTGACGGATATCGACGAGGAACGGCTGAAAAAGGTCAAACAACTCTACCCGCCCGAAGAAGCAAAACAGCAGGGCATCGATCTTGTTTACCTCAACCCGGAATCGCTGACCGCCCGGAAGGAGACAATGGAACAGTACGTGAACGCGTTGACCGGGGGCGCTATGATGAACGACGTCTTCGTCTTCGTCCCGCATCCCGCCGTCGTCGAACAGGCGGACGCAATACTGGGATTCGACGGGTGTTTGAACTTTTTCGCCGGCCCGCAGAATAAAGATTTCCGGGCAGGCATCAACATGTACAACGTGCATTACGAGCAGCACCACATTGTGGGCACAAGCGGCGGCAATACGGAAGATATGCGTATCGCGCTGCAACTTATGGGAGAAGGACGTATCAACCCGGCCGGGATGATAACCCACGTCGGAGGGCTGGACAGCGTCGCGGAGACAATCCTCAATCTGCCGGAGATGCCCGGAGGGAAAAAACTGGCCTATACACATGTCAGCCTCCCGATGAGCGCAATAAGCGAGTTCGGCGAGAAGGCCCGCGAACACGACCGGCCCCTGGCCGACGTTTACCGGGAGCTGGACTCTCTTTGCAAGCGCCACAATGGCTTATGGAATGCTGAAGCCGAAAACTTTTTGCTTTCCTGCAAGGACGTGCAGTTGAGCGCGGAAGATACCGGAGAAAGGGCCAGATGAAAATCCTCGGCATCGAGAGCTCCTGCGACGACACGGCCAGCGCTATCGTCGAAGACGGCGCCACGATCCTTTCCAGTGTCGTCAGCAGCCAGGAAGATATCCATGCCGCTTTCGGCGGAATTGTTCCGGAGGTGGCCAGCCGGAAACATATCGAAAACATACTGCCGGTCGTCGACAAATCCCTGTCCGATGCCGGGGCAAAACTCGCGGACATAGAGGCCGTCGCCGTCTGCAACCGGCCCGGGCTGATCGGGGCGCTGCTGATCGGTGTGACCGCCGCAAAGGCCCTGAGCTGGGCGCTGGAGGCGCCGCTTATCGATGTCGACCACCTGCAAGCCCATATCTACGGGGCATGGATGGCGGATGAGCCCCCCCGGACGCCGGCGCTGAGCCTGGTGGTCAGCGGCGGCCACACCAGCCTGTACCGCACTGAAGGGCCGCTGGAGCATGAGCTGTTGGGATCGACCGTCGATGACGCTGCCGGCGAGGCGTTCGACAAAGTGGCCAACATCCTGAAGCTGAGCTTTCCCGGCGGCCCCGCGATCGAAAAAGCCGCCCGCAACGGAAACCCCCGGGCACTCGGCCTGCCGAGAACCTGGATCGACGCCGAACACTCCAACTTCAGCTTCAGCGGACTGAAAACCGCCGTGCTCTATCATTGCCTGGGGCAAAACGCTTCGAAAGACGACATAAAAAATGCACGTTACCGGCCCGGTTTCGTTGCCGATGTGGCGGCCAGTTTCCAGGAGACGGTTGTGGATGTGCTGGTGCGCAAAACCTGCATCGCAGCGGAAAAAACCGGCGTGCATTCCGTGATACTCGGCGGCGGAGTGGCCGCAAACTCGCTGCTGCGCAAGCGCCTCTCCGAAGAGACCGCCCGACGGGGCCTGCAACTGGTGATGGCGCCCATGGGTCTCTGCAGGGACAACGCGGCCACTATCGCAGCCCTGGCATTCCACCTTTACAGGGCCGGAACACGTTCCGGCCTGGACCTGGAAGCCCGGCCCTCCTGATGCGGGAGCCGGGATGCATGTTGTTCGGCCGGGGCGGGATTTTCACTTATTATGACAGCTTTCAACGGAAAAAACCATGCTGGAAAACAAATTGCGCAGTCTGCTCACCGGCCTGAAGGAAGGGCGCATCAGCGTCGATGATGCCGTCGATTCCCTCGGGGAACTGCCGTTTCAGGACCTGGGATTCGCAAAAATCGATCATCACAGGGAACTGCGATGCGGGCGGAGTGAGGTCGTTTTCTGCGAGGGGAAGACCCCGGAGCAGGTGGCCGCCATCGCCGACGCTATCCTCGCCCGGGGGGATGTGCTGCTGGGCACCCGCGCCACCGCGGAGCATTTCAATGCCGTCAGGGAAAACCATCCCGGGGCGCGGTACGAGCAACAGGCGCGCTGCATCGTTGTGTGCAGGGAACGGCCCGAGCCCCGGGGCAACGTCCTCGTCTTAACCGCCGGGACAAGCGATATCCCCGTGGCCGCAGAAGCCCGGATTACGGCCGAAACCATGGGCGCCGCCGTACGCATGATAAGCGATGTCGGAGTGGCCGGAATGCACCGGCTGCTCCGATACGGCAGCGATATCCGCCATGCCAACGTGATCGTGGTTGTGGCGGGCATGGAGGGCGCGCTGGCCAGCGTCGTGGGCGGGCTTGCGCCGGGACCGGTGATCGCCGTCCCGACCAGCGTGGGATACGGCACCAGCCTCGGCGGGATCGCCCCCCTTCTGACAATGCTCAACAGTTGCGCGGCCGGCGTCGCGGTGGTCAATATCGATAACGGATTCGGGGCCGGCTATATCGCGGCGACGATCAACGCCCTCGCCGCCGGGGAGGCCCGACCCGGTAAAGCCCGCCGCACGCAGACGGAGAAAACGGAGCAATAGGGAACTGAAGATGGAAGAAATCAAAAAACTGCGCAACCTCCCCCCACGGCGCGCCGGGGACCATAAAGGAAACTTCGGCAGGGTCCTCATCGTCGCCGGTTCTCCGGGGATGTGCGGCGCCGGCTGTTTGGCCGCACTCGGCGCACAAAAAGCCGGAGCGGGGCTGGTCACCCTCGCATTGCCGGAGGGATCGGCGCCGGTCGGGGAGCTCTTCAGAGCAAGTATCATCTCAAAAGAACTGGCGGCCGGCGCGGGGGGAGCCATATCAGCTAAGGCCGCTCCCGAAGTGCTCAACATGGCCCGCACGGCGGCAGACGTCTGCGCACTGGGACCGGGACTTGGCCGCGATGACGGGACCGCAGAGGCCGTGCGGATGCTGACGCGCAAGCTGCAAATCCCCCTTGTTCTGGACGCCGATGCTTTGAACGCCCTGGCCGAAGACAGCGCCGCCTTGAAAGAACGGACAGCGCCCGCCGTCATCACGCCGCACCCGGGGGAGATGGCACGCCTGGCCGGGGAGAAAACGGCAACAGCGGTACAGGGTGACCGCACCGCCATCGCCGCGACCTTCGCGCTCGGGCATGGAGCGGTCACCGTGCTGAAGGGACACGGCACCGTGGTGACCGACGGCGAGCGTATGTACGTCAACGGCACCGGCAATCCGGGCATGGCCACCGGCGGCATGGGCGATGTGCTCACAGGGATGATAGCCGCCCTGATCGGGGGAGGACTGGACTGTTTCGAAGCCGCCTCCCTGGGCGTGTTCATCCACGGGCTGGCCGGCGATGACGCCGCCGCCGGGTTGAGCATGACCTCCCTGTCGCCGGAAGACGTCCTGGACACCCTGCCGGCAGTCTTCGCCCGGCTGGAACGGCTCGGGGACGTATTCGAGCCGGCGGCGATGGTCGCAGCAGGGTCGTAAGGGTTTCCGGAAGAGTTATTCCCGCCCCGGTCCTTGCGTTTTCTTGCGGCCTGCGACGACGGCCGCCCGCACAAAATCCCTGAAGAGGGGGTGGGGGGCGATCGGATAGGATTTGAACTCGGGGTGGAACTGACAGCCCACGAACCATGGATGGGTGGGGATCTCGAAGATTTCCACCAGGTTGCGCTCGGAATTGATGCCGGAGAACAACGCCCCGCCATCCTCAAAACATTGCCTGTACGCGTTGTTGAACTCGTAACGGTGCCTGTGCCGTTCGCTGACGTGGGCCGTCCGGTAGGCTTCGTGCGCCTTTGATCCGTCTTTCACCTCGCAGGGATAAGCCCCCAGGCGCATCGACCCCCCCATTTCACGGACGTTCTCCTGTTCCTCCAGGAGGCAAATCACCGGGTTTGCCGTCTCCGGCGCGATCTCGGTGGTGTTGGCACCTTCCAGCCCGCATACGTTCCGGGCGAATTCAATCACCGCGCACTGAAGCCCCAGGCAGATACCGAAAAACGGTATGCCATGCTCCCTGGCATACCTGACCGCCTCGAGTTTGCCTTCGATATCACGCGATCCGAACCCCCCCGGTATCAGGATCCCGTCCACATCGCCGAGCAGGGCTCCGGCGCCCTCCGTGGCCGCATCTTTGGCCAGAATGCGCCGGATATTCGTGCGGCACCGGTTGGCGATGCCGCCGTGGTCGATGGCCTCGTAGATGGATTTGTATGCGTCCTGCAACTCGCCGTATTTGCCCACAACGGCGATATCCACCTCCGCCTCCGGGTTGCGTATCGCTTCCATCACCTCCGGCCAGGGGCCGAGATCGCGCTTGCCGGCCGGAAGAGCGAGCCGATCGATGATCAGCTTATCCAGCCCCTCTTCAATGAAAATGAAGGGCACCTCATAGATGGTGTCGTTGACATCGGGTTCATCGATCACGGCTTCCGGAGGGACGTTACAGAAGAGGGATATCTTGGTTTTAACGTCCTTCGTCAGCACCTTTTCCGTCCTGCAGATGATGACGTCGGGCACGATGCCGATCTCCCTCAGGCGACCGACCGAGTGCTGTGTGGGCTTGGTTTTGACCTCCCCGGCCGCCCGGATATAGGGGACCAGCGAGACATGGATGTACATCACGTTCTCGCGTCCCACATCCAGCGCCATCTGCCGGAGGGCTTCCATGAACGGCAAGCCCTCGATATCGCCCACTGTCCCACCGATCTCCGTGACCACAACGTCCACGCCCGGCCGGGCGAGCCTGCAGATCGACTCCTTGATCTCGTCGGTGACATGCGGTATCAGCTGAATGGTCTGACCGAGGTACCCCCCCTCCCGCTCCCGGGAAAGCACCGAATGGTAGATCTGCCCGGAGGTGTAATTGGAATGCCTGCTCGTGGGTGCACCCGTGAAACGCTCATAATGGCCCAGGTCCAGATCGGTCTCCGCCCCGTCATCGGTGACATAAACCTCTCCGTGCTGATACGGGTTCATCGTCCCCGGGTCGATATTGAGATAGGGATCGAACTTCTGCAGCCTGACGCTGAGGCCCCGGCATTTCAGCAGCATTCCCAGGGATGCAGCGGTTATGCCTTTCCCCAGCGACGATACAACTCCGCCCGTGACAAATATGAATTTGGTACGGCCTTTCTCCTGCTTTTCCAAAGGCATATTCTTCTCGTTAAAAAATGTTCCGTTGTTCAGGCTTTCAGGTTGAAAGCGCCGGTTTGAGAAATTTTCACTGTGATGGTGAACATAGCGGACACCGTGGACTGCACCGGAACAAAGCCCGGTACACCGGCAAATATTATGCAAACGCCCGATCAATCTAAAAAAGGCCCGCCGCCTTGACAGGCGCCGGGCCTTTACGTACCTCTCTGCTGCTGCTGCTGTTCCCTGTGTGGATTCTACATCCCAACGGGTTGGACATCGGCGGCACGCAGCCCTTTGTCGCTGTCCTCGATCTCAAAACTTACGCGCTGGCCTTCCTGGAGCGTCTTGAAACCTTCCATACTCAGAGCGCTATAATGAACAAAAACGTCCTCGCCTGCATCGTCCGGCTCGATAAAACCAAACCCCTTCTTATTATCGAACCACTTCACTGTCCCTTCTGGTGCCACGGTTACTTCTCCTGCAAAAAAAACCTATTGCACATGTCCGCCCCGTTGAAGGCAACGAACAAACATTGAAATTCATTATATCCCCTTTCGTAAAAAAGTCAAATGACTGCCAATGGGTACGGACATCTGCAGAATTGTAAGTATTCAGTGAACTCCGTTGTTCCCCCACCGTGCCCTGTGCCGGACGGATAAAAAAAGGCGCGGCGAACCTTGCGGTCCGCCGCGCCTTATGCTTTTTACTCTTTTCAGCGTTTTACCGCCTCGAGAGGCGCGTTTAGAATGCATACGCCATCGAGAGCAGGAACCGCCGGGTGCGTGCGGCATTGCGTCCGGCAACAGGATGCTGATAGCCGACCTTCACGCGCGCATTCTCCTCGGCCGGAATCGGAACGATACCGCCGACGGTTGCGTGGAGCTGATCGGAATCGTTGCCGCGGCTGATCCAGCGGTGAGCGTAATTGAGCTCAACCAGCGGACGGACCGGGCCGTCGGTGAAGACAGCGCCGAGGTTGGCGTCAAGAACGCCGCGCTCGCTGCGGTTTTTATCTCTCCCGTCGGCCGTGCTGAATTGGGTGCTCTCACCCCACTCGCGCTCGTAACTGCGGCGCGTGCGGCCGAACGGCAGCGAGTAGCCGACGTCGGCATTGACGATGACAGGATCCATCTCATCGAGCGTGACCGCCAGCCTCTGATCGAAACTCCAGTAATGCTGACCCGGCCCGAAACGCTCGCGCCCCAGGTTGCTGTGACGCCCGGTCGGGATGGTCAGCCCCGGGATGTAAGCGACGGTTACGCCCGCCTCTTCCAGAAGGCGCTGCTTGACATTGACCCGGAGGTCGTCCATGCCGCGTCCGTGGTGGCCGCTACCACCTGTGTAGGTTTGACCAAGACCGCGGTCGTACAGGTCGACCCAGCCGGTCTCGATGCTGACGTCGGTGTCCGGCGCAACGCCCATGGTCGCGGCGAACGTCCATTCATACATGCGGAACGATTCGCGGCGCGAGCGCGACCAATTGTTGCTCCAAGCACCGCGCTTTCCTTCGTTCGCCTTCGAATAACGCATGCCGACCTCGACATCGATCACTCCTTCTCCAACCGGCACCGCCGATTCGGTGACCAGCATGTCACTGTCCAGATGATCCGAAGCTGCTGCTCCGGAAAAACCAACGACGGCCCCTGCAACGATCAAACCTGCCACGATACCAAACATCTTACTTCTCATATCCGACACCTCCTGGAAAAAAGAAACCAAGCTTTCGTTGACGAAAGTTAACGCTTTCTAAATAGCTCTCTGCACGCTCCGTCTCTGCTGAACTTCTTCATTGGGCCCTTCGGCCTATCCGACTGATTGTCCCATAGCGTTCTATGCGCCTCCTTTTGAAAAAAGAACTCTTTACTCCCCGCATGCCGCTCATCACGACATATCAGCCGAAAGCACAATGATCCACTCCGATCCGTCAATGACGATATTATAGGGGAAACCCGCCGTTGGATGCAAGCACAATCCCCGGAACGCTCCGTCCGATGGGGCCAGAGCTTATACGAAAAGGCCCGGGGCTGTCAAATCCATCGTCGAAAAACCGGCCTGAACAGCCCCGTATCGCCCGGGGAGAAGAAGTGCATTTTACGTCCGGAACCGCTTCCCACCTTCAAAGCGCCCTATTGTAACGTGGTTTTAATCGCAATGCAAGAGAAAACGCCGTTGTGCGGCCTGCCGGCCCTGCAACGTCAGCAGAACGCTTTGTTATGCGACTACTGCGGCGCTTGTTGCTTTCTGCCGCGTCTGCACCACCGAGCACACGTAAAATAAGCGGGGTAATTCTTTTCAAGTCGTCTTTGAAAAGAAATATTTTCGAAAAAAAGGCGGGCGACTGGCCTGGTGGCCCGTCCGCCCGCCTTATTTGCTGCTTTCTCAGACTCTAAGGGGTAAGAGGTTAGAACGCCTTTGTTAACGATACGCCCATCGAGAAATCGCTGCGATACCGCCCCTCTACGCCGAGAGTCATGTCTTCGGGAAGCGGCACGCTCATGCCTATGAACCCGCCGACATTCCCTTTCTCGGTGAAACGCTGCCTGTTAGATTGCTCCTGAACCCTATCTTC
>PUMZ01000242.1 GCA_003551565.1 Candidatus Brocadiaceae bacterium | reverse complement strand
CCCCTGCCGGGGCGCATTTATCTTTTCATCATTTATTACCCCTGGTTAAAACCAGGGGCTACCTAACCTCGCCCCGCTGGGGCGAAAACAGAGGCATTGCCCCGAATGGGGCAAAGTTTGGTAGCCTCGGGTTTCAACCCGAGATTCACACGTATTTTTGCGCCCTGAAAGGCACGGTAGATATTTGCGTATTGACTATGGTGCGCTTTTCGGCCAAGCTCTTGGTGGTTCATTCCACTTTTTTTTTTATGGATTCAGCCGGAGCACCGCTTCAACGGCTTGCTAAGATAAGGCGTGTAATAGCTTTTTCGACTTCTATGACCATAAACGCTCCCGCACCAATTGCAAGGGGGAGAAGCCAATGACGAAGTTCGAGGGAAGCTGAACCGAACAATGTATGCATAAATGGTGCGTAAACGAAAATCAATTGCAGAAGTGCAAGCGCCCCCACAGTCACCCATGCTATCTTGTTGGACAGTATACGGCTGATCGACAAGCTGGATTCATGGAGGTAACGGCTGTTAAAAAGGTAAAAAACCTGCCCGCACACAAGCGTATTAACGGCAAGGGTTTGGGCCAGGGCTTCGGTGACATCCAAATAATATTTTTCTACCACAAAAACGGTGATAGTAGCCCCGCCTATCAACAATGAAACAAAACCTATACGCCATAAGAAAGCGGCACCGATGATCGGAGCATTGGGATCGCGCGGCGGACGCTGCATAACCCCGGGTTCAGGGGGTTCAAACGCCAATGCAAGGGCAAGGGTAACCGCAGTAACCATATTGACCCATAAAATCTGCACAGGCGTCAGCGGCAGGGCAAGCCCGAATATCACCGCTGTCAGTATAACCAAAGCTTCCGCACCGTTAGTGGGTAAAATAAATAATATAGCTTTTCTGAGGTTGTCATAGATCGTCCGTCCTTCTTCGACCGCCTGCTCGATGGAAGTAAAATTATCATCTGCCAGCACAATATCAGCCGCTTCTTTTGTCGCTTCAGTACCCTTTACCCCCATGGCTACGCCAACGTCTGCACGCTTCAATGCCGGGGCGTCATTAACCCCGTCGCCCGTCATAGCAACCACCTCCATGTCCGCTTGCAGAGCCTTAACTAACCGAAGTTTATGCTCGGGGCTGGTTCGGGCGAAAACATCGTTTTCGGCCGCAATGAGGCGTAATTGTTCATCAGAAGCATTTTCAATCTCGGTACCGGTAACGGCATGCGAGGCGTCACCAATCCCCATTTCCGCTCCAATAGCCGCGGCGGTTCCCGCATGATCGCCGGTAATCATCTTAACCTTTATACCGGCCTGATGGCACACTTTTATAGCCGTTATCGCTTCCGGCCGCGGCGGGTCTATAATTCCGACCAAACCAATAAAGGTCATTTCATTATCTAAATCAGGGATTTCAATTCCGGTTTTATTTTCTTCGACATCACGAGCAGCGGCAGCGAGCACCCTGAGCCCCTTGTTGCCCAGCCGTTCGATTTCCGCCTCCCAAAACGGCCGGTTCAACGGCTGCACGCCTTCTTTTTGATCATATTCAAAAGCACAGCGATCAAGAAGCCTGTCGGGAGCGCCTTTGAGCAGGACTCGTGTCGTTCCATCGGGAATATGGTTAAGTGTAGCCATGAACTTGTTCTCCGACTCGAACGGCACAGCGTCTATCCGCTCGTAAGGAGAATCATCAAAGCCGGCTTTGCGTGCTAAAGTTCTCAAAGCCCCCTCTGTCGGCTCACCTGTTACACGCCAATGGCCGTCTCTTTGCACGATTTTAGAATCATTACATACAGCCATAATCTCGACAAGCCTTTGCAATTCAGAACAATCATGCAGCGATGTCTTTTCTCCGTTATCCTGCATAAAAACATGCCCCTCCGGAGAATAACCCGTCCCCTCGGTCTCAAAGGTATTATTACGGGTGATGACATGCCTGACGGTCATCTCATTTTTAGTCAGTGTGCCTGTCTTATCGGAGCAGATAACGGTAACTGACCCCAGCGTTTCTACAGCATTGAGTTTACGAGTGATCGCATTACGGCGGGCCATGCTCTGCACGCCCAGAGCGAGCGTAATTGTCAGGATGGCGGGCAGCCCTTCAGGTATGGCGGCAACAGCGAATCCTATAGCCGCCATGAAAAGTTCAGTAGGAGGCATACCGTGAAGCAGCCATCCGATGATCCCCATAATGACTGCCATGCCTACTATAAAAAACGAGAGTATTTTCCCAAAGCTATGCATCTGACGAGTAAGCGGGGTGGCAATTTTTTCCACTTCTGCTATCATCTTGTTAATACGCCCAATTTGAGTATCAGGCCCCGTAGCCACTACAACCCCAACACCTCTTCCGGCGGTAACCAGCGAACCGGAAAACGCCATGCAAGTCCTGTCACCAACCCCCGCTTCCGGGGGGCAAGGATCGATATTTTTAGAGGAGGGAACGGACTCACCGGTAAGTGCCGATTCCTCTATGCGCAGGCTTGTTGCCCTGATTAAGCGCAAATCGGCAGGCACTCGGTCACCCGAACGAAGACGCACTATATCGCCGGGCACAAGTTTTTCGGCTTCTATTTCGACCCAATCTCCGTCGCGAGCAGCAAGGGCATGCAAAGATAGCATTTCACGTATGCCGGCCAGGGCACGCTCAGCTTTCCCCTCCTGAATAAAACCTATTATGGCGTTAATGACCACAACGCCAAGGATAACGGCGGTATCGACCCAATGCCCGAGTAAAGCAGTAACGACGGCAGCGGCTATGAGGATATAAATCAAAAGATCATTAAAATGCTTAAAAAACAGCTTAAGCACCCCCTCCTTCTCGGCTGAGGGAAGTACATTCAGCCCAAACTCATCCAGTCTATTGGCAGCTTCCTGCTCTGACAAGCCCTTTTCATTAGAACGGACGGATGCAATAATATCTTCGGCTTTCTTCGAATGCGCAGCGCTGAGATCATTTTTCATCATTTTTGTTCTTATCCCTGTATAAACTTTTAAACAGATAAAGTGATACAGACAAAAAAAGGATCAAAGTAATACCTATAACTATCCCCCACCAATCTTCATTAATAATAGAATCCCCCAGCACAATAAACCCGACGGCATAGAGCATGCAAAGCGGCCATGAGACGAGGATATAATCCCTAAACGGGGCTCGTAATGCGCCCAGGAGATAATCTTTCATATTAACTGTGCCGGGGCCAATACGTATCAAGAAGATAAACAGCCGACAATGTCGACTTTGCCACAGTTCTAACGCCCTGTCTCCGAGTTTCCACTTCGATCTATCAAAAAGCGGTGACAATATCCGCCCGCCAAGGTAATAAGCTAATCCTAAATTGAAAGTCAAAGAGATGGAAACAGCAATAAGAAACCGGATATTGCCGAAAGAAGCACCACCTAGAAGATAGAAAGGAGTGACAGGAAAACCAAGCAGTGGCAGCAATACCATTGCCCCCATGAAAGGCACCAGCCCCGCTTCACCTATTATATCCACAACTTCTTCGGGTTCATGCCCGGAAAAACGCATGTAGATAAAAAAAGCAACCGCAATTCCTAAAAAAAGCGTTAGGCTTAAGACCGACCATTTACTCTCTGTAGAGGTCCCCCGCATTCCAGCTCCGTAAAAAATAACGCTGAGTCAGGCGCGTATTATACCCATATCGACATTTTTTTGTCATATACTAAAAATGCCGCAGCATGGGCATCCAGCTCATGTCCGTCACGAACTGGATGCCCGTGCTGCGTACTGCGCCATCTGGCACCCTATTTTCACAGTGCCGTATCTGCAAATG
>PUMZ01000223.1 GCA_003551565.1 Candidatus Brocadiaceae bacterium | reverse complement strand
TCCGCAGTGCTTGCAAGCAGTCCCGCAAGGAGCTGGAGGATCTTGTGCAGCGGCTGGAGCGTGAGGTCGGGCGGCACGAAGCGGATATCCTGCGTCCGCAGGTGATGATGGTCGAAGACCCGACGCTTGTGGCGGAAGTTGAAGAAGGAATTATTGAAAAGAATCAAAACTGTGAATCTGCGGTTGCAGAGGTGATCGAGCGCTTTGAAAAGCTGATGGGTTCACTCCAAGACCATTACCTGCGGGAACGGAGCGCCGATGTGCGGGATGCGGGACGCCGGATACTGTCGCAATTGTTGTTCGTTGACGGCCAGATTGAAATGGATATCAACGAGCCGGTCATCATCGTGTCCACGCATCTCGTACCCTCTCTGACCGTCCACCTCGAACGGGAGAAGGTCCTTGCTTTTGCCACCGAACAAGGGGGCTACAATTCCCATGCGGCCATACTGGCCCGTTCGCTCGGGATTCCCGCTGTGACAGGGCTGGAGAATATCAGCCACGACATCGTGCGTGGGGAGATATTGGTTGTCGATGGTATGGAGGGCATTGCTATTGCAGGTCCGGATCAGGAACAGCTCGCCGAATATGAACGCAAGGCCCGCCGATTCCACCATGAAGAGGACGAGGTCATAGCGCACGTGGCCGATCCGACCACGACGCGCGACGGGCGGCACCTGAGCATAAAGGCCAATGTCGGCAGGGAAAGGGATGTCGAGAAGGCCCTTGAGTATCGTGCCGAGGGTGTGGGGCTTTACAGGACGGAGTTTAACTACATGTCCCGCAATACGCTCCCGGACGAAGATATGCTGGTAAAGGAATACTCCAACGTTGCGCGCTGTTTCGGTGACAAAGGAGTGGCGCTCCGGATCCTTGATATCGGCGGCGACAAGTTCCCCCCGGCCGTGCCGCTGGCGCACGAAGAGAATCCGTTCATAGGCCAGAGGGGCCTGCGGCTTATGCTCGAACATGTCGAGGACCTGATGCTGCCGCAACTGCGGGCCATAATCCGGGCGTCCGCATCCGGCCGTGTGGCGGTCCTCTACCCGATGGTCACCTGCGTGGAGGACCTTGAGGCCGCAGAGGGACTCTTCGAGCGCGCCGCAAAACAGTTGCGCGAGGAGGGGCACGATGTGAAAGACGAAATCGAACAGGGCATTATGATAGAAGTTCCCTCCTGCATCCCCATTCTGGAAGAGCTGCTGAGCTTCTCGGATTTTGCCACGATAGGGACCAACGATTTCGTCCAGTACCTGCTGGCGGCCGACAGGAATTCGGCCCGCATGGTCGACGCATACGATCCTTACCAGCCGGCCGTTATCCGGATGCTGGCGCTGATTGCACGCAAGGGCGCGGAAGAAAACAAACCAATCAGCATTTGCGGCGAGATGGGGGGGGATGTCTCGCTTCTGCCGGTATTCCTGGGCCTCGGATTCGCAAGCCTCAGCGTCAATGTGCAGTCCATACCCTACCTCAGAGAGGCCGTACGCGGCCTTGATACGCGGGATTGCGAAGAACTGGCCGCCGGGGTGCTGAAGGCCCGGCGCAGTGAGGACGTCAGGGAGCTGGTCGAGCGGTTCCGCGAGTCTCAGGACTACGATTCAGAACTGAAAGCCGTCGGGCAGTGAACGAGAGTTTTTCTTGCCCTTTCAAACGGCGGCATCGCGCATTCCGATCCGGGGGGCCGGACAACGACCTCTCCTCATTCGATTCTTTTCATACCCTCCGGGCGCCATGCCGGGGATATGGCGCCGCAACCGGGATGGGGTTTCAACAGAGAACCCCTGATAACGGTGAACTCGCCATACCGGTCGTTGATATGGTCCATGGCTTCCGTAACGCGGCGGCTGTAAAGGTCTTCTTCAAAAAGCGGAATCTGGTTGTCGGCGACAATGTTGCTGACACTGATCCCGGCCATCCTGACCGGCTGCCGGAGCCGGAAGGAACGCAGTATCGCTGATGCCAGCTCGTAGATGGTCATGCTGTCGTTCTGGTGTTCCCGGACACTCCGGCGTCTGGCAACGGTGCTGAAGTCGCAATAGCGTATCGTGAGCTTCACCGTCCTTGCCCTGCAATGTCCCCGTCTCAGTCGCCTTCCAACCCTTTCGGAAAGGAGCAACAGATGTTTCTCCAGAGTATGGACGTCGCCGACATCTTTGGGAAAGGTGATGCTGTGACCGACGGACTTTGCATGCGGTTCGCTTCCGACGGGTATTACGGGGCTGTCATCAAGCCCTCCGGCCATAAAGTGGAGCCTTTCTCCCATCACGCCAAAGCGGGCTTTCAACTCCTGCACCGGAGCTTTGAACAACTGGCCGCACGTCCTGATCCCCATGCCGGCGAGGTGGCGCCCGGTTTTCGGGCCGATACCGGTCACATCCTTGACCGGTAAATCCTCAAGCATCCGTCCTGCTTCCCGGTCGCTTTTTATCATCGTCAGCCCATCGGGTTTATTCATGTCGCTTATGATCTTTGCCAGCAGCTTGTTGGGTGCTATCCCCACGGATGCGGTAATGCCGTAGGATTCTTTAATAGCACGCTTGATACCGCACGCCCTATCAGCGGCTGTGGCGAAATCATGCACGATACCCGTCACATCGAGGAAAACTTCATCGATGGAATACACCTCGGCCAGGGGGGTGTATTGTTGATATAACCGGACGAGATTGGTGCATGTGTCTATGTATCGCTGATGGCATGCCGGAACAAAAACAATCTCCCGGCACAACCTTTTTGCCTCCCCTCTGGTCATGCCGGTTGTGATACCGTAAGCCCTTGCCTCATAAGACGGACAGGTGATAACCGTCCGCTTTCCGGGGCCGGTGACACCGATCGGCCTGTTCCTCAACCGCGGGTTCACCTGCTGTTCCACAGAGGCAAAAAAGGCATCCATATCTATATGCATTATTATCCGCTGCATCTGTGTCTGACCGGCATCTTCTGGTGCTGGTTGGAGGAAAAGCGGTGCATGAAAACGGTTATTCCATCGTTTCGACCTGTCCGAGTTTCCAGATACATGAGCAGGTGTT
The DNA here is from genome assembly GCA_003551565.1 of Candidatus Brocadiaceae bacterium. Taxonomy (GTDB): domain Bacteria; phylum Planctomycetota; class Brocadiia; order SM23-32; family SM23-32; genus PUMZ01. Next base: position 768 of record PUMZ01000223.1, on the reverse strand, counting down.
GAATCTCAGTTCGTAAAGAGCCGTGTCGTCCGTAACGGAGAAATGACGTATAATAGCGCTTCCGCAGCGGCTTCTCCACCGGTAGGTGATCTCCTTAATACGATGCTCCCGTCCCTGCCATATAAACCAGATCGGCTTCACCCCCTTTTGCTTTTCAAATACAGCTCCTACCCTGATTGTCTCGTCGATGAGGGTTTTCATAAGATAGCATCCATCAAGAAAGGCTTGTTTCCATATCTCTGATAACCGACACGACCTTTCCCACGATGAACATTTCCGGGCCGTGCGGGCCGATCACGATCGGGTCAAAGGCGGGATTGGCGGGCTGGAGTCTTACCAGCCCTTTTTCTTTGTACAATCGCTTGATCGTGGCCTCGTCATCGACGACCGCAGCCACTATATCCCCGTTATCGGCAGTGGGCCGGGGCTTTATGACGACATAATCCCCGTCCAGAATATGTGCATCACGCATGCTGTCGCCTTCGACTTTCAGCAGAAAATTATCGTTGCCCGCCACCAAAGACCTGTCCATAGCGACGTACCCCTGCACATCCTCGACGGCCGGATGGGGCCGGCCGGCCCGGATCCGCCCGGCCAGAGGGAGGATAAGGGGCCGGGATGTCATCCGGGGATCGATGAATTCTATGGCTCTGGCTTTCCCCGACCTCCTTATATAGCCTTTTTGCTCAATAGCAGACAGTGCGTTCTGGATGCTGCTATGGCTCGAGAGGTTCAAACCGGCCTTAATCTCGCGCACGGTCGGGGGGT
>PUMZ01000269.1 GCA_003551565.1 Candidatus Brocadiaceae bacterium | reverse complement strand
TGTACAGCTCTCCCGGCCAGAAACAGTCCGTTGTGGTATTGCTCATCCCCATCCCGAGCGGGTCGCTTGAGCTGAAAAGCACGAGCTCAACCCAGGGCCCAAGCAGCCGTGGCAATCCTTCGGGAGTGGTGCATACGACATCATCCTCTCCGAGGACCGTGTCTCGCAACAGAGAAGCCTCCACGCGCCGCAGCCCCAGCACAGCGCTCCGGGCCCTCCCGGACCTGTCCAGTTCAGCCGCCGGACTCAGCAACCGCCGCATCAGGGCCCCGGGCACCACCGTGGTCTGCATCGTGGCGAATATGCCCTCGAAGAGGATGTTGTATTCGGCGCTGAGCGTGCGATCAGCGAGCAGCAAGACAGAGGGTCTTAATTCCTTATCCCCCAAGATTTCCCTCCCCTTCGTCCTCCAGCGCGTCCTCTCCGTCCTCCTTCAATCGTTTCCGGACGTGTGCGATTTCGTCGGGGGATAAGCCGGCGAGAACATCCGGCGGTATTCCGAGTTGTTCCCGGAGGCCGGCCATCTCCCCCTCCGCCGGTGCGTCTTTTGAAAACCTTTTACGCTTTCCTCTCTCCTTGATTTTCTTGTAGATATCACCTTGAAAGAGCCGGGCATGATCGATGCCGATCTGCTCGCATTCAGGATCGTCGGTGGCCGGCGCGCCGTTGATCGGAGCGGAATCATGCTTGGGGAATATTATAGCTTTTTGAGGACAAATGCGCGCGCAGGCGGGGCAGTTCGTCTTGCAGGCCCGGGGCTTTTCTACCTGTATCCGGCCTTCAGACGAAAGCGCATAGGTGCCGAAAAGGCAGAATTCCAGGCATTTCTGGCAGTTTGTGCACCGGCTCTCATCGATCACCGGAAACCATGGCACCCAGTCGCCGGACGACTCAAACTCCGTGCAGCCCTTTTCGCCCGAGGAACCGGAAACCAGACGTTCCAAAAGTCTTGCGATTCCGTCTTCCTGCCGTACATTGAAAAACTCGACCCGCGAAGGGTCAAGCTCCACCCCGCCGGCATGGAAGAGCCATTGCACAGCACGGGGATAACAGGCAACGACGAACAGCTTCTCATGCCCCGCCCATTCCCGCAGACGCTCATCGCCATCGGCACAGAGTCGGCAAAGGTCCGCCACCAGACTGCAGGGAAGGCCGGAGCCTTCCAATGCGCCGATAATACGCTCTTTCTCCTCCCGGGCCAAAAAATCGCAGGAGGCGCAGTCGCAGTAAAGGATGTGTTCTTTGCTCCGCATGGATTTTCTGAGATCACTGTATTTCGACACAAACAACGTGGCCTTCGGCGTTGCGGGCATAAATCCGGCCGCCGGCCATCACCGGCATGGTCCAGCACCGGCCGTCGAGTACCTTCTTCTCCGATAGCTTATTATATCCTTCCGGTGTGGCCTCAGCGATAACCAGCAGGCCGTTTTCGCTCAACACAACCAGTTTCTCATCGGCGACGATGAGGGTACCTTTTCCCAGCCCTCCCTGTTCCCACCTGACTTCGCCGGTTGCAAAATCAAGGCACCTGAGCCGGCGTGAATCATCAAAACCGTAAAGATAACCATCCCAGAGGACCGCACCGTTCATTTGTGTACGCAGCGCCGTGCTGCTCCAGACTTCCGACCCTCCGAATTCAATGAGAGCGCAGCCTTTACCGTACCCCGACGAGATAAAGATACGATCGCCGGCAACGATCGGGTCGGAAGCATTGACATCATGATTGGTTCGCCAGGGATACCTGGCAACCACGTTCCCATCCCCGGGGTCAACGATCGCCAGTTCCCGTCGCACGAACATCGCCAGCATTGTCCGGCCACCCCTTTCGAATTTCACCGGTGTAGCGTAGCCGCCGGGTCCGGTCCCGTTCCGCCACACCTTCTCTCCGCTCACTTTATCGAAAGCAATGCCGTAAGAGCCGGCGTTAAAAACCACCCTGTCATCAACAATCAATGGCGAGCCGGAAAGCCCCCAGGTCGTCGTGTTGATGCCGTAGCGTTCGGCGGTGTCCACCTCCCAGATGACCGACCCGTCTTCCACGTCACGGGCGAAGATCTTCCCCGTTTTGCTGAACGTATAAACCCTGTTGTTATGGATCACCGGCGAAGCGTTCGGTCCGCCTTCGTATTGCCTGGGCCATCGGTTTTCGGGGTAGGACTCTTTCCAGATCAACTCTCCGCTTTCCGCATCAAAGCAGTAAAGAATATCTTTGTCATCCTGATTGCCCATCACAAAGGCTTTCCCGTCACTGACGGCGATAGCAGAGAACCCCCATCCCACCGATGCCTCCCAGGCGATCTCCAGCTCCCTTTCCCCCCAGCCGTCCGGGAGCGATGCCGTGGTTGTGCCATCGCGCTCCGGGCCGCGGAAGTAGGGCCAGTCCTCCGCCCGGGCGCCGCCACTGAAGGTGATCAACGCAGCACAAAACCCGAATAATGCGATAACAAAACTGCTCCTGTAACCTGACATGCTCATCTGGCTCCTCCTGCAAAACTTAACATTTTGCTTTTAAAAGCGTTAAATTAATGCTTAAACAATGTCATGAAAGGCCGCCGGCTCAGCGTAATACTTTGTGGAGTGCCGTTGATCGTTTCATTTTGTCACGATTCACACGATCCTGCGAACATGAAAGCGGCACCCCGCCGCGCACTCCCAAAGGCCTGCCCTCCATTGCCGCCCCCTGCAATCATTCTTCATATAGTGCAGCGCATATCTGCCCCCGGAAGTCGCCGCGCCGGCCATTTTTTGTCGCCGTGCATTTCGGGCCACTCCTGAAGAGCCACGTCTCCCGCGCAAAAACGAAGACAACAACAGGTCATTATACACGGATATGGATTTCTATCGCAAATTTCTTCACAGTTAAAAAATTTGCGTTTTGGAATCGCTGACAAACAGCAACAGAAAAAGAAAATGCAGGATAAGCGCTGATAATGGCACAGAGGCGTGGCCGAAAGTCGGGCTCGTAGTGGACGCTTTCAAGCGTCCCTGGGTTAGCTCGCTTTTCATAAACCAACGGCGAAAATTAATATAAGGGGCTTGCTGCACCTGTTGCGGCCTTCTCAACCGCGCAATGGCCCGGAATTTCACAGGTTTCCAAACGATTGTTTGCGAGAAATTGCGCCGGTCGGGCAACAGGCCGCGCATTTTCCCGCACTTTTGCGCAACGCTTCTTTTATTGACCGCTTGAACGGCACTTCAACACGGACGTGCACCCCTCTGCCGATAAAAGTCAGACCGGTCTCTTCTCCTGATTCTGCAGCGATTTGCACGCACAGCCCACATTTAATGCACTTGCCGGGCTCGTAAACGACCCGGTCGTGTTCGGTGCTGCGGGAGAACAACTCCCGTCCCTCTCCGCTGTAGCGTTTGCTTCCGGCCCCGTAGCTTTCGGCGAGAGCTCGCAGCTTGCAGTCCTCGGGTTTGAGGCACTCGCAGTGCAAGCAGCGCAGCGCTTCTTTTCGTGCCTGACCGGCCGTCAACCCTCCGCTTCCCCCGGGTTCATTGCGAGGTCCGGGGGAAGCGCCGAAAAGCTCCGGCGTTTCTTCGCCGCATTTCAGTCTGCCCATCATGCTGTTAAAGCGGCGCCGTGTGGCAAAGACTTCTTTCCCGCTCAGGAGCAGATCAATCATCCCGGCCGCCTCTTTGCCGTCCGCCGCGGAACGCACCGCTCTTCTGCGGTCACGTACAATATCGCCGCCGGCAAACACCCCCTCGCAACCGGTTTGATAGGTGCCCTTATCCACTTCGATGCCCTTCTTGCCGACCGGCAGGCCGAAAACCTCGCCGGCATCGGCCCCTG
>PUMZ01000234.1 GCA_003551565.1 Candidatus Brocadiaceae bacterium | reverse complement strand
CAGGAGGTCGGAAGCGGTCGGTGCCAGGTAGGGCGGCACAGTCATAAGCTGGCGCAACCCATGGGTGTTCTCGAACTTCCAGAGCCGTCCATCCTGCCCTTCCGGCACTTCGATGGTGAAATATCCACCGTCGTCGAACTCATGCACCACGTTCCCGTCCGCATCCCGCATCACTCCGGAGACCGGCGGCGCCCAGTTGGCGATGCGCTCCGCCCAGCCCCCGACCACTTCGGTTCCCTTCGGGACGTAGAAATACATCGACCATTTGCCGCGGAAATGATTTTTCACTCCGGGCGTATCCTCCGTAGAGGGCAGTGTAACACGCAGCCCCTCCGGCCATTCTATACGCGTGTGATCGCCGCCGTCCTGTATCTCGATGCGGTGCAGCCCGCTGTAATCCGTTTCGAGCACAACATCGTAAGTTTCGCCGTCGGGCCTGACGATGTCGCTGGTGTCCACCGGTTCCACATAAACCTGTTTCGGCGAATACAGGGTGATTTTATGCGGGCGCAGGTCCCACCTCTTCTGCACGGTGACTTTGAGATGCAGCTCGGTGGGCGCTTCCTCAACCCATATGTAGTAGTTCTGACGATCCTGCGGCACGGGTGGGAAGACGCCCGGAGTCTCGACTTCCTCAAGGCCGAGCGCTTCGGCGGCCGGGACCAGTTCTTCGCTGTACTGCACGGCCGTGAAGTCGAGTTCGACCGGTTCGAAGCGTTCAATCCCCTCCTCGATCATACCTTCAAGCTCTTCATCGGCGAACGGTTCATCGTCCTTGAGCGGGTGGTCGTCGGTATGTGCTGCGCCCTGCCCTATCAGCCTCGCCCATATGCCGTAGCTATGCACCATCATCGTCTCCCTCATGCGGTAAGTATGGGCTAGGAGTTCGTCCCGGGCCGATTCTCGCGCATCGCCTGCGGCATTGGCATACCGGTGGTAAAGCTCATAGTAACGGGTGTAGAGGATCAGGTGATCCACTCGTTCCGTGATATCCGGATGTCCGGCGGCCAGTTTGCGCGCTTCGCCCAGGAGCCGGTACATGCGCCCCAGCAGGTCCTCGTCCGAACGGCGTTCAGTATCCGTAGCGATAAGGTGATAGAACTCTCCCATCGGCTCACTGGCCGGGCCGAACGCGGTATCTATGAACTCGGTGATGATTTCCTCCACGCGTTCGGCTTCCCCGACATCCCACATCAGGCGCGAAGCGACGTAGAACCCCAGGCCATAGGGGCCCCAGGCATCGCCGGACTCGGCGTCAAAAAACCGCGCGCCTTCCTCGTAAAAATCAGGTATGCGTTCGGCCAGGTCCAGCGGGCGTCCGCCGCGTGCGCGGCGCGACTGGTTCCAATCCCAGGCCACGACGCTGAAATAGTCGTAGATGCCGAGGGTTGCGCCACGTTCACGCCAGCCCTCGATAATCTCATCGAGCGAATAGCCGCCGCGCAGGAATCCTGTAGCGGCCGACATTATTACGTTCGGATGCACGTCGATGGTCGGTGGCGGGCCATGCTCGTTATAAGCGTACATGCCTACGTATTTCTCGCCGAGTTCCAGTTCGTTTATCGCCTCGGCCACTTCATTGGCCAGTGTCAGGGCACGGTCGCTTATGCTGCCGCTTCCGAGCTGCGCGCACAGCTCGCACTCATCGCTGCACCACCCGCCGCCGTCGCTGGGGTCCATGGAGATACTGTCCAGTTCCGGGTTCTCCCGCACCTGCGCCTTTGCGTATTCGACTACCAACTTGCGCAGACCTTCGTTTCCGATGCAGAATTTAGTGTCCCCGCCCAGGTACTCGCGTTCGCCGTCGACCAGCGCATAGAACTCCGGGTTCTCTTCGAACGTCTCACGATTGGAGCTGTGTATTCTGCCGTAGGCGTGACCGCTGCGCAGTTCAAACCCGCGCGCCATGCGGTTTCTCTCCTGCCACTTTCGATATGGTTCCTGATTATAGCCCCAGCGCATGCCCCAGTTATACCATATCCGCCGGGCCAGGTAGTCGGGAGACTCAAAAGAATCGACATCCACCCTCAACATGTCAGTTTCGGGAATAACTTCCCAGGTATCGCCGGGGAAGTACTGGCGGTAGCCTGTTCTGTGCAGCAAATCCCAGACGGCGTGCCGGGTGGCCAGTTCTGTCGCACCGATAAGATAAACTCCATTCTCGTGTGTTCTGAGCAGATACTCTTCCCTGCGAAAGGGGTCCTCGCCGTCGAACTTATCGTCCAGCGCCAGTCCCGGAAAATCGGCGTATGTCCCTACAGCAATTCCGGAACTGCCGTCCCCCCTTTCCACGCTGAAATCGGCTCCGCTAATTTCCCCCAGATACAGCGTGAGCTTCCGGGCAGTCTCCTCTATATCCCCGGAAGCATCGCCGGAGATAACGACGGGCTGAAGCGCCTCGCCTTGCTCGGCCAGGATGATTTCTGCCGAGACATCGGCAGCAATCATCGGTGGGAACAGCAGGAATGCTAAAGTTATAATCGGGATGCTGAACCTGTTAAAAAAAACGTTGTGAGATTTCATAGCTAAAACTCCTAAAAAATTATTTTGTTGTTGTGCATGGACTGGCACGCAAAAAATGCATATTATCCTCTTTACAAAATTCACGCCAGAAAAAAATGATTTTACGGAAGTAAATCAGAAATAAATGAGAAAACAAGCTTTCAAAAAACTATAAGACATAGCTATGAAGTTATTAAAGAGTCCACTGTGGATGGTATCACATCAGCAAGATTAACGAAGAGCCAAAAGAACAAACCAGACACTGACTAAAACCCGGTGGGAGCAAACTCGGTCGAAAACATATCATTTTCCTGAAACGCAGACATATTGACCGCCGTTTCAGCGCCAGTCCAGGCAACATCATACGCAGTTCACTGAATATTTGGCGCATGAGCCACGTTTCGGCCGTGAAACGGCTTGCAGGACTTAGAAGCAGTTACTGCCGCATTCGCAACGGCCGGAGAAGATATAACCGCTTGTGTCATGGCTGCCTTTGAGATTGAACGCAATATTGTTGGAACCGCTGAACCGGGCAAGAGTTTCGTCTACGTTTCCCATGTTCTCGACATGCCCGTCCACAAAGAGGTAGTTTGTACTCTCGCCGGGGTGGGGGAATATCCCGACTCTGTCGACCCACCGTGTTCCCAGCCGACCCCATCGCAGATTGGACCCGGCCTGACCGCCCATCATGACAATACGCGAGTTATCGCCGATGAACCGGCGCCGGGATCCGCCGTAAGGATAGGTGCACACATTGTGCCATCCAAATTCTGCACTTACAGTATAATTGAAAACGCGCCAGCTGCTGATATGCGCCATAGCTATATACGGCGGGCGGTTGCCGTATATTTTTTGAGAACCGGCGCCTGGTTCAAAATAGTGCCCCGGGCATAAGAACTGATTGACGTCGGCACCGTTATCGTTGTTCCACATGCCTGTGCTGTTGTAATAATCATCCTGTCCGGGATCGATATACGGCCCGATCTGTCCCAGAAAATCCATCCCCATTGTCGACCGGACCGGGTAGTGATCGTCATAGTCGGACCGGTAGAATTCAATAAGGTAACCAAACTGACGCTGACGGCTAAAGCATCCAGCACTTTGAGCCGCGGCCCGCGCCCGCTCAAGAGCCGGCATCAGCATCGCCGCCAGTATGGCAATGATTGCTATCACCACTAGAAGTTCGATTAAAGTAAACCGTAACATCTTACGTACTAAGTTAAACATGATACTACCTCCTAAGAAAAAGAGTTAACAAACGATCAGTTACACTAAATACATTTTAGTGAAAAAAAAAAAAATAAGT
>PUMZ01000153.1 GCA_003551565.1 Candidatus Brocadiaceae bacterium | reverse complement strand
ATTGGGATGACGGGACTTATTCATCCTGGAGCAACTTAAATTATGCCCATCACGCCTGGTCTAACCCGGGCAGCTATAATATTAAGGTTCAAGCCCGCTGTTCTCAGAACACTGATATTGAGTCTGACTGGTCAGCTCCGCTGGCTTTGCTCCTGGTTGAAAAAACACCTTTAACTGCACCTCAAGTTCCAAACCTGGTGGCCCCGTTAGATTCAATTAATGTTAATGCTGAATCAATAACCTTTCACTGGGAAGCTGCAGAAGAAGCGGATCATTATAAAATTTATTTAATCCGGAGCTCAGACGGTTCAGTAGTTACCGAGCTGGAAGTTAACGACGTTACTTCATATACTAAGGATGGATTCCCCAATGACGGGACTGATTACAGGTGGAGAGTTGCTGCCGGCAACAGCGCCGGTTGGAGCGAATGGTCGGCTTACTGGAGTTTTACCAACGGCACAGCAATGGAGCCCGAACCAAAAAGAGAATCAGAATATATAAGAATTGATGAAGATCGGCCAACGAGGCCAGGTTCTCCACCCGCTGCTGAAACTCCAACCGCACCGACATCGTGTACCCAGCACCAGAGTGAGAGGGCGGCAAAACAATTTATATTAAATAGTGATACATACCGGCATTGGGCCTATAATGACCTAAAGCTTATAAAAGAAAATAAACTGAATACCGCAAATGCATGGCAGTTTACCTATACCTTTACAACTTCTGTTCTTGCGCATGGCGCCCCAGAGGATGACATGTTCTATCCGCAAGCAGTAACCCAGCACAGAATAGAAGTAATAGTCGATAATTGCGTCGTAATAGAAGCAATATGCTGCGAGTACTGGGATGAAATAAGAGGCGCGCCTTTATGGTTTGATCTTTTTTAGTTTCAGTTTAAACTGCCTGGTCGGCCAGCGCTAATAATTTATCTTGATACCTGTTTCTAATAATTAAATTTGGCGCGGTTTGCAAATCATTGGTGAGGGTGGGATATGGTATGAAGCTCTTAAAGTTGAGGTTAATGGTTGCTTTGATAGTGCTTTTGCTGGTTTTTATAGGAGCAGGCTGCACTGATGAGATGATAGAAGATTTCACCGAGGAGTTAAAAAAGGAATTGAGGAAGGATATGGAGGAAGCTGCCGAGGAGCAAAAGCAGTCGATTTCCGACCAGGTAAATGAAGGAATCGATGACCTGAGGGATTCAATTTCAGATGTTATAGGAGAACTGAATGATTCAATAAGAGATATCTTTCCCTGGTTACCCGGTAAGACAGATTCCGTGGCAGAACCTGAACCCGATTCTGATCCCGTTAGCGAGATAAATGGAGAACCAGACAAAACAAACGGAAAAATCCTGAGAGCAATCGAGTGGGCAAAGAATAGGGAAGATTTAGAAAATCATTACATTAATGAGTGCCATAGATTTGTTTGGGAAGCTTATGAAAGCGCAGGTATAAATACAGAAAACTTCAGGGGTTGTGCCATAAGCGTTTATAATCGATATCCTAATGATATTAAACAAGGAGAGCCACCGGTAGGGGCAATGGTTCTGTATAGCATCCCGCCGGGGTTAATTGGGAACGAAAACACGATACCTCACACGGCACTATCTTTAGGAGAAGGGAAGATTATTCACAATAATACTTATGCTGAAAATAGTTCAATTGTCGAAATAAAAAAATATAATGAAGGTATACTCGGTGTCTTTGATTACCTGGGCTGGATCATGATTTATCCATAGCATGCAGGTAAAAAAGTAACAATTGTACGCGAAATATTACCTTTTTTACCTTTTCTTTATAACAGGATTATCCAAAGCGCCATTTATTAAGAGCAGTGTTACCTGATAGTGTGTTCATTATAAATTATTTACAAAGGAGGATAATTATTCATGGGTGATGTTGGTGTTGTATTTGTGCTCATATTTGTGTTAATTTCAGGTATTGCAATTTATTTGATTCCATCCATAATAGCGTCGAAGGCGGACCATCCGAATAAAGCAGCAATTATCGCATTAAATATCCTGGGAGGCTGGACCTTTATCGTATGGGTTATCTCCCTGGTTTGGGCGCTATCTAAACCCGCAGAAAAAGCGCCGCAATATGTTTATATTCAAGAGAACAGGGAACCCGTCGGTCACCAAAGGGTTTCCCAACCGTCAAGTCCTCCGCGCGAAACAAGACAGAGGCAACACAGGCTGCAAGAAAAAGATGATGATATTGACATAGATTTACTTTAGCCATTAAAGACTTTTTTGATCCGACCAAGACCATTGGCTTTAAAAAGTTCTCACGCAAGTTTTTAACATGCGCTGCCGGGTTATGATCATATTATCGAGGGGGCAAATCGAATTGTCCAGAATTAGTTTGCCGGTTTTCATTTTTTTACTTATAGCTATATTAGTGGGTTGTACAGCTCAAGAACCTGGCCAGGTAAATGACCAGGCAAATACAAATGAATCCATCGATATCAACCAAAAAGGCAGCACCACCGGAAATATAATCAATGAAGGACTGGCTGTAAGGAAGGATGACTGGATATTTTTCCGTAACGAAGGTGAGGGGGGCAAGATATACAAAGTTAAAACAGATGGAAGTATGCTAACAAAAATTAACAACCACGATTCCTTTTTTTTAAATCTAAGGGGCGATTGGATATACTACAGCAACCTGGATGTGGGAAGTACTATTTACAAGATCAATACAGACGGTGATAATCTCACCCGAATCAATAATGACCGCTCAGTGTATATAAGTATCATCGATGACCGGATCTATTACAAAAATAATGACGACCAGGGCAGAATTTATAAAATTAATACTGACGGTAGCGACCGTCAAAAGATCAGCGAAGACGGTGTGACCCAATTTTACGTGGTTGATGACTGGATTTACTACATAAATGCCTATGACGTGAACACGAGTAAAATCTACAAAATTCGTATTGATGGAAGCGAACGTACGCAGCTTAATAGTTGCCATTCAAGTTATTTGAATGTTTCCGGTGATTGGATTTACTATATCGGGAAAGAAAATGCTTTTTACGGGCCTAGTTATATTTATAAAATTCGCACCGACGGCAGTGATAAAACAATGATCATTGAAGATGACGCATCTCAGTTAAACGTAGTTGAGGATTGGATTTATTACATCAACTGGGATGACGGACACAGTATTTATAAAATTCGTCCTGATGGAAGCGAAAGGACCAGGATAAACAGCAACTACTCTTCAAAAATGAATGTTCTTGGCGATTTGATATATTACCGCACAATCGATACAGATAAAAATATCCATAAATTACGCACTGACGGCAGCGATCACAGCCTGGTTTTTAAAGACAGTTTGAAAAGTATGAACGTAGCCGGTGACTGGATTTACTATAGCAGTGGAAATGGCATATTTAAAATTATGACAGACGGCACCGGGCGCACCCAAATAAGCAGTGACAGGGCATGGGCTTTAAATGTGGCCGGGAACTGGATTTATTACAATACAGGCATGTATGGCGATGGTGTATATAGAATTAAAACTGATGGCACCGAACTGACTCAAATTTTCAGTGACAACTTATACGATATAAATATAGCTGGAAACTGGCTTTTCTTCGAATCTTACGATGCAAGTAAGTTGCAAATGATGGAAATAGGCAGTGATGAAAACAGCACAATCAAAGAACAAACTAACAGCACCATCATAAACGAAGAACAGATGGGCAATACAGCAGGAAACTTAACTAATAGAGGGCGCGCTGCAAAAAATGATGGCTGGATCTACTATTTTGATTATGAAGGCGAATACGAAGGTCCTTATGAGATTTACAGGTATAATATTT
>PUMZ01000391.1 GCA_003551565.1 Candidatus Brocadiaceae bacterium | reverse complement strand
CGCCACCCTCATACCGAACGTCATGGAATTTGAAAAACCCCCGCCCGGGATCGACGATTACAATTGCGACGTGCGAGAAACGCTCGGCATCGGCGATGATCAGCTGCTCCTGCTCCAGCCCACGCGCGTGGTTCAGCGGAAGGGAATAGAACACGCCATAGAGTTCGCCGCAAGGCTCGAAAGGGACTGCGTCCTGGTCATATCCCACGCCGTCGACGACGAGGGTTATGAATATCAACAGCGGGTGATGCAATACGCGGATCTGCTGAACGTCAAGGCCCTGTTCATGAAAAAAATCATTGCGACCGGGAGGGGCCGAACCGCAGCGGGAGAAAAAATCTATGCGATCGATGACGTTTACCCCCACGCCGACCTGGTGACTTATCCATCGGTTTTCGAGGGGTTTGGAAACGCTTTCCTCGAGGCTGTTTATTTCAAGAAGCCGATCGTCGTCAACAATTACTCGATTTACTCGCACGATATCAAGCCAAAGGGGTTTGAGGTGATCGAGATGGACGACGGTGTCTCCTCGCAGACACTGGAGCACGCCGAACGCATCCTCGACGACCCTGCGGCCAGGGAGAATATGGTGGAGCATAATTACAAACTCGCCATGGAATACTATTCTTACGGCGTGCTGGAGCTCGAGCTGAAGCACATCATGACGACGTTTCTGGGGGTGCGTGCGCAGTAAGCGGTCCGGCTGGAACCCCGGATCGCAGCGGACGCTTTCAAGCCTGTCTTTCCCTGATCCGCGCCGTTGGAGGCTTGTGAGAACAACGGGCCGGATTGATTAAAACTGCTGTTATCATCCCGGGCGGTCAATCACCGGAGAGTTTGAGGGAAGACGAAAGAGTGCTCGACCTGGTGCGCTCGGTGTATGAACAGGGTAAAATTCTGGCGGGGACCTGCCATGGACCCCGGGTTCTCGTGAGTGCCGGCATACTGGAAGGGAAAACCACGACCTGCTTTCCCGTTATGCGAGAGGGACTTGTTGAGGCGGGAGCGGATTATACAGACGAACCGGTTGCTGCCGACGGTCCTGTCATCACATCGCGGGTTCCTGACGATATTCCGGCTTTCAATAAAAAAAGCAGGTTGTTGAGACGCTGATCTGACGCCCCGTCCGGGAGTGGACATTGAAGGAGGTAGCTGCCGGAGCGATGAACGGATTGGCTGAGAATCCCTTTCCCGCCACCCATCATTACAGATGCCACCCAAACCCCCGGCAGACCCACCGCACCTCCTGCGATCCGCCATTCTTTTTTCACTTGCACCGGTTTGCCTTACGTCGTATCATACGCTTTTCGTTCCGGCTCTGATCACACACGGGCACGGGGCAATATCTTCAGGAACGTACGCCCCCGTTGGCATGCGATGGCGCAGGCGGTTCGACCATCGGGATTGTCCGGCGGAGAATCACCCGCGCGCAGGCGCCTTGCAGCCTTTGCACGCCGGTCCGCACAGCGCATCGACCGCACCCGGGAGCACACTTCACGGCACGTCTGTTTGCAGAGGATATCTGAAAAATGAATAGAGTTACATCGGCTCTGGCAACGGTCATTCTGTTGGTTTTCCTGAACGGATGCGCGGTTGTGGAGACGCAGCCCGACACCGAAAAACCGTCCTGGGCACAGGAGCCGGAGAGCAGAAAGGTGCATCCGGGATTCCTCTCAGCCGTGGGCCAGGGCGTTGCCGGAGCCCCGGAGGAGGCGCTGGAGAGGGCCACATTGGAGGGACGAGCCCGGCTTTCGGAATCGGTGTCCGGTTATGTCGGGAACTCCTTCGCCGCTTTTTTGGAAGCCAACCCGGAATGGGATCCGGGCAGGGAACTCGGGACCCGGCAGTTCGCCGATGCCCTTGCCACGGAGGTCAGCTCTGATATTATGCGCAGGACGATCCAGAAACAGTCCTGGGCGCCGGAGGACAACGGAAGCGCTTACGTGCTGCTGCGCATCCCCCTGACAACCGTTCACAATGCCATTAAGGACGGATTTGCCGCGCTGAACCGCGATTACTCGCTCTTCGAACCCGATCGGGAAGAAACCGTTTTGGAGACGTTTTCAGAACACCTCGACAGCGCCCTGCAAAAGCGTCTTTCCGAGGCGGCAAAACCCGAGCCCGGCAAAGCGCCGGAAGACACCCGGCACCACCCTCCCCCGGAATGGCTCGCCACGGGCCGCAGCAGCCGATATCCTTCCGACCGCTACCTTCTGGCCATCGGACTTGGCGACAACTTGCTCCAGGCCGAAAACAACGCGCGGCGGGCGGCGCTTCAGCGTGTGGCCGGACTGGCGCGGACCGTGGCGCATGCGGGCGGCGAAGACAGCGATGACCTGTCCGACCACCACTTCCTCCGGCAGGCGGCCGACCTGCCCGCGGCGCGTTTGCATTCTTTCCCCGAAAACATCATCGATGTCCGCATTGCGAAGCTGTGGTATGATTCGGCCATTGATGTGCATTACGCTATGGCGGTCATCAACCGTGCCTCGGCGGCAGGAAATTGCAGTGCCGCAGCAAAAAAACAGATCGACGAATGGCGGCAGCGGCAGAGTTACGGTTTGAATCAAGAGAAAGCGGGCAATTTCAAAGAAGCGCTTGAAGATATGCTCGTGGCGGCGGCAAACGGTGAAGCCGCCCTGCACAACTGCCTGACCGCTTACGCACTCTCCCCGGCTCTGCCGGAGATCGGGGGCTGCAATGAGAAACTGGAAGGGCTCTCCCTCGCCGGAACCTATTCCGATCTGAACCGGCTGCTCCGCCAATTCAAAATCATCCCGGAGAAAGGCCCCGGACGATGGACTCCGGCCGAAAGAACGGCCCGCAGACACCTGAGCGTGAGAATTGTTGTGGGGCCTGATGAGCAACCGGTGCGCGGCATGCCGGTGAAGTTCGAGCTGGTGGATCTCGGGGGCGAATTTGCCCGAAGCGGCGGGAGCTCGGTTATCGTGGAAAGCGACCGGGATGGCGCCGCCGGCACGGAGGTGAGAAATATCCGGGACATCTCCCGCATGGAAGGAGCGGATATCCGGATTTCTCTGGCCGCAGCAGAAATCCTGACGGATAAAGGAATCTACGCCCGCCTGGATACGCCCGCAGTCGATTTTTCATATGAGCGCGCCCATGGATCCACTATGGCACTCGCCGTCCGGATCGGAGAGACCGGCCCGGACGGAGAAGCGCCGCCGGACCGGAGCAGCGGCCGAAACGCACTGATTGAGCGCCTGGAGAACGCCGGCGTATCCCTGCTCGGGGAGGACAGATTGCATCTGTCACCGGAAGATATTTCAGATGCGATGGACGGCAACCTCGACGGTGTTGTACGGGCCGTCGGGGAGACGATCGGGGAGGAGCATGGCGCGGACATCCTTGTGTTTTTGGCCCTGGGCGGTTCACAGTTCGAGATAACCGCCACGCGTTCGACGAGCCTCGGGGAACTAATATTTGCCGTTTGCAGAACGGAAGTGCACATGATAAAGGCCGGAGAAACACCGGAGGTGATCGCCGTGGTCGGAGCCGAGGGCATGGGGGCCGCGATCGAACAGGAAGAAGAGGCACTGGCGGAAGCGAGGGAAGAGGCCGCTGCGAAAATCGCAGAAGAGATCCTGTCGTATCTGCGGCCTTGAGCAGAGCAGCTTTCCGGCAGATATGACTGAACCGGAGATGCACCAATAATCGTTGAACTTTTAACAGCTGGAGGTGCAAAGAATGATTGACTGGATCAGCCGGCACGTTGAGGTGGGGCCCGTCCTGGAACGGATTATCGACTATCTCCCCAACGTTGTTGCAGCGCTTGTCCTGATCGTATTTTTTTGGGGACTGCTTATCGCCTTCCGCAAGCTCGCCGACAAGGCGTTGCGGAAGGCAAAGGTTTCCGAGGGAATGAAGGTCCTGATCCGGCGTTTTTTGAAATACGGCGTGGTTATACTGGCCGGCCTGACCATAGCCAACCAGCTCGGATTCAATATCACCGCTCTGGTCACCGGCCTGGGACTGGCCGGACTCGCCATTTCCCTGGCCGCACAGGACACCATTACCAACATTATAACGGGCATTACGCTTGCCATCGACCGTCCCTTCGAACCCGGCGACTGGGTGAGGATCGGAGAGACCCATGCCCAGGTCACCGCACTCAGGTTGCGAACGACCGTTCTGACCACGTTCGATAACGAAACGATCGTGTTGCCCAACAAAAACATCGCCTCCGAACGCATAGTTAACTATACACAGACCAAGCGGATACGTGTAAGGGTGCCGATCGGCATCGCCTACAAGGAAGATATCGATGCTGCACGAAAAGTACTGCTCTCCACCACCGAGGGCGATGATCGTATACTCACCGATCCCGAACCTCTCGTGATCGTGCAACAACTCAGTGGCAGCAGTGTCGACATGGAACTGCGTTTCTGGATTTTGGATCCCTGGAACCTTTTCCCCATGCACTGGGAATACGTTGAAAAGGGCAAAAAGGCGCTCGACAAAGCGGGCATTGAAATCCCGTTCCCCCATCTGCAGCTTTTCCTGGAAAAAAGCGGCGGCATGGCGGCGCTGACCGGGGCGATCGAAAAAAAACGGCCCTGAAATGATCGCATTTTGCCGGGCGGCTGCAGTACTTTGGCGGACATCGGCGGCGCGCGTCTCGCTGATCCCTGCGTTCCGCCATTATGTTAAACTTTAACGGAGGCGCTTTATGCCGACAGGAAGAATCCTCCTGGCCCTGGCCATCACGAGCCTGGCCGGGTTATCGACGGCGATCGGGGGCATTGTCAATCTTTTTGTCAGGAAGGCCACGCCGAAATTCATGGGGTTCACGCTTGGCTTCTCGGCCGGGGTCATGATACTCATCTCCTTTGTGGAACTGCTGGATGAAAGCATCGATGATATCGGCTTTGCCTACGCACTGGCGTCCTTTTTTGCGGGCATGCTCGGCATATTCCTTCTGGACTTTCTGGTTCCGCACGACTATATCGGCGACCATGACCACAAGGCCGGCGGCGGGTCGGAAGAGAAGGACGGGCTGATGCGCGTGGGCATTCTGACTGCTGTGGGAATAGCGATCCACAACTTTCCGGAAGGGCTGGCGACTTTTTTTGCCACCTTGCACGATGTCCGGCTGGGCACGGCCATTGCGGTGGCGATCGCCATCCATAACATCCCCGAGGGGGTAGCGGTGGCGGCGCCGGTCTACGCGGCCACCGGCAGCCGTCTTAAAGGCTTTTTATACGCCCTGTATGCCGGGCTTGCCGAACCGGCAGGGGCGTTGCTGGCGGCATTTATACTCTATCCGTTCCTCTCGGAGGCACTGCTGGGATGGGTGCTTGGCGGAGTCGCCGGATTCATGGTGGCAATTTCGCTGGATGAAATTATGCCTGCGGCCAAGGCCTACGGCAGCGAGCACATGCCGATAGCCGGCGCCATCTCCGGCATGGCGGTCATGGGCGGAAGCTTGCTGCTGCTCACATGAAGAAGGGGCCGCAAACCCTTAAATTTCATAAACCAACGACCAAGCGGAAGATTCCGGGCGGGCAGCAAACATGGGCGAACGCTCCAAACTCCAGCGCACGGACGGACCTGCGGAAACGCACCGCCCGCTGTTGCCGGTGCTGATCGGTTTCATTATGGGGATCGCTGTACAGGGATTTTTTTCCCCCTCCCTCCGCATTCTTTTTTTCGCGGTTGCTCTTTCGATCATCATATCCGGCCTTGTTCTCTTCAGACACCCCGCAAAGACGGCCTGCTGGCTTACGGCTTTACTGCTTTTCCTCGCACCGGGTGCTCTGTGGTTTCATCTCAGGCACCAATACAGGCCCCCTTTTCACGTCAAAAACCTGCTTTCGCAGCGGGCGGGGCTGATGCGCGTAAGGGCCCGGGTCAGTGCGTCACCCCGCCCCTGGACACCCCGCCACCCGTTCCGCCAAGCAGGCCGGTGGGACAGGGAAAGGTGGATTATGCGCGTTGAGATCGTGGAATACGACCCGGGGAATGGTCCCTGGCTGCGCTCAACGGGCGGCGTCACGGTTTTCGGCAGCGGAAAACCGCCGGCAGCCGTCTATGGCGACACGGTGGAGTTTATGGCCGATTTCCAGCCCAACGCCCCCCCCACCAACCCCGGCGAACCCGCATTGCACCTGCACTACCAGCGCATGGGAAGCTACGGAACCGCCGGCGGCGTGCAGACCGAAGGGGTGGACATCATCCGAAGAAGCCGCTGGTACGGATCCCCGAGAACGGCCGCCGAACGGCTCAGGCGCTGCATGCGAAACCGCCTGCTGCGGATGGAGGACGGGGGCGGCTCTGAAATCCACCCGCTGGTACATTCCCTGCTCCTCGGCGACAGGCACGCCCTGCCTGCCGAACTGAACGAAGACCTGGAAGACGCCGGGGCCATGCATTTTCTGGCCATAAGCGGCCTGCATGTCGGCATCTTCGCCGCCGGCTTATGGCTGTTCCTCACACTGACGGGGCTGGAAACAACGAAAAAGCACGTTGCATTGATTGCTTTTGTATGGGCTTACGTTTTGCTCACAGGCGCCCGGATATCCTCCATCCGGGCGGCGATCATGCTGAGTATGCTGGCCGGGGCTCCCCTGCTGCACAGGCGTCCCGACCCTTTGTCGACGCTGGCGGGAACGGCGTTTTTGATCCTCCTGTGGCGGCCCCAGGAACTTTTTTCCACCGGTTTCCACTTCACCTTCCTGGCCGTCTGGGCCATCTTTTACCTCTACCCCGCCCTCCGGGACATGGTTTGGCCGTGGCGCGGGCTGGAAGAAAACCTCCGGGAACCGAAGGAGACGTCGCTGGCCCGGAATATCTGGATGTACGGAAGTGATTATTTCGTCCTTTCCCTGAGCATCTGGCTGGTCATCGCCCCGCTCACCGCACTGAACTTCAACCGTTACTCGCTCCTCCTCCCCCTGCTGAGTATGGCTCTGTGGCCGCTGGTGTTGTTTTTGATCCTGAACTCCTTCCTTAGCCTGCTCGCCCTGCCGCTGGGCGGCATTGTGTTCAGATGGCTGAACTCCCTCTCCTCCCTTCTGTCCTGGGGCATAGAGACCTTGTTGCAGTTCTGCAGAGCTCTGCCGGGCTTTGTCCGCTACACACCGGCGCCGCCGCTGTGGTGGGTCATTCTTTTTTACGGCGCCATTGTGCTGGTCGTGGCCGCAAAGCGGAAAAAACGCAAGGTGCAGATCATCACAGCCGGCGCCCTGGTTCTTGCCGCCGGCATGCTGTTGTACGAGCTGCAGGCATCCGGCCCGGAGCATTTCCGCATGACGGTCAAAGATGTGGGCCACGGGCAGAGCATCATGCTGCGCCTGCCCGGAGGCGGCGCCATGCTCTACGACGCCGGCAGCACATCATACGGCTCTGTCCGGGCCGCCTCCGGCGTGCTGTGGCACAATCGCGTGCGCCGTATCGGCGCGCTGGTCGTCTCGCACAGGCACTTCGACCATTACTGTTTCGTGCCCGAACTCTCCAAACAGTTCGGCATCGACCGACTCCTTATCCCGCCCGAAGGCGTGGGAGAAGGCGTTGCTCCAGTCGTCCGCGATCAACTTTATAAGGCATCCGGCGAGTACCTGCGCGTCATGGACGGGGTGACAGTGGAATCGGGCGATTTCGAGGGCGTTTTTTTGCATCCCGATTCACGTTTTCTGAGCGAAAAAAGTGTCAGCCGCAACAACAGATCGGCCGTGCTCCTGTGCCGTTTCAACCGGTGGCGCGTGCTTCTGCCCGGCGATGCGGAAGATGAGGCGCTGGAACGAATATCGGCGGACCACGGCGAGGGCGCGCTGCGGGCGGACGTGCTGCTGCTTCCGCACCACGGCGCACTGACCGGGGAGCTGGACGCGTTTCTTGAAACCGTCAGGCCACGGGTGGCTGTGGCGAGCACGGGCCGGCCCCTGAGCAGCGGGACGAAAAAGCTGCTTCACCGGCGCGGGATCGCCGTATGGTCGACATACGAAGATGGCGCGGTGACGCTGGACTTTGGACCGGACGGCTTGCGTATCGAAGGATACCTCTCGGGCCGCACTCAGGTGATTCCGGGAAACAGTTCCACGATGTGACGTTCATACAGATTCATCGTGACATTTTCCGCTATCACCTCCCGGTTGTCTTCCAGGGCGTCAAGATAGCGGTCACCCATCTCGGCAGCAACTTTATAAGCGACGTGCAAGAGCTGTCTGAAGTGCGGGTTGTAGGCATCCGATGACGGATCATGTCTGAGCGCATCGGCAAATGCACGTCCGCTCCAGCTCCGGACGTCTTCGGCCCCCGGAAGACGTGCGGGATCGATATCGATCACCGCGGCGTAAGGACTGCACAGCTCTTCCATACGCTCGAGCGCCCGGCAATAAATCTCCACCGCTATGGACAGAGCCTCACCGCCGGAGAGAGCGAGCCCGACGAGTTCTTCCAGCCAGGTTGTACCGGCGGTCTTCAGGTGCAGCCCGGCCCCGCAACGTTCGAGCTCATTTTTCATCACCGGGTAAAGGGAAAACTTATCGCTGCCCGAATGTATGCTCAGTTTCAGATTCGCCGGCAAACCGAACTCCCGGACGGCAAAACGGATCACCGCAAGATCCGCGCGGAACTCCGCCCTGAAAACTTCCGGGTCGCCCACATAGTCAACTCCCTTGTAAAACTCCCCGCTGAACTTGGGGGCAACCGTCTGCACGGGCACGTGGAGGTCGGAAAGGGCTTTCAGTATCAGCAGCAGCTCTTCGGGCGCTTGCGGTGCATCGGTTTCATCCATCGAGACTTCGGTGATGAAGGCGCCCTCCCCTTTTTTTTCTCTGACGTACCTGTAGAGCTGCGCGGCATGATGGACGGCGGCAAGGTATTTGCCGGCGACATCTCTGATCCGCTCACCGGTCAGACCGATCCCGCCATCCAATCCGGGCAGGTTGACTGTGCCGCACAGGTGACGGCAATCCCCTGCGAACCCCCGCAGGTCGGCCTCAGCGGCGGGTTCACCGATTAGGTCGGCGACGTCGAAGGTGAAGAAGTCGCTGGCGGACAGGAACCCATCCACATTGTCCCGGCCGATATGGTCGGCATCGACATAATACGGCCCGTCCCACCCGCACGCGGCGACGGCATTATCCGCCTCCAGCCTGACCTCCCCGGGGGATGTGCCAACGATAACATGTTCGCGGTAAGATTTGTTCCACGCGGGAGCAATGGAGCAACCCTTTTCCCGGGCTTGCGCCAGTGCCTTGAGCTGCGCCCGGCCCTGACGGCCGAACCGGTCTCCAACACCGAACGAATATTTGCTGATTTCCATCTTTTACCTCAAAACGTTAAAACGAAAATGCTCCCAGGCTAAAAAGGGCCAGTGTTTAGTTGCGTAAGTCCGAATGAAATTAAAGGTTCAGGTTTTGAGCTACAAAGGCAAAGAACTAACCGCAGAGCACGCTGAGAACGCAGAGAAAGACGAACAATTATTTTAAAGAAGGTCGCAATCGTAATAGAAGCCGTTCTCTGCGCACTCTGCGATCTCTGCGGTAAAAAATCAAATAACCAAAGATTATCTTAGTTATGCAAGTAAGCACTAGCGAGCGCGGCCGAAAAGGTTAAATATTGCGATTGGCAATGGCATTCAGTCGTCTTTTTCTTGAGCCCGCGAAACGGGCGAGACATTTTTAGCCCCGGGTGACCGAAGGAAACCCGGGGTTAAATTGGACCGGGCAAATCACCCGCGGATCGCCTCGCCAACGGCGAGAGCCGCTTTTGGC
Source organism: Candidatus Brocadiaceae bacterium (assembly GCA_003551565.1). Taxonomy (GTDB): domain Bacteria; phylum Planctomycetota; class Brocadiia; order SM23-32; family SM23-32; genus PUMZ01. The sequence goes on along the minus strand of PUMZ01000391.1, from coordinate 6,621 downwards.
GGCTGCCGGCTTTGCTGGCGCGATCCGCTCCATGAAACTGCACATCTTTACACCCCGGGCTCCCTTTGGTCGCCCGGGGCTACGCTTGAAGCGGCCTTTTCGGCCAGTCCCCTATAGCGAGCCTGTTGGAGATCGGTGCCTGCCCTGCGCCCGCATGACGATCAGGCATGACGGTAGCGATTCTCGATTCTGCGCAATTCTTCCGCTTCGGCGGCGCCGATTTTTTCCTCGCTGTCGCCCGCCAGAACATCCTCAACCAGGGCACGCGCAGCGCCTGGCAAAGCAATTGTGCAGTTCTCTCGCGCTTTACGGTTCAATATCCGCGGGCTGTAAAGATACTCGCGCCAGTGCAGCAAGGTATGATCGGTGTCCAGGTAGGAGCCGGCAATGCCCACCTCGCGTATCAAATCGCGTTGCAAGGTTTCGGCATCAACACGGAATCCCCGTTCATGGTGGCGCATATAGTCGATCATTTCGTCATCGATAACAAGCTGTGCAAGGGACATCGTCAATTCGGACTCCAGCTGACCCATCCCCCATATCAGATTGACGCCGTGACGGTAATGGGAGGAGAAACCGAACATCTTCTCCATCGCCGCCTGTTCGTCCTCATACACCGCGTCGGTCGAGACCCAGGAACCGGACGGGAGCCCGTAAAAACGGCCCAGTTCGGCCGAGGCGCGGGCGAACAATGCATTTTCAGGACCACCGGTGACGGCCGTTGCTTGCCGCATATCGAATGTATGTGCCAGCCCGAGGTTGTAAATAACCGGCCGCCCCGGTTCCAGCAGCTGGGTGACAATGATGCCGGCCAGTATCTCCGCGTTGCCAACCACCATCGAACCGGCCGGACTCACCGGCCCCGTCACTCCCGCCATCGGCTCCCCGTTGATCGTAACGGGGATGCCCTGGCCGGAGCTGCGCCGGAAAATCTCAAGAGCCAGATGCGTCCAGCGTAAGGGACCGTGCGCGGTAAAACCTATACTGAACCAGTTACCGGGGAAAACCTGTTTCATCTCCACCAGCGCATCCATACCGCGCCCGGTGAAGCACAGCACACGGATGTGCTTGCGGCAGTTTTCGGCTATGATACGCAGACCTGTAAAATCGCAGTCCCCCGGCGGCACGTCCTGGAGGGCCATCCCCATCACTCCATGCACGTTGTGAAGATTATCGCATAGACGGGCCACCGCCGCCAGGTCGGAAACACTCGCCCCCCGTCGCTCATCACCTGTCCACATGTACATGGCGGGATTGGTCCAGAAAACCGGCTCCGACTCCGGGGAAAGGGAAAAACAGGAACCATCTCGCGCCGAAAGCTGCACCGTTTGCGGCACCTGCTCCAGGCAATCACGCACCATCCCGCGCGGAAAGCGCACTTCCGAACCGCCGCAGCCACGCAGGGCGCCCGAACGAAGCGCCATCTCCACGATCGCGTCGTGCTCGAGGCGGACACCCACGTTTTCTAAAATATCCAGCGTTGCTTCGTGCAATTGTTGGATGGTATCACCTCAAGTGGAGCAGCGGCATCGGTCCATAAGGACGCCGGCAGATATTCCGTGACTGTGCCTGAGACGAAGTGTACATCATCCGAAAGGCAAAGTCAAACGCGGCAACCGGATTGCTGTTATGGATTCCAGTGACATTGCATTTCAGCCGGTCTGCGGTTACAATGATGGGAAGAGATCCGGTCATTCGGGTTGGAGTCAAGTCAGGCCCGAAATGGCTGCTTTTGCTCCAACGTTTCTTAGCTGACGGTGACACATCCGACCTGCCATTCATACACTATCTCCCTTTCCTTTGGAACCGGAAAACAAGGCTTGTTCTATGATACAATGGATACTAATACTCATTGCTCTTTGCGCGGCCTTAACGTCTGCTTATTTGCTCCATCGGCGCATAGAAAACAATTCCCGGGCGGAATTGCACCACAGGTTCATGGAAGTGATTGCCGCGAACCTGCGGCAGAACCTGAAGAATTTGCAGAAGGGCAATTTGCTATGGAGACGGCTCGGACACGGCCAGTCCACGATCGGTCTGAAAAAAATAGCCCCCAGAAAATCCGGCATTGTCCCTGTCTCCCTCGAAACGATCGCGGAGAAACGACCCGACATCGTCGAAGAAGTGGAGGCGATCGACTCCGGCATCGACAAGCTCCAGCACGCCGCCAACCGTCTGGCATCGGTACTGGAAGAGCCGGTGAGGAAGCAGTTCCACGGCGACCGGAACGCGATTGCGGACCGGGACACCGGGCAGGTTCGCCGGTTCCGAAAATGGCTGATCGATCATGAAGACGCATGGATGGAAATGCTGGCCAACCTTATCAACAACGGCCAGACACTCACCGAACAAAGCGATCCCGCATTGCTCTACTGGCAGCATTCGGAATCCTCTTACCACGCAATTCTGAAAAAACACGGTGATCCGGAATTGCGCGACCTTCAAAGCCGGAAGTCCGACATAACCGACAGGTCGCTCCGCCTTCTGGAGAAGCTGGAGGAAGAGAGTTAAAAACCATGTTGCCGACCTTTCTTGTCAGCCTGCTTATAACGTATCTCCCCCTGCCCCTGAGATTGTTTGAAGCGGCCTGGCCGTGGAATATTGCGGGAGTTATCTCCATTGTGCTCGTTAATTTCTGCATCTGGCGGGCCGGAGCGGCCATCACGATCGGGCGGATTGAGAAAGGCAACGCTATCCGCGCCGGCCGTGCGCTGCGTGGATTTAAAACACTCAAATTCGCCGTTGTCTTATTCACGTTCCTGTGCATCAACCTGTTCCAGTGGCATGCGCTTGCGGAGCGTGTTGTGCCCGAAGAACTCTTTATACCGCTAATAAGCGATATAATCCTTCTGCTCCCGTTGCTGGTGATGGTGACAAACGCCATGGCAAGCGAGAGGCGGGTGGTGGAGGCATCCGGCGGGAGCGACGCCGGCGACTGCGGAACGCCGGGGCTGCTTTCCCATCTGCTGCTGAGGTTTCGCATGGAACTGGGGATCATACTTTTGCCATGGCTGCTGCTGACCCTGGCCTCGGATACCGTCGTACATTTTTTTCCCCATCATCCGTTCGCCCACCAGTGGGTCGCACTGGGGCTCGCCGCAACGCTGGTAATGTTCGGCCCATTGTTCCTGCGTTTTCTCTGGCCGACGTCTCCGCTGCCGCCCGGGCCGCTCAGAAGGCGATTGTACGGGTTCGGGGACGAGGTCAAATTCAAATTCAGCAATATCTTCCTGTGGCGTACACAGATGCAGATACCCAACGCAGCGGTCATAGGGATTATGGGCTTTCTGCGTTATGTGTTCGTCACCGATGTCCTGATCGCGCACTGCAGCGACGAGGAAGTCGAATCCGTTTTTGCCCATGAGGCCGGCCATATAAAGCATCACCACTTCCTCTACTATTTCCTGTTGATAATCATTTTCGGATCATCCCTGGCAGTTGTGACGGGCGTGGCTTCACGGATCGGAGCCATGGGCGGAGAGGCTTTCCCGGCGTTCGCCATGACAGAGATTGCCGGACCGGCCCTGATACTTCTTTACATCCTGTTTTACTGGGCGTTTTTTTTCGGTTATGTATCGCGCAGGTTCGAGCGAGAAGCGGACCTTTTCAGTGTCAGCAACATTTCCCGCCCGCAAGCCTTCCTTTCGGCGCTGGAGAAAATTGCCGCCCTCAGCGGTCGCAACCGCGGGCAGGGAGGATGGCGCCATTTCAGCATCGCCAGGCGCACGTGCTTTCTGCGAGAAGCCGCGGCCAGCGAGGCAACACTGCAACGGGCGCAGCGGACGGCCGGCGGGCTGAAAGTCCTTATCGCCGCTCTCGCCGCAGTTTCGGGCGGACTTGTTGTTCTGCTTTAAATTCGCGCAAAAAGCAAAAAGAGTCACTTTTCAGATGGGCATACCGGTGACCTTCCCCTGGAAAACCATTGCGCCCTCCACCAGCCCCTGGCATTCGAAAACGGCGCGGCGGCTGCCGATTTGCAGATTCTTCGCAAGTATAATGAACCTGTCACCCGGTTTGACCTGGCCCCTGAACTTGACATTATCGAGGCCGCCGAAGCCGAGGAACTTTCCTGTTCCGGCTACCTTCCGGAAGTAATAACTGCACAATTGAGCGGCCGCTTCACACATCAGCACGCCGGGGAAAAGGGGACGCCCGGGTATGTGCCCGCGCACCCAGAACTCGTCGTCGGCCACATCTTTGAATCCGGCGATCAGCCCTTGTTCCGTATCGCAATACACAACGGCGTCAAGTTGTTCGAACTCATACCTCTGCGGATTGCAAGCCCGGATCTGATCGGGCCCGGCGACAATGTTTTCCGTATCGATTGTTGCCGGATCCATCAAAAATTTCGGGGGCATCATCGACCTCCTCAGCTGAGTTACCCTGAAGTTGAAAAGAAATCCTGCCGATCTGTGGTCTCTGACCTTGCAGATTATAGGTCACCGTGCCTGATATGGCAAATGCAATGCCTCGCACGGGAAGGGCACTTGAAAAAAAACGTCCCGTATCTTACCATGTAAGCCCTCAGTCAACCATGTTGTTTCTGGAGATTCTTCCACCGGGCCTGTTCCGCTGGAAACGAACGGGGTTCTGTGAATATTCATCTTAGCATGGCATCGGTCGATCGTCGATGCATGTTCCCGGGAATATCGCACATGAACGCGCCGGCCCCCCGGCCCGCTCCGTGACCGATGAGGGAACGAAAGACAAAGACGCAACGGAAAAGAGCTCACTCTGAGAGGGAGACCGTCTGACATGGCTTTTTTGGACGACAATTATTTGCTCGAAAACTCCACCGCGGTGGAGCTGTATCAGCACGTGAAAGACCTGCCGATCGTCGATGCCCACAACCACGGCAACGTCAAAGAAATCCTCGATAACACGGGATGGAGCGACATATGGGAAGTCGAGGCGGCGACCGATCACTACGTGTGGGAGTCCATGCGTAGAAGGGGCGTGCCGGAAGAGAAAATCACCGGACAGGCGCCCAATATAGAAAAATGGAGGGCCCTGGCATCCATCATGCCCGAATGCGCCGGGAATTCCTTCTACGAGTGGACACATCTTGACCTTAAACGCCAATTCGGCATCCACGAACCGCTCAACCGGGACAATGCCGACGACGTCTGGCAGGCGACGCAGGAACACCTGAAACGTCCGGAGATGCGTCCGCAAAACCTGCTGAAAACAATGCGGGTCGAAATAATGTGCACCACCGACGAGCCGAGTTCCCGGCTGGAAGAACACCAGCAGGCCGCCGACCGGCTCAGTGGGCTACGCATCCTGCCGACCTGGCGGCCGGACGGTATAATGAATATCGGCAAGAAATCCTGGACCGCTGCGGTGGAACGTCTGGGAGAGGCAACCGGCACCTCTGTCGACGCCCTTGACGGGCTGCTGGACGCCATGGAAAAGTCGCACAGACTGTTTGAACGGAACGGATGTATAGCCGGCGACCACGGCGTGCTGGAGCCGATCTCGCACCCGGTCAAAGAAGAACGCGTTGAGAAAATATATGCAAAAGCCCGATCCGGCCGGGACCTCACCGGCCAGGAGATCAACGACTTCATGGCCTTTATGATGTGCCGGTTTGGAGAACTCAACAACGCAAGCGGCTGGGTCACCCAAATCCATATCGGAGCGCTCAGGGACTACCGCGACATGCTCAGTAAAACACTGGGACCCGATTCGGGAGGTGACATCTCCACCGGCAGCATCGACATCGCAGGCGGTCTGCGCTACTTCCTCAACCGGTTTGCTGAAGACGGACAGATCGTCTTATACTGCCTGGACCCCACGCACCTGCCGACGCTTGCCACCATAGCGCGCGCTTTCCCCAACATCAGTCTGGGAGCGCCATGGTGGTTCAATGACAGCCCCTTCGGGATGGAACAACACCTCAGGTATGCGGCCACCGTGGATCTGTTGAGCAACCATGCCGGCATGGTGACCGATTCGCGCAAAATCGTCTCCTACGGTTCCAGGACCGAGATGTTCCGCAGAGTGCTGTGCAATGTCGTGGGCGATATGGAGCAAAAGGGACAGATGCCCCTTTCCGCGGCGGGAGATCTGGTGCGCAGGTTGAGTTATGAAAGGCCGCTGGAGCTGTTTTTCGGCAGGTGATAACCTGCACACGCACCCATGCGGCGGACCTGTCCGTTTTTTAGGCAGATAAACCGATGAGTTCCTCAAAAGCATTGTCGCAACTGTGCCATTCGGTAGGGATGATGCTGGAATCGGGGGTGGATATTCAGCAGTCCCTGACCGTTGCGGGACGTCAGTGCAGGAACCGTCGCCTATCGGAGGCGATCCTCCGCTGCGAATCGGAAGTCGGCGCCGGCAGCAGCCTTTCGGAGGCAATGGGAAAAGAGCAATGCCTGCCCCCCCTCCTGGCGAACATGGTGCAAGTCGGTGAGGAGACCGGCCATCTGGACACCGTCTTCGCCGAACTTGCTGATTTCCTGGAATTGAAGGCGCGTCTTTGGCGCCGTTTTCTGGGCAAAATCACCATGCCGGCCGTCCAGTACGTGGCGGCGGTCTTCGTTCTGTCGCTGGCAAGATACATCATCGCCATGGTTCAGGACGAACCGGCCGGGCTGTTCCGGCCCCTTGCGGCGGGAT
>PUMZ01000198.1 GCA_003551565.1 Candidatus Brocadiaceae bacterium | reverse complement strand
TGAACCTTATCAGTCATCTTGCCAACATCGGCGACGCCCGCACTCTGGCGATCCACCCCGCCAGCACCACGCACCAGCAGCTCAGTGCCGCGGAGCTGGAGCAGACGGGCGTGAGCGAGGATTTCATACGGCTCTCGATCGGCATTGAAGATGCCGGTGATATCGAGGAGGATCTCGACGCGGCATTGACAGCGTCGCAGAAGTTCAGGTGAAACAAATATTGAAGGATATGTTTTCGGCAGGTGTTTGCTTTTTGCCCGTTGCATTCCACACAAACGCGGAGCAAACCGGTTTGGGACAGCGGCATTTATTTTTTTGGAGCAGGCTCCGTCGCTATTCCATGAGCCCACTTTTTTCGGTAACGACATGAGCGATTCGGACAGGGAGCTGATAGTGGAAACGCAATACTGGCGCTTTGCGGAGCCGCCCGACAGACTCAAGCTGCGCTGCGGCGAGGAGCTTGGCCCGATTGACGTGGCGTATGAGACATACGGCGAGCTGAGCGAGCGGAAAGATAATGCCGTGCTGATCTGCCACGCACTCACCGGCGATGCGCACGTGGCCGGCCGCCACAGTGCGCAGGATGAGAAGCCCGGGTGGTGGGATGTCATGGTCGGGCCGGGCAAACCGATCGATACGTCCCGGTATTTCGTAGTATGCACGAATTTGATCGGGGGGTGCAAGGGCAGCACAGGCCCATCATCGATAAATCCTGAAAACGGAAAACCATATGCGCTCGATTTTCCGATGGTGACCGTCCGGGACATGGTCAGGGTTCAGCATGCATTTGTCAGGAACTGTCTCGGCCTGGAGAGGCTGTTGTGCGTTATCGGTGGTTCTTTTGGTGGAATGCAGGTGCTTCAGTGGAGTATTGATTACCCCGAGATGGTTTATGCGGCTCTGCCCATCGCTACCACCAGCAGGCTGAGCGCGCTGGCGATTGCATTTGACGAGGTTGGCAGGCAGGCGATTTATTCCGACCCCAACTGGCGCGGCGGGGATTATTACGGCAGAAAGCCGCCGCACAGGGGACTGGCCGTAGCTCGGATGATCGGGCATGTTACCTACCTGAGCGACCAATCGATGCATGAGAAGTTCGGGCGCGGTCTGCAGGACAGGCCGGGTTTCGGTTACGATTTCGGTCCGCCCGATTTCCAGGTGGAAAGTTACCTTCGCCATCAGGGAGATGCTTTTGTGCAGCGTTTCGATGCCAACAGCTACCTGTATATTACCAAGGCGATGGACTATTTCGACCTGGTCAGCGATTACGGCACACTCATAAAAGCATTCGAGCAGGTCAGGAGCCGTTATCTTATCATTTCCTTTTCCGGCGACTGGCTCTTCCCGTCCTATCAATCCCGGGAGATCGTGCGTGCGTTGCAGGCAAATGCCGTACTGGCAAGCTTTTGCGAGATCGAATCCGGGTACGGTCATGATGTGTTCCTTGTCAAAAATCCCGCGCTGGAAAACATCATAACCAATTTTTTGAACAATTGCCAGGATGGAATCCGGGGGGTATCGCAATGCCGATAAGACTGGACTATGAATACATCGAGGCGCATGTTCCATTCGGTTCAAGGGTGCTGGACCTGGGGTGCGGCGACGGCAGACTCCTCCAGGAGCTCCTGCGGGAAAAGGACGTGGAGGGGCGGGGGGTCGAAATCGACGAGGGTTTGGTCAGGCGGTGTATTGAACGCGGCGTTCCGGTCTATCACGGGGACATGCTTGAGGGGATGCGGATGTTCCAGGATCGATCCTTCGATTGCGTCATACTCAGCCAGACGCTGCAGCAATCACTGCAACCGGCGCAGGTCATGCATGAGATGCTGCGGGTCGGGAAAAGGGCGATTGTAAGCTTCCCGAATTTCGGCCACTGGTCCGTCCGGCTGAAGCTGCTGCTTATGGGAAGGGCGCCTGTTACCCCCATGCTGCCTTACAGCTGGTATGACACGCCGAACGTGAGGGTATTGACCGTCAAAGATTTTATCGCTTTCTGCCGCGATCAGGGCCTGCATATCGTCGGGCAGCGGTTTTTCAGCAGGACGTTCATACCGACTCCGGCGTTCGGAGCGAACTTTTTTGCTTCGATGGCGATCTATATTCTGGAGAAGTGAGGAGAGCTTCAGGACCTTTTCCCTGCCGTCACTTTAGCGCCACGACCCCGCATATTTTATAAGCCAAGGACGATGATTATATAAAAGATGTAACAACAGTTTTGAAACAGCCTTGACATTGGCTTGTTTTGTCTTATAATATAGTCAGGATATCAGAATGAGGAAGAACATCAACAATTGTAAAGCGAACATACTTCTATCGATTTGACCAAAACGTCGATCACTTTGAAGCGCACAACGATTCAGCCGGTATTACACATAATGGCCGGGAACTTCGGGGTTCCCGGGGATTCTGTTCGGGGACGGAAGGAACAGGATCGCCGCGTGGCGGAGTTCCGGCCTTTCATGCCGTTTTTGATCCTTGCGGATGAAGGGCGCCTGGTGGAAGACTCAGGCAATTTTTTTGTGTAATTCTTGCGAACGTCAAAGGGACAGGGAGGTTGAAGTATGCTCGCTTCAAATGCGGACAATGCCGTTGATCGCCGGAATGTGGAACGGATCGAATGCAAGAACGTCAAAATGGCCTACAAGGTTCCTTTTTCACCTTTCCTTCCCGGGCTCCACAGGAGGAGCCGGCGGCTTCCGGTCAAGGACCTGAGCAGGAAAGGGATGTCCTTTTATTCCAATGAAGAATTGAAGGTCGGGCAGGAGATCAAGGTTCAGATCATACTGCACTCCGGCGTGCCGAGCGAAACCGTGAAGGCGCGGATTTGCGACGTAACGCCAGGCGACGACCGGATCCCCTTCCGGATAGGAGCGGACTTTATCGCCGCGTCTCCCAGAACATGGAAGATGCTTTGCCATATCCACAAAGAGGTGAAAAGGAGCAAAAAACGGGATCTTTTCGAGGGTACGAGAGCGGGCTATGCTCTTAAACACTGCAGAATCATGGGCGAATGGAGGGGCCGGGAGAGCAGGATGATCGAAGGCTTTCCCGTCGAGGGGCATTGCCGCTTTATCTACGCTGTAAGCGGGGCCAAGCCGTGCAAATTCGGCATTTCAGCATTCAAGCAAAACAGCCCCTCCAGCTGCAGAACACTTGTCAGTAAACCCAATATCGACGGGATCAAGGAAGGCGCATTTGATATACGGACCCATGGTTTGTTGTCATTCAAAGTCGAAACCGGGGGACCTTATCCGGTGCACTGGCTTGTTGTAGCTTCCGGGGCGGATGATAGCGCGGCCGTCAAGGAGGCTCCGGAACCCGGCCGAAACGGTTGAAACGAAGGGTTTCTCTGAATATCTGCAAGCAGTCCCAACCGAGAAGACCATCCCCGTTGTTGCATCCTTTATATTAATTATTATCTTTGGTTTATAAAGTATGCCGATTTTCAGCATTCTGTTTCAAATGGGGATACGTTGAGCACAGGAATACGGTCCCTGTTTGACACGATCCGGGAAAAACCGTAGGATATTGTGTGGATCGCTTGAGTGCGGGTTATGCTCAGGCAAAGAGATAAGTTTAGACTTTTTCGCAGGAGAAGAGACAGTGGCACCAGAAGGAACAGTAAAGTGGTTTGACAGTCAGAAGGGATTTGGTTTTATCCAGCCGGACGATGCCGAAGAAGACGTGTTCGTTCATCACTCCGCTATCAATATGCAAGGTTTCGCGGATCTCAGCGACGGCCAGCGCGTAAGCTTTGAAATCGAAGAAGGCGAAAAAGGACTGCGCGCCGAAAACGTCAACGTTCTTTAAGCGCGGCAAGAGCTCCGCATCTTGAGGTAACGGGGTCGGCAC
>PUMZ01000012.1 GCA_003551565.1 Candidatus Brocadiaceae bacterium | reverse complement strand
TCAAGCAGAACATCATTGCAGTCGCCTTCATAGACTGTTACATCACTTCTACTTTGAGTCATCTTATCAAGGCGTGAAGTTCTTTCGCCGTCGAGATCAATAAAATGGTAATGGGAAAATGGCGGTTCAGTATTTAGCGCGATCATCGGACTGCCTTCGACCTCTTCCCCTGTCGACAATGACATATGTGTTCCAGCCCCGGCAAAACCGTCAATATAAGCAAAATGTTTAATATGAGTTTGGCAGCTCATTATTTTGCTGTATGCGGCCACATACTCTCTTAAAATTTCAAGCTTGATTTCGCTCCAAGGTCCAATCTCGTCTATTTTATAACCCGTCATGAAAACACTCGTAACTAATTTGGATTGTATGAGATATGGCCTACATTTTCATGCGGCGATAGGGACACGTTCCACCTCCTTGAGTATGTGTGGACCGATATGAGGGCTCAGGGATTCGGGAGTGACCAGCTCGATCCGTCGGCCCAGCAGTTCTTCCAGAAAAAATGACAGCTCCATGAAATTGTCGAAAGTGTGTGCGTCCAGAGCGAATTCCACGAAGATGTCAACATCGCTCTCTTCCGACTGACTGTTCCGGACAAACGAGCCGAACAGACCTATACGGCTAACGCCGAGTTCCGCCAGGCGCGCTCGCGCCGACCTGATGCGCCTTATCGCTTCCGCTATTGTTTTGACCGCTTCTGCCATGATATTGTCCTGTAAAAATATTATCGTTTCCGCGATAAGTAAGGACCACAGAGCCTCTTTAATATTATCGTACTAACGGGAGCAAAACGCAAGTAACGTTGACTCCAGGGAAATCCGGGACTCCAGAAACTGATTTCCCTGTTCCTTTACCCTGCTTCAACCATCCCAATCTCCTCTTCACTCAGCCCGTAAAGCCCGTAGATCAGTTCGTCAAGTTCGGATTCTTCTTTTTCGATATGCACGTCGAGGGTTTCGATCTCTGCGTCTATTTCGATCAGGCGTTCTCTTAACTGCTTGTGGTCGGTGGTGCGGAGGTTGGTCAGGAGATTGACCAGCTTCTTTGCATCAAAGCTCTCCGTGACGTTCAAATCGCGCAGCGCATGGCGCCACTGGGCCGCTATCAGTTCGGTGTCCGGATCATCGTAGCGCGTCAGCACCGGGCAGCCATCGATTTTTAACGTCACTTCGTCCGACGTGTTCTCAACTGTCAGATGTGCGCCGGCATGCAGGCGGGCGTTAAGTTCCTCGTAATGTCCGTCGCGGACCGCGTCGCGTCGGCTTTTCGCCCAGGCGCTCAGGTCGCGGCCCTTCAGCTCGGATGGCGCTTCGGGCGATTTTTTCCAATCGCTCGCCGTACCGATATCCGCCCACAGCCAGCGGTCCTGACGTTTTTTTCCCTTCGTCTGCGAGCTGTTGAGCCGTTCATCGAATTTCAGAACCAGATCGCGGCGGTGCGTGTGGAGCTGCTGGAGCAATTCCGCCCGACGGCCGACCTCGACCCTCTCCGAATCTGAGGCGTCCGGCACCGGAAGCGGGGCGATGAATTGTTTGTTGGCCGAACGATAACTGCCCCGAAAAGGTTTTGAAATGTGCTGCCAGACAAAGTTACATACCGGCGAATTGATAATTGCTGCAAGGTAAGGCAGTTCAGAGTTATCAGATACCAGTATGCCCCCGACGTCCACATTATCCAGGTAAAATTCACCTTCCATATCCATAGCACAGAATAAATGGCTCACCAGACGTGGCACCATCAGTTTTGGATAATCATGATTCTTTAAATTTTTGGGATATACATATCCCCACCAGCCATCATCTATATCCATTTTTCCCCTTTCCCGAGCTCTCAATTTTGTTTCATTAGATTTGAGATATCCCCATGCCAACGGGAACCGGGCAGACATCTCTTCAGAGGTGAATAGATTGGGTGGATCGATTTCAAGGTTATATGGGAAAAGTAGCCATTTAGTTGGCAAAGGATACTGGTAACGTCTTGCTTCTTTTCCGGAGACAAGGGGGTGCATTATCTCATCTTCAATCTCAACTTCCTCCCTGTCCTTGGTCAGATATCTGCCCGATGCCAATTTTTCGAGGTGGTAAATATAATCAGCACTCGTTATCAGCCCCTGAAATATCTGCTTCGTCCATTTTTCATCGTCGAGTCGGGTGCAGTTTTCATACAGTTTATCAAACAGTCTGCGCTCTCCGTCCGGCAGCAGGTACCACGCTTCATCTTCTGGCAACTCATCGTAATCGATGACGGCTTCCGGGATATCCCAGTCCACGTGCGATACGTCGCCGTCCCAGGCGAACGCCCCTTTCACCGCATCCTGCGGTGCGCCGGTGTAGAACTGGAGCGCGGTGTAGGTGGTGACATCCTCAAATATCTGGTTCGAGCCGAAGTCGATCCACCGGTCGAGCTGCCCGGTGCGTTTCAGCTTGCGACGCAGGCCGCGTCCGTATTCGTTTTTCAGCCATACGTTCGGCGCTATGTAACCCATCCGGCCGCCCTCGTTCAGCAGCTCGACCCCCTTCTCGATAAACGGCAGATACATGTCGAAGTTGCCGGTCTGCGTGCTCTCATACAGCGGTGAGCCGTCCGGACGCGTTTTTTCCACGAGATATTCGGCGACATCGCTCTGCACCTTCCTGAAATGCTGGAGCTTCACATACGGCGGATTGCCCACCACGCAGTCGAACCCGCCGCGCGCGAACACTCCCGGGAACGCCTCCCGCCAGTCAAAGACGTTGATCAACTCGCGCTCCTCTTCGTTGAAAAGTCCCATCTGACGTTCACCCTGATAAAAATCCGGCCCGACCAGGCTGTTGCCGCACAGAATATTCTCGTCCAGCTTCGAGAGCTTCTGTCCCGGCCCGGCGGTGTGCATCCAGAGCGCCAGCTTGGTGATCTCGACAGATTCGGCGTTGATATCCACGCCGTAGATGTTGTTGGCGAGGATGCTTTTGATGACCGCTTCGGTGTCCCATAGCTGCGTCTCGCCGGTGAGCCTTTCACGCTCTTTTGCCACCCAGGTGTATTCCTCTTTCAGGAACGTGAGCGCCTGCACGAGGAACGCGCCGGAGCCGCAGGCCGGGTCGACGACTTTCAGTTTTTCGAGTATGCCCCGGTAGTCCTGGAGCGCTTTTTCCCAGGAGGAACCGACCGGTGCGGTGCGGCGGCGGTCGCTGAGAAACGCCCTGTATTGCTGCACGTCGCCTGCGTCCGGACGCTGACCGTCAGTGAGGTTCAGCTCTTCTTTCCTGTCGCGCAGCCAGGCGCCGACGGTTTCCTCGACGATGTATCTGGTGACCCACTCCGGCGTGTAATAGACGCCGTCGCGTTTGCGCTTGCTGAGTTTGTTGATCGACGGGCGTCCTTCGGCCTCGGCTTCCATGATTTCGAGTTCGGTGATCGACTGCTCGAATATGCGGCCGAGCGCATAGAAATCGATCACGCGCTCCTGTCCGGGACCGCTGATGCCGAAGTTGTATTTGGCGGAGAAGTATAGCAGCGTTTTCGGGTATTTCAGCAGCGTCTCCATGCCGCCGGCCCCCTGGTTTTTCCCACAAAAGACGCGTGTGGGGATTTTGAGCGCTTCCAGTTCCGGGAAATCTTCATACAGCCCGCCGTTGAACTCGCTGATTTCTTCGTCGCCGAACGTTCCGCCGGATCCCATGGCCTTGAACAGCAATTTCAGACGTTCCCAGAGGATATAATCATCCGGGTTGTAATAGGGATCAGTGCTGAAATTTATCAGCACGCTGCGCAGCAGGTCGGTCGGGAAGTTCAGCGATTGGCCCATGTCCTCGCAGAACAGCACGAACAGGCACCGGTCGAGCAGGCGCTGTGTGAGATGTACCATCCGGCCGCGGGTGCCGGG
>PUMZ01000230.1 GCA_003551565.1 Candidatus Brocadiaceae bacterium | reverse complement strand
TCCATAACGGCCGCGATAGCCGTATTGAAATGCCAGCTATCTTCGATATCTTCGGTGACCTTCCTGATCGTCTGGTGTGTTTTGCGATAGAGCCGGGTTGCTTTTTCATCGAGGGTCCCCGTCATGACCGGTCCGGATTGCGCATGTTCGTAGTGCCGGTCGTAGGAAACAGCCTTTTCCCACAGCCGGTTGAGGAAGCGATGATACCCGATCACGCCACTTTCCTGCCATTCGGCGTCTTTCTCCGGCGGTCCGATGGCAAGGGTATACATCCGCAGGGTGTCGGCGCCGTATTGCTCGATAACTTCGTCGAATCCAACCACATTTCCCCTGGACTTGCTCATTTTCTCCAGCCGGGGAGTCACCTCGATCTCTTCTTTGATGCGGGTATGCGGCCCGGCCTTAAAGTGACATCGGCATGGTTCGTTGACCGATGGGTCATCGGTGACGAATTTGAAACATCGATTGCACAGGTAACTGTTTTTCAGGATCATCCCCTGCGTGAACAGTGCTCTGAAAGGTTCATCAAAGCCGAGGTATCCCTCATCATGCAAGACCTTCACAATGAAACGAGAATACAGGAGATGCAAAACCGCGTGTTCGATGCCGCCGATATACTGATCGACCGGAAGCCAGTAGTCGACCAGTTCGCGCGAAAAGGCCGCATCCCGTGCATGGGGGCTGGCAAACCTGAGGAAATACCAGCACGAACACAGCCATTGGGCGATGGTATCGGTCTCCCTTCTGGCGTCCCCCCCGCAACGGGGGCAGGCGACATTGACAAATTCTTCGACTCCGGCCAGCGGGCTTTCTCCCCGGGGGGTGAAATCCACATTTTCCGGAAGTTCGACGGGCAGTTCTTCTTCCGGCACCGGTACCGTCCCGCATTCACGGCAATGAACAACCGGGATTGGCGCACCCCAGTAGCGCTGCCTGCTTATCAGCCAATCCCTGAGCCTGTAGCTGATATCTTTCTCCCCCCACTCGTTTTCCTCCAGGTACTTGATAACCTTATGGATCCCTTCGTTGCTCGGCACATCCTCGAACGGGCCGCTGTTGTGCATGACGCCGTCGGCTTCGAATGCCTCCTCCATCTGTTCCGCGACAAGATTTCCATCTTCTGGCTGTACAACCACCCTGATAGGAAGGTCGTATTTTCGCGCGAACTCAAAATCCCTCTGGTCATGGGCCGGCACCGCCATGACCGCTCCGGTCCCGTATTCCATCACAACGTAGTTTGCCACCCACAGCGGCACCTTCTCGCCTGTAACGGGATTGATAACGAATCGGCCGGTAAACACTCCTTCCTTTTCGATTTCTTCACTGGTCCTGGAGATGATGTCCTGCCCGCCGGCCGCGGCAATGAAATCCAGCACCTCCTCCTCATGCTCGCTTCCCCGCACCAGGCCGGGCAATTCGGGATGTTCCGGCGCCATGCACATATAAGTGACGCCCCAGAGCGTGTCCGGTCTGGTTGTAAAGCACGAAATTGCAGTGCCTTGCCCTCCGTCCAGCTGGAAATCGATCAGAGCCCCTTCACTCCGCCCTATCCACTCCTGCTGCATTTTTTTAACGCGCTCGGGCCATTGGTCCAGCGTTCCGATATCTTCCAGAAGCCTTTCCGCGTAATCGGTGATACGGAAAAACCACTGCGGCAGGTCTTTCTCGACAACAGCGCTGTCGCAACGCTCGCACAGGTTATTGGTTACCTCTTCATTCGCAAGCCCGGTCTGGCAACTGGGGCACCAGTTGACCGGCGAATCTTCGCGGTAAGCCAGTCCGGCCCTGTAAAGCGTCAGGAAAATCCATTGCGTCCACCTGTAATAGTCCGGGTGGCTTGTATTGATCTCCCTGTCCCAATCGTACTCCACGCCCAGGGACATGATCTGATGTTTCATGGTCTTTATGTTGCGGGCGACCGATCCGGCGGGATGTATGCCGCTCTGTATGGCGGCGTTTTCCGCAGGAAGCCCGAACGCATCCCATCCCATTGGAGACAGGACGTTGTAGCCCTGCATCGTCTTGTAGCGTGCAACCACGTCCCCCATGATATAATTTCTTCCATGCCCCACATGCAGTCTGCCCGAAGGGTAAGGAAACATGACGAGACAGTAAAATTTTTCCTTTTCCCCCTCCAGGTCGTTCGCCCGGAAAAGCTGCGTTTCCTTCCAATACTTGCGCCAGTATCGTTCGATTTTTTTGGGTTCGTATGGAATCACTTCCGGCATATCATCGCGCTCCGATGTAAAATCCTGGGTTTTCCCGATGAAGAATCCGTTCCGGGCTCACCGCCGACAGGGTCGCCGGGAGAACAGGGGATGAACCTGTCCCTTAATTATAGCATTTTGTGACGCTTGTTCAACTGCATGGCGGCATTGGGGGAACAAAACCGCCGGTATTCATAATCTGTTTGCAAATTTCTTGCTTTTTTGGAAAAAAATTTTCCCTGTGTCCCGGCTTCTCCGGATTCGGCGTTGGCCCGAAGCCACAAAAGCGTGCGACCGCGTGAGCCGTGCCGTGGGGGGGCGCAAAGACTCGCTACCGTTGCCTGCGATGGATCTGACGCTGGGAGAGGGAGCGCTTGTCCAGATTGGTCAGGCCGGCTTCCTCGGCCCACCGCATGGCTTCCAAAAATTCCTCCGAGGTGATCGCCCGGTTGATGCTGGGGAAATTAAATGCCTCGTGGGCGACACGATACTGTGACATGATGTTCACGTATGTATCGGTCGACAGTGTTTCTGCCACCCATTCAACAAAGCGCCGCGGGTTGGAGACGCGGTTCGGCATGACCAGATGCCGGATCATCAGACCCCGCCTGGCAATCCCCTCTTCATCCGTTTGGAGCTCGCCGACCTGGCGGTGCATTTCCCGTACCGCCGCCCGGGCGTTTTCGGGGTAGTCTCCGGCTCCGCCGGTGTAGCGGTGCGAAGGCTCATCGTCCATGAATTTTATGTCCGGCAGGTAGATATCCACCACACCGTCGAGCAGCTCCACGACCTCTTTGCGCTCATACCCTCCGGTGTTGTAGACCAGCGGCAGCCGCAATCCCTCCAGATGTGCAATCCGCACGGCACGCAGGATCATCGGCATCATATGGGTGGGGGTCACGAGGTTGATGTTGTGGCAACCGCGCCTTTGCAATTGAAGCATGCGCCGGGCGAGGTCCTGTTCCGATTCGGTGTTTCCCCGCCCTTTGTGGGCGATAGGCCAGTTCTGACAGAAGACGCAACGCAGGTTGCAATGCGAGAAAAAGATCGTTCCGGAACCATTCCGGCCTACCAGTGGCAGCTCTTCGCCGTAATGCGGGTTATGGCTGTGCACGGTCGGTTGGGCGGAAGCACGGCAGAAGCCGAGTTCGCCGTTTTTGCGGTTGCTGCCGCAAAGCCGGGGGCAGAGAGTGCATGGGGAGAGCAACTCCGAGGCTTTTTCAACGCGTTCAGCCAGCAGCCCGTTCTCTTCCAGGCGCGCATAGGCCGGTTGCCATCCTTCCCCGCCCGGGGGACTGTTGCGTGCCCTGCCGCACCCGGGTGTTAGAAGCAGTGATCCGCCCGTCAGAAGGAAACTTTTGATCAAATGCCTGCGACTGATTTGTTCTTTCACTTCCAGCATGGTTCGTGTTGTTGCATAAGACAAAAAAATTGCCCCGCCTGCATTGGCTCACAGGACCCGCCAATGGTCCCATACCAAGCAAATGTCCGATCCATGCAACGGCGGTTGAAAGTTTTTGCTTTTTTGAACCCCCATTGATCCATACGATTATATGCGATTTTGCCCGGTGTGTCAAAAAAAGAAATCGTTCCGCAGAGCCTGTTCCGCTCCCCCTTGTGGCTCTTCATCGCAACGGAAGGTTCCCGGGACGGGGGGGATGGCATTGTCCT
>PUMZ01000334.1 GCA_003551565.1 Candidatus Brocadiaceae bacterium | reverse complement strand
CCAACCGAGCCCGCCAATTCCTCAAAGGTGGTGACGCCCATGCGCACAGCCGTAAACGCCTCGTCGAACACCCCAGTGATGTCCCTCACATCGAGCCCGAACGCGTTGACGGTCCCCATCCCGAGCTCGACCGCTGTCTTAAGATCTGTCATGCCCGCCGACGCGGCCATCGCCGACTCCTCGAGGACGAACGGAACTTCCGCCTCGGCCGCGCCAGCGCTGATGGCTTGATACGACGCGTTGACGGCGTCGATAACGTCGAGGCCGAAGGTGCGCGCTGTCGCGCGCGCGGCGTCGCCAATAGCCTCCAGATCCTGGACGCCGAGCGTCGATACCTCGGCGAGCGCGCCACGGAAACTCATGGACTCGCGTACCGCCAGTCCGGCGGCCGCCGTGATCGCGCCGCCCATAACCGCAAAACCACGGCCTACCGTGCGCGTAAGGTCAAAGATGCCGGTCATGTTCCGGCGCGAGTTCTTCTTCGCCTTCACGAGCGCGCGGTTGAGCTCACGCGGGTCCGCGTTGAGATACAAAATCGCGCTGCCGAGGTTGATGCTCATCGCTACTCCATCTCTGGGCGCGCCGGCGTCCCCGCCGGCAAAACAGCCGAAGGCCGTTTCAGATTCAAAACGATGCTTTTCCCGCCGCCCGGTCACTGCGCAGCCGTGGATACCGCCGCGGCTTCTGACCCGTCAGGGCGCTGATTCCCGCCATGCCGGACGCGCGCTTCGCGCCGCCCTGCGAGCCGCGCGGTTGTCCGCCGCGGCCATGCCGCGCCGACTCGTACTCCTCGCGCTCGCGTTCGAGCCGGTCAACAAGCGCGCCGTACAGGACCGCGAACTGGCTATCGGTCCAATTGGCCTCGATGTAGTCCCACGTGACGCCTGGCCAGTGCTGCATCAGCGACTCGTAAACCACATCCAGCCGCGCGCCGAACGGATCCACTACCGTTTCCGGCCCGTCCTGCGCCGCGTTTTCACCCTGCTCGCTGGCGCCTCGCCCGCCATTTGCGCGGCCGTAGACGCTAAAGGGTCCGAGACCAGATCCCGGCACGCGCGCAATGTCAAGAGCATCTGACGCTCGGTAGCATTCGACTCCACGTAGTCGCGATCAGCCGCCACCTCCTCGGAGAATTGATAAACAGCGTCCAGGATCTCGTCCTGTACGTCGATCGCGGCCGCGTTGTCGCCCGACTCCTGGGCCGCGTTCCAACGCTTCTCGAGCTCGATCACGAGTTTGCGGAACTCGCGCGCAACACGCCGCGACGGCTCCCGCAACCGGAAAACCTTATCACCCAGCATCACATCCTGGTGAGCACGCGCGAACGTCTGCTCGAGCGTTTCGCGGTCGACTCCGCCGTTTGAGGCGCTGCTCTCGTCGTTACTCATTGCAACTCCTATTCGGTCGCAGGCTCGAGGATGTTGTAAATGAACACCGCGATTTCCTCGTCGCCCTCGATCTCGCTCGACAACGCGCGGAATTCGACGTCGTACGGATCCGGAATTTTCGCGAACGGGAACGTCACGTCCCCGACCGCCACGGCGCGGGGAATATGGATCAATCCGCTGCCGCCCTCCTCATTGTCGAAAACGTAAAGGAGGCTTTTGATCGCCGCTTGGCCACCTCCAATCGTCAGGTTTAGTTGCCCAGTCTGATTCGCCGCCGCGTCGATCGATTCGAGAACGCTCGCCGCGATCGCCAGGTTCAAATGCGCCATGTCACGCTCCTTGAACCGGACGAAAAAACGCGGATCCTCGCTCATTTTCACCACGTTGACCGGCATCTCCCGCTCATTCACGTTCTCGTCCTCGAACTCCGGCGAATACCGCAACTCGTGCGCCTCGAGCGTGAACCCCACCGGGGACCAATTACCCGCCGGATCGACCGTAATCGCGGGCGGCGACAAATCATCAATCTCCGGCAACGCCTCGTCCGTCGGCGCCGTGTACAGCTTTCCGAAACCACCCGTCAAGTTTTTCAATTCTTCACCCATAACTCGCCTCCTCTATGGCCTGGCCCGCATCACGCCGGCCCTGGGATCGCCGGCGTCCACGCCGGCAAAACTGTGAGCTTTACTCCCCCTTCTCCACGCTCTTCGCCGCGGGCGGCTTCGACGCCGCCTTCTCAGCGCGCCCAACAATGATGCACCGCATCCCAGCGTGGTCTTGCCGGTACCGCACCCCGGTCAACCGCAACCCCGCGCTCTCCGCCTCGCGCTCCAGCTCACGCCGCGCGCGCAATAGCGCCGCCCGGCCCTGCGGCTGCGGCATCAATTCCGGCGCCACCGCCACCGGCCGCCTCACCTCACTGCCAGCCCGCATCTCCATACTCGCCTCCTGTACCGCCGCCCCTGAGAGCGCCGGCGTCCTGGGAGCGCCGGCGTCCCCGCCGGCACAACGGCCAAAAGCCTTTACTCCGCCTTCATCCTCAACGCTACCCGCCACGCCTGCGTGATGAACGGCCAGCCCGTCGACGGGTCCACAACATCCGACGCGCCGCCCTGCGGCTGCGCGCCAATAAACACGCCGTGATCCGTTTTTACCATCTGCGCGCCGTCCAGCCATTGGGCGCAGACATCCGCCAGCTCGTCGGCTTTGTTAGGATCACGCTGGCCGCCAAACGTTTCGAGCCGGAAGATCACGTTGCGCTGTGGAACCGCGCTCAGCGGATCGCCGCCTTCGCGCCGCAACACAACACCTGGCGTCTCATTCGACCACTCTTCGGGAGGCGGCAGCCGGTAAACCCAGATCCGCGAATCCACCAGCGCGCCCACGTCGATCACCTGGCCGCGCACCGTCACCGGCTGCAGCATCGCCGCCCTCAGAATCGCGCCCGTGTCAAACCGAACCGCCACCTACACTCTCCCGTCCTGGGATCGCCTCCCTGGGATCGCCGGCGTCCCCGCCGGCCAAGCCGCCAAAGGCGGCTACAAAATTGTCTCTTTGCGCCTTTGCGCCTTCGCGTGAAGCCCTCACAACCCCCGCTGCTCAATCGCAGCCTTCATCCGAGGGATATTCGACTCCAGCGCTGGCCGCATAAACACCTGCGCCGCATGATGCCGCGTGCCGAACTCCTGAAACGCCGCCGGAAATCCGGCGCGCACAAACGCGTTTTCCGGCTCGCTCCGCGTGCGCCCGCTCGTAATGCTCTGATGCAGCCGTTGACGCCGGCCGCGCCGCAACGGCTCGGTTCCGCGCGGCGCGTTCGACGCCGCATCGCGCGCAATACTCGCCGCGATCTCCTCGCGCGCTTCGATCGTCAATTTCTCGACCCTGCGCGCCACGGACCCCGTCCGGAGATTCACCACCAGGCTGCCCTCGCGGCCGCGCCGGAGCGTGAACGTCTCATCAACCAGATCGCGCGAACCAAATAAACCCATCATTCACTCCCTAGTACCGCTGTCGTCCTGGGAACGCCGGCGGCTTCGCCGCTTGAAAGCCGCCGCACGCGGCTACAAATCACGCAACCTCACGCAACCGCACCTCAACATGATGCCGCGTCCCGCCAGGCCGCGTGTTCACCCACAGCACATCAAACTCTGTTCCATCCTCGTCCTCGATACGGTCCGTGTTCCGCACATCCGTGCCCGCAGCGAAAAACCCGCGGTGCGTCGCCTCAACCAGTTCGCGGCCGTCCTCCTCCTCGGCGAAACTCAAGCCCTCGACGCGCCACGGCGTATCCGTACAACGCGGCGTATACGTATATTCGCCCGTGTCCGCGCCCCACGCGTCCACCGCGCCAGTGCGTTGACGCCCCTTAATTACGCAGCGCCGGTTAAACACCTCACCTCCTGGGACCGCCGCCCCTGGGACCGCCGGCGTCCCCGCCGGCATCAAGCGGCTTCGCCGCTAACGTTGACAAAATCAGTGCTTACCGCCGACCGCGGT
>PUMZ01000112.1 GCA_003551565.1 Candidatus Brocadiaceae bacterium | reverse complement strand
TTTCTGTCGTCTTCCTTCGGCGGCCATGGCAGTATGGTGACATCCGACTCACGCAGGTGTACATCTTTCCCCGCCCCTTCGATTTTGCTCAGAGGCACAACAATAATGGTTCGCTGAGACTGAAAAGGGGCGGCAAACCAGGCATCACCACCTGCTATAGTCAGAAATTCAATCCGGGGATACTCCCCCTCCCGGCGACCGGATTGTTTTCCGATATCGCGGACGTTTTCAGGAAAGACTACTCTGACTCCATCGAAATCCGGGGCGTGATCGTAGTGCCAGGTGGGCAGAAAATCCATCACAAAATTCCTGGGAAATTGGTACGAAGTGGGACGTCTCAATTTCGACTCTTTTTTGAAATCCGGTTCCCATGTCTCCCATCCCGGGTCTCCGGCCTCTCTGAGGTGATGATTCCAGGCGTCTCTCGCTCCCACTTTCCATATCCGGTTGTCTGAAGAGGGATACTGTTCAGCGAGCCTTTGGGCGGCGGCCCGAACGCCCTGGGGATTCTTCTTTCGGGCAGCAAAAGCCATCTCGATGCAATCCCAGGGTATGCATTTCTCCCCCAACGGCTCGACGTAATCCTCCCAGAAATTTCGCCAGAACGTGTATTCATCCTCCACTATATCGTCAGGGATATTGGGTATCAGAGCACCACGGAGAATTCTGGGCATTACCCACAGGGGGTTGCCGGGATTGGGACTTTGATCGTAGAACACCCCCAACTTCATTCCCGCCCAAACGTAAGTCCGGGCAATGGGGTACATCTCGTCTTCGATGTTTCTTCCAATATCAACATGCCCTCCGGCTCTGTAACCAGCCCTCAGGATACTGCTGAGAACCTGGTGATGATGATCAGTTACCTTATTCCCGAAGCGTTCAATATAACGTTTACCGAGCTGAATTATGCGCTCCTGAGCCGCCAGAGTCCGGCCCTGCCCCCGGGCCCAATACACCCCCTGTATATTCGTGGCGGCCAGGTAGGCGGATTCTTCGCTGGAAGGGTCAAGGTGCCAGGCACGCAGGGCGGCTTTTGCCACCCGCTTTTGTCTCTCCCATTCTACAACCCACCGGGACCTATAACTTTGTTCCGCAAGCCGCCGTGCCTTCTCAAGCTCCTTTTGCGCCAGCATTTTCGCATGCGATTCATCCAGTTCTTCCGCCGGCGCATCGACTACCTGCCGGAGCTTCTCCCCGGCCCAGTTCATCGTTTTCTTCCGCAGATTCTCGTAATCGCCGACGGTGCTGCTCCACTCACCGGATGCCAGTTCGCGCCCGGCGCGTTCGACCCGCAGCGTGAGGGTGAGGGGCGTGTGGTCGAACGAGACGCCGACTTTCGTCTCTTCGATGAATTCGCCGGTGAGCTGGAAGTCGCCTGCAGCGGCCAGTCGCGCCGCCCCGTCGGTCTCGCCCGCTTCGCTCAGCCCCATCCCCCGCAGCAACCGCTCCTCTACCGTGTGGATGGGCTGACGCGGCGTCAGCAGCACCAGCCCGGGATAGTGGCCGAACGAGAGCGAGTCGGCCAGGTCGTCGGCCATCCACTGGAGCCGCTCCAACCGGCTTTTGAGCGCGATACCGGTCACTTCAATGCTCGGCGTATCCAGGTGGATACTCAGTTGGCTGCGCAGCTCGCTTACAAACGCTTCAAGGGGCTCATCAATATCATCCGGCATTTGCCAGCCGTTTTCACCTTTTTCAATGTCAATGAACATCTCGGCCAGCAGCGCACCGGTCTGCGCCAGCACCGCCTGAACGGTCACCGTGGCGCCATCATGGTCTTCAGCGTCGACGATCACCGGGCAGACCAGAACGCCGGCGGCGAGGAACGGGCGGAGTTCGCCGTCGGTGGCTTCCGGATCGACCCAATCGAATTCGCGTTCGGCAAGAATTTCATCAATCATCTGGCGTTCGACCATCACAAACTCGTCCTGTTCGGACAGGCTATCGTGCAGGGTCATATCGAGCCAACCTTTCAATGTCCCATCACCCGCCTGCAGATCGCGGGTAATGTATTCCGGTTCAAGCAGAGCGACAGCGGTCGCTGCTGAATCCGCACCGGTAGTATCCGCACTGACGCGCAGGCTTAGTAAAGCGATGCAGAGCAGGATCGCCAACAGCATTTTCCCCGTTTTTTTTCGTTTATTCATCAAAATGACGCCTCTCCAAGAATCGAATGTATCTTCGTTGCCGAACTATGAATTCTTTTTTAAGGCGGGGCTTGAAAAACAGTGGACCCTCTTACACTCGTTTCCCCCCCCCAAAAAACGCCTGTAAGCCCCTTTTCCAGCCCTACCACATGCTATAAAAAGCTATTTTACAAACACTTGACACTTCCTGAATTGGTGACACCATTTCAACCCCTGCGTTCGGCGGCATATCCGGCGTTTATTGTGCAGCTTTGGGCTTTTCGGTGATTATAGTTCCAAAGCGGCGCTCATCGCGCACGCACTCCAAAGTTCGCAAGCCGGGGCTTGGCGCTTACGCGTACTCATCATTCCTCACCGACCAGCTTCGGCAGCATGCGCTCGGCGATATCCCCGGCGGCTTTCTGGAGCGCGGTCTTGCCGGCGATCATCTCCGTCAAATCCACCGCTACGGTCGTCTGGCGGTCGATAGCAATGACCTCATCGGTGCGTCGGTCGACGGCTTTGACTTCGAGACGCGCCTTGACGCTGACGAGGTTGCCGCGCCGCATGGCGAATTCGCTGAATCCCTCGCCCTTGATTACTATATTCGCCCGGGCACGGCGGCCGGATTCCTCCAACACCTCGAACCCGGTCTCGCGTAGGTAGAGGATCAGCTCGGTCTCGGCCGCGGGGTCGATTACAACATCGCCGACGTGCGATTCTTCAACATCGACCCCCACCACCGGCCGATCAGCATCGCCGAGCTTCTCCCGGAGCGCAGCGAGACGGTCCTCGGGGGCTGCTACCGGCGCTACGAGCTTATCGGCCTGCTTGTGTATGGTTTCCGCGACTTTTGTCCCCAGCTTCTCGACGAGTGGTGCGAGTTCTCCCCGGGCTTCGCCCTGCACGGACGCGCCGAGCACGCGGGATGTTTCCGTTCCGATAACTCTGGCGACCAGATAGATGGTGCGGTCGACCTCAATGACCGCCCCGGTGATCAGTATCTTAGCCCCGGTGAGCTGTCCGACCTGGACAGCCTGGTTCGGCGAGACTGCACCGGAGAGGCTCAATTCGATTTCGGAAAGTGTTTTATCGATATCCTCGCGATCAACCAGGTAGAGGTTCGGATCGACAATCAGCGAGGCGAACAGCAGGTCGCCCACTTTATCGCCGTAACCCCGCACGCCCGATCCGCGCTCGTGGAATTCGAGTATAGCGGCGGGATAAATGCTGGGGATAGCACCTTCTTCCGCCGCCTCATTTTCCACCTCCGCGACCTCACTGTTCTCGTCGGTCACGGCAGAATTTACTATCGTAACGGTACAAAAAAACGCAGCCATCATCAATATTTTCTTCATTATTCCCTTCATTATACGCCTCCCAATAAAAAGTTAAAAAATGTTCAGTGAACCACAATCTTCACTGAGGCCTCACAGAGGCCCTTGACACAACTAACCCGAACATTTCATAAACCAACGACAATATTTAATATAACGAATTGAAATCAATATGTTAAGTTTCATTTTTGGGACTGTCAAAATTTGCATTGTGTAGAAGTGAATCCTCAAACGACGGTTTACCCTGTCAGGCGCGTCTTCAGCGCGCATCTGCGACAAAAGTCTGTACTTGCAGTATACGAATACAGCGGCGTTTGACATTTATCACAGATGCACCACTGAAAACGCGTGAAATGTTCGGGCTAAAAAAAATTAGAGTCAAATTAAAAATTCCTCTGTCGCTGCTATCATCTTCTTTTTTTCCCCGGGGCGAACGCCATTCGCCC
>PUMZ01000335.1 GCA_003551565.1 Candidatus Brocadiaceae bacterium | reverse complement strand
TTTTGTTTCGCCCCTTGCGGGGCTGTTTTTTTGTGCTCTTCCCGTTACCCCGGGCTTCCTCCGGTCGCCCGGGGCTATTGTTGAGAGCGGCCCTCCGGGCCTGGGCACGGGCAGGCAGCGTTTGCTTTCTGCCACATCTGCACCACCGAGAACGCGTGAAAAAGGGGTTAAGTTGAAAACGGGGCGTTGGCTCTCTCACCTGCGGCCGGAGGTTCCCGGTGGGGCTCTCCGTGCCACGGCAGGAGAAGACGTTTGGCCGGCGTCAAAACATCAGGCGCTTACAAATCGAACCAGGTCCCCTGGACGCAGGTTATCCCGTCCGGCAACTGCCCGTAGTAACAACAGAATAAACGGCCAGGCGCGTATTCAATGGTCGTGGGATATCCCAGGTCGCCGTTCGGCATATCGTCACGCAACACAATTTCTTCCCCCGTCTCCCAGGTCCTCCCGTCGTCTTCTGAAAGGCAGGCCCTGATGCCGTAGGGTTCCTTGCGTCGACCATAGCTGCATAACAGACGCCGGTCGGCCAGCCTGATCACGTGCCCGGGATACCCGTCTACCGGTGTTATCTCCGGCTGACTCCATGTATCTCCGTCATCGCTCGAACGGCAGGAATACAGTCCATTGTTTGCGCGTAAAACGCAAAGCAGTTGACCGGACCCGGTTTCAACGATATCGGGTTCACTGAAATACAGGTGCGGTTCTTCAACAATCGGTTGCGCAGAACTCCATGTGAAGCCATCGTCGGAAGAAAACACAATGTATACGCATCTGTCGGTATGCGTCCTGTGTTGCTCGGATAAAGCATAAGCCAGCCGCCCATCGGAAAGCGATATTATGCCGGTCCGGGAGTAACCGGGTTCGAAAGGTTCGGTGTTAATTGCAACGGTTTCATCAAATGAACGGCCATCGTCAGTGCTTCGATGTACATAGACCCCATGGCGGCCCCGGGCCCAGGCGCAGGTGGATTGTTCCCAATCGTCTTCTTGAATGTCTTCGGTCCAGCCTTTCCTTCCTTCGACCTTGAGGGCAAGTTGTCGACCGTTCGCGTGCATTTTTCGTGCCAGACCAAGCGGATACCAGGCGAAACGAAAAACGCTGAGTAGCATTATTCCCCCGGGAGAACAAGCAATCCCCGGACATTCGGTCCCGTACTCGTCAAAATCGGGAGCAAACTCCGGCCTGTCCCAGGTGCCGCCCCGATCTTTCGAGCGGCAGGTCAACGTCCGAAAGAGTGGATCGCCGTTAGGATGCAGGATTTGATCGCGGCGCCTGGAGTGGTTGAAAGCTGCCACCCAGTCCCCGTTGCGGGCCACCGCGATAGAGGGATGAGATATATACGCGAATTTGTCCTTATGAACAATGACCGTATCACCTATTTTGACAGACATGCCACACCTCCCGGATCATAAAACCTGGCCGATCGAGCAAAAAACAGCATCACATCTTGCCTGCAAAAGCCGTTGGCAGAATGGCACTCCAATCCCACTTTGCCCGGGCGCACGCATGGGCAAGGCCTGCAGGCAGCAGAAAGGCAACGCATCTCCTTTATTCTCTCACGCTGTCAAATCCAGACAATCTCAATTTACCAGATTTTCGGTCGTGATCCAAACGGGTACGGGAAATTCAACGAAACCCGAAAGACAGTGCCGTGGTTCGGCTGCTGGTTGGCGTGATGAGCTCAATCCGCATATTTCATAAACCAAAAAAAACAATTAAGATAACAAATCTAACAACAGCATGGCAGGTGGCTTTTTTCAGGGTTTCAGATTCGACCAGTGTGTATCTGCGCCGGAAAGAACGGCGATTGACCTGCCTGCTGCGGGCAGGCGGCGTTTGCTTTCTGCCGCATCTGCACCTCGGGAACGCGTGAAATATGCGGTCAATACGGAATCCGATCTCGATCAAAAGCGTGATGATTGCATTCCATGGCACCTTCACGTATAATTAGTAACCCGATGCTTTTAAAAACATTATGGAGCATCATAGGGGGCCGGACAATTCTTATCAACGGACCTTACAGGAGCACTTGAATGCCGGGATTGCGTTCATTGCACAAACCTGTGTGCAGGTACCCCATCAAATGGTCAAAGATTTCCGGAAGGGTGCTTCGCAAGGAACTCTGCTGGAGCGTGGGATTATGAACAGCCCGAAAGGCGCGCCGAAATCAGCAGTGGCAGCCACATTATTTGCAACTTATATTTGCCTGGAAATTGTTTTTGTCGCCGGCAGTGTGAGTGGACCCACCTGGCGCCGCATTTTCGATCTGTCGCATATCCAGCTCGGTATATGTCTGGGAGGAACGCAGGTGGGAGTTTTTCTTGTGAGTCTGATCGTCGGGCATATGACATATCGTACCGGGCCGCTCCGGATGCTGTTTTTTTCTCTCGGCGGGGCATTGTTATCTCTTACTTTAGTTTTTTCGTCTATTGGCTTTATAACCTTGATGGCGGGCCTGATCGGGTTCGGGATATGTGCCGCCTCCATCTGTAACGCCGCGGCCACTTTACTGTCGGGAATTTTCCCCGGCAGGGTTCGGTTCGTGATGTCTCTGGCTTCGGCCCTGTGGTTCGGTTCGTCGGTGATCTCGGGCCCGCTGATAGGACACTGGCTCGATTTTTCTTCCGATGCAGGCCTGAGCATATGGGGATTCCGTCTGCCGTTTGCGCTCATGTTTGTGTGCCTGGGCGGTTGCCTGATCATTGGACGTTTGCTGTTCAAAAAGCGACTGGAAAAATCGCCATGGAGCAGCGGCGCAGAGAAGACTTCCGGCCACGGTGGTATTCGCTCAAAATGGGAATGGCTATGGGTGCCGGCCCTCGCTTTCTGTCACGGCGCCATGTTGATCTCCCTCATGTCATGGCTTAATCCCATGGCGCAGGAGACCTACGGGGTATCGGATTTGCTGGGAAGTTTTTTTGTCGGCATAATGGCTTTCGGAGTTGGAGCGGGGCGTCTTGCGCTTGCTCTTTTTTCGGGAAAAATAAGCTGGGACGATAGAACGGTGCTTTTCTTCAGCGCCGGTTTTGCTGCCTTGTTGTTGACTCTGGCGGTTGTGGCGCCGACATACGGAACGACGCTGGTTTTTCTGGGCCTGGCTGGATTTTGCTGTAGCCCAACGGCGCCGTGCCTGTTCTCAATCGTCGGAGAGCGTTTTACTGCGGAAAGGTCGCAGCTGTACGGTTATATGGAAGCAAGTATTGCGGCAGCAGCTTTCAGCGGCTCTTTATTGATCGGACTGCTTGCAGACGGTGGCATTCCGCTGCGAGCAGCAGTGGGGATTTCTCCCGCATCAGCAGGCATCATGGCAGCGGGTGCATTGATCTGGATAAAGCGCCGCCCCGGGGAGGCCGCCGGAGAGTCGCCCCCTCACCGGCATCATATCATGTCATCAAAAAAAGGCGCTGCGCAGAACGGGGCCTGAAATGCGGGGGGCCATCGATAAAGGTTTTATTCGTAGAAATATGTGTTTTTTCGGGCATGGCGTCGGAGTGCAAGGAGCGGCTGGATGTGGTATGGTAGTGATCAAATCCGATTGGCGCCAAACCGGTGAATTGGCAGCAACCCGGGAAACGAAACGCTCCTTTAGAGTGCAGAGGGGGAGGACGCAGGAAGCTGAAAGGGCGGCCTGAAAAAGAAGCATATCCCCAAAACAATACCGGAGAGCATCATGGATACATCAGGAAACAAGGCATCGGGCACTTCTCACTGTGACGTTCTGGTCGCCGGGGGCGGCACCGCCGGCGTCGTAGCAGCCCTGGCCGCCGCACGCAACGGGGCAAAAACCACCCTGGTCGAACTGAAGGGCTATACCGGAGGTATCGTGGTCGAAGGAGGCACGGCCCTCCACAGCTTCTTTAACCTCTGGAAAGCATTCCCCGGAGTGGAAAAACGCCAGGTTGTCAAAGGCCTGCCCCAGGAGATCATTGACCGCCTCACGGAAGTCGGCGGTGCAAACGGACACGCAGAGGTGGA
>PUMZ01000336.1 GCA_003551565.1 Candidatus Brocadiaceae bacterium | reverse complement strand
GCCGCTCAGGGTGCCGCCCCAGGATTAATATGAAGCCGTGGGCGCTGGGGTGTAATGCGCCGGATGCGTGCAGGCGTTTGCATCACCGACTAAAAACCGACTTTATAATTAAAATGGAGATCGTAGAATGTATGAGAAAGACAAACTGAAACGCTGTCGGGATCCTCGTGGAGCGTCCTTTAGTTTTAGGAGCGGGGTGGGAGTGCGTATGCGCGGCCTTTTTCAGACGGTTATGATTTCGATATTGGTTTCGGCGCTCTTATTCTTTTTGCTGCCGGCCCGCGACGCATTTGCCCAGCCCGGCCCCGATGATCCGGCCGTAATCGACGTAATGGTAGTTTATACGCCGGCAGCGCAGCAGTGGGCGGAGGGGCGCGGCGGCATCGACAATGTGATCAACCTTGCCATGATGAATGCAGAGACTGCGCTGGATAACAGCGATACCGGCATTACGCTGCGGCTCGTGCATTCGGCAGAAGTGGATTATGAGGAAAGCGGCGATGACGCGCTTGACCTGCGAAATCTGACGCAGGGCAACATCGGTAACGTCCACGAGTGGAGGGACGAAAATTATGCGGACCTCGTAGCAATGTTTCAGTTGATGGAGGATTGGGGGGGCTTGGCTTGGCAACTTCAGCATCCGGGAGGGATGCCTGATTGGGCTTTCAGTATCACTCATGTGCCACAGGCCGCTGCAACATACACCTTTATTCATGAACTAGGCCATAACATGGGCGCCCAACATGATGTAGAAAATGCTTATGATGTGGACGGCAACCTCGTGGGCGGACTCTTCGAGTATTCTCACGGATGGCGCTGGGAAGGGGCGGATGATCAACTTTACAGGTCAGTTATGGCTTATCCGCCAGGCATGGCCGTGGGCCACTTCTCCGACCCGAGTATCGAGCACCAAGGGGAAGCCACCGGCGATGAAGGCGCCGCCGACAACGCACGCACGTTGCGTGAGATAAAACATGTTATCGCCGCATACAGGGAGCGGGAAGAAGAACCGGACGGGTGGACGCTCGATATTCTTGCGCCACAGGGCGAAGGCGCCACCGATCCACCGACCGGAGAACATGTTTATGGCATGGAAGAGGTTGCTTCGGTGACCGCGTTTCCCGCCGACGGTTGGATATTTGATGGCTGGATTCTGGACAATGCCGACGCCGGAGACGACAACCCGATAACAGTTTCTTCCGGCGCCGGAGGCGAGAAGCGCGAGCTTCAGGCGATTTTTGAATCCGAAGACGAGGATGACGACGATGACGATCCGGCCCCCGCCGAGGGTTTCGTTGTCGTTGGAGGCGGAAGCGGAACCAGAAGCGGAGTCATACTGACATCTTCAGACGGTTTTGCATGGACTATCAGAGAGCCAGGGGATACGCGCAGGAGCCTCAGCGACGTTGCTTACGGCAACGGAACATACGTTGCCGCCGGGCGATGGGGCGTCATCTTGCGATCAAGCGATGAAATAAACTGGACTGTCGACAATCCCGGCGCCGGCGACCATCTCAACGCCATTGCTTACGGAGGCGGCAGGTTTGTAGCCGTCGGAGAAAACGGTGCAGTGCTTAGCTCCGGCGATGGTGTTGACTGGGCAAGACATAACTCAGGGGCCAGATCTACATTCTACGGAGTCACATACGGCAACAATGAATTCATCGCCGTGGGCGCTCGAGGTGTGGTTATGGCATCCCCGGATGGGGAGACCTGGACGCGGCGCAATTCGAGAACCAGGGCCCGTCTGAATGATATCGCATACGGCGACGGCGTGTACGTTGCCATAGGCCAGTGGGGCAATGTTTTGATTTCAACCGACGGTGAGACTTGGGCCCGCCACGATAGCGGTTTCAGACTGCATCTCAACGGTGTAGCATATGGAAACGGAAGATTTGTCGCCGTCGGAGACCGTGGTGCGGTAACCGTTGCACGGTCAGAATCCCCGGATACGTGGACGCATCAGACCGACGGGGTGGGGTATGATTTGGGTTTTGCACACCTTTACGGCGCAGGATACGGCGAAGGCCTGTTCCTTGCAGTAGGAGAGGACGGAAATATACTGTCTTCATCCGACGGCGGCACCTGGACACAGCAGGATTCACAGGTCCCTCACCGGTATCTCCGGGACGTCGTTTTCGGCCGGGATTGATTCTTATGTGGCAGAAATCAAATAACGACCTAATTCAAAACTCAAAACATTTTCGCCCTTGACCGGTTCTTAAAATTGTGAGAAATCCGGGCTAAAAGCAAGGTTCAGGGTCAGTTTGTCCATTTTAGTTCGTCACATGCCTCGAAAAAAGCGCACACATTCTCCGGGGGGACTTCGGGTTCAAGGATGTGCGTGGGCGATAGCATGAGCCCGCCTTTGCGGGCGTCGAGCGCATCGGCAAGATTCAGGACGGTTTGCCGCATTTGGGCTTGAGTGCCGAAGGGAAACGTGGTCTGCGTTCCGATACATCCGTCGAACGCCAACCGCCTCCCCATGCGCTTGCGAACCGACACCGGGTCCATGCATTCGGGCTGAACCGGATTCAGAATAGTAACACCAATTTCAGCAAGGTCATCCAGAATGTCCCGGATATTCCCATCGGAGTGATACCAGACATGGATATCCGGCTTGATTTTTCGGGCTGCCGCGATCACTTTGGCCCAGCGCGGCTTCATTACCTCGCGCCACAGGTCGGGCTGAAACATCATCGCATTCTGGTTGGCAACATCGTCTCCGGTTTTAATACAGTCGTATCCTGCTTTGGCGGCCGCAACGGCGACGGCCAGGCTGTTGTTGCAAAAGCGGTCCAGGATGAATTCCGCCCAGTCTCTCCGGGTTAGCAGATCCATGAGAAACTGCTCGTATCCCCGAACCTGCCAGGCGTTTTCATAGATATGCCCTACCATTACAGACGCGTAATTTCCCGCAGCATGAGCTTCCTCTCCGGAAGCACGCAATCGGTCATCAAGCCAGTGGGACTTGTCTGGAAAGGGGTAGGTCTCGATGTCTCTGAAACTCCGGGCGTTACGTAGTGGGCTGATATACTCGGTGGATGGAAAACCGATAACTCTTATTCTATACTGATATGCAAAAAAGTTCAATTCAAAGTAAAATTATTGGCAATTACGCGCGTATCCATTTGCACTATCGCCAAAAATCGGGTAAATATAGGGGCAGTTACAAAACGGTTGCATGGGAATGAGGGGAATGAGCCGCCTTGCTTATGCAGGCGTTTAATCCAATGGCCTGCCCCGGGCAGGATTCAGGGAGGTTGGGTTGGGGGGGCATTGTGTAACAGTCTCTATTACTGTTTTTTGTTTCGGTGTTATTATGTGTGAATCATCGACTAAGTCTGCGCTGAAGGAGTTTATAGAGATATCCAACACCCTTGGATCCGACCCCGCACTTGTGCAGGGCGGAGGAGGCAACACGAGCGTAAAATGTGAAGACGGCCGGATGTATGTCAAGGCCAGCGGCGTGGCGCTTAAAGACCTTGGCACGGAGAAAGGATACAGGGTAGTAGATCTGAACATGTGTATGGAGGTGCTTTTCGATAAAGCGCTGTCGGAACTCACGCCCGCAGAGCTGGAGTCTGAAATTGCCGTGAGGCTCGAAAAATGCTGCACCGACGGCACGTATGGACGCCCCTCGGTGGAGACCAACCTGCACGCGCTGCTGGGACGATGTGTGGCGCATACCCATCCCGCAGCTCTAAACGCAATACTGTGTGCGGAAGATGCCGACGAGCTTCTTGCAGAGTTATATGGCGACATGAATCCACCCTACCTGCTTCTTGATTACGTGGACTTCGGCTATCCTCTGGCCATGCAGATGAAGAGATCCATCGAAACCTATCGGAAAAAACACGACGCGCTGCCGGCGGTGACCTTTCTTAAAAACCATGGATTGTTTGTAAGTGGAGCAGATTCGGAATCGGTTCTGTCAACTACACAAAAACTCGTGGAGCGGGCACAGGAATTTCTTGAGGAAAAAAAGCAATC
>PUMZ01000407.1 GCA_003551565.1 Candidatus Brocadiaceae bacterium | reverse complement strand
CAATGGGTATGACAACTTTTTTTTCTTCAACCATTAAGCGTCCCCTGTTTCATCTTGTGTATTGCGAAGCGGATAGCTGCCCTCCGGCCAATCGTCACTCAAAAGTAGTCGTTCCAGATTGGGATGCCCGACAAAGTTCACGCCGAGCAGTTCCCACATCTCCCTTTCGATCCAGTTGGCGCCGGTCATGATGTCCGCTATGGAATCGACCTCCGGCTTATCCTTATCCGTCAGGTGGATCCTCAGCGAGAAAAACTGCCCGGTTTTATCACAACAGAAATGGTACGTTATTTCGATGCTCTCCGGTGTGTCCGTCCCGGTGGCGATAGA
Organism: Candidatus Brocadiaceae bacterium; assembly: GCA_003551565.1. Classification (GTDB taxonomy): domain Bacteria; phylum Planctomycetota; class Brocadiia; order SM23-32; family SM23-32; genus PUMZ01. Next base: position 16,474 of record PUMZ01000407.1, on the reverse strand, counting down.
GAACCTGAACCCGTAATCATTGAAGAGAAGCCCGGCCGCCTCCCTCAGGTCGTCGGCCCCTATGGTGACATAAACCCTCCTCGGCGAGTGTTCATGCCAGTGGAGAACCTTCTCTCCCAACCCCTTCCGCACTTTATCGTTTACAGACATATCAGCTCTGTCCTTTAACTTTCTCTATAAGCTTGACGATACCCGCGATCATCGCCTCCGGTTTCGGAGGGCATCCGGGAATATACACATCGACCGGTACGATTTCGTCCAGTGCGCACGGACTGTTGTAAGAGTCCCTGAACATATTTCCACCCCCCGCGCAGGTGCCTATGGCCGCCACGAGGCAGGGCTGCGGGGCGTGGCTGTAAAGTTCTTTGAACCTTTCCAGGGTTTTTGCGTTGGGCACGCCCGTGGCCATCAGTACATCCGCATGCCTGACGCTGCCGATAAGCGTTATGCCGAACCGCTCGACATCGTAGCGGGGCGTGAGCAGATCCAGTATCTCAATGTCGCAGTTGTTGCACGGTGACAGCGCCGCATGGAAGACCCAGAGCGATTTGGTCAAGGATTTCAATCTTATGTCCATTGCGATTCAGTAACCCAGTAATGAAAAAACCATCGCGGCAAGGGCCAGAACCGTCACCGGTCCCCAGAAAAAACGGAGCGCCTGACCGACCCTGAGCCGCGGGTTCGTGTTCTTGATCAGCACTAAAATAACGAGAATGAGCACGTATTTGCCAGCCAGAGCAAACGGATTCAAACTCCCGGCCCAGAACAGCAGGATCAGAAAAACAGGCATTGTGTACAGCATGACCGCTTCGGTCAACTTGAAAAGCGCCAGAGGTGCGCCGGAATATTCTATGTGGGATCCTCCCATGATCTCCTGCTCGGCCTCCGCCACATCGAAGGGGATGAATCCCAGCTTTGCCTGTGTGACCAGAATACCGGCGACGAATCCCAAGACCCCCGTGAGGGAAAAGATGTTCGACCCCGCCTCCAGCTGGTGTTGTATAATCTCACCCAGCCGTATGCTCCCTCCGGAACGGATTATGACGGAAACGATGACCAGAATGAACGGGATTTCATACCCCATCACCAGCTTCATCTCCCGCGATGCACCGATGGAAGCGAGCGGGTTGCGCGAACTCGATGCCCCGATGATGATGGCAATAGCGGGCATCAACAGCAGATAAAGCATCACGATCAGATCGCCTACGTAGCTTGTGTCGGTCTCCAGAAAAGCGACCCCCGCCGTCGCCGCGGCCAGGGCGGCCGCCAGAAGACCCAGCATCGGCGCCAGCAAAAATGCCGACGACGCCCCGTCGGGGACAATCACCTCTTTGCCGAAAAGCTTCAGTATATCGGCAAAATTCTGATACCAGGGAGGGCCTTTGCGCCAGTGAATGCGTGCGGTCACCTTCCTGTCAATCCAGCCGGAAAAAAGCCCGACCAGAGCCGCGAACAGGAAGCCGGGGAAAATCAGATAATAGATGATATGCACGAGTATTTGCATTCTAAATCCAAAGTATCCGAAAAAAGAGGTCCTCGGTAGTCATACTTTCCTGATCCCCTCCACCTCCCTGTTCCACCTGCGCGTGCGTACGGCGAGATGCTCACCCAGAATGTAGATATCGTTCTCGGGATCCTCCTCGACGTCCTTAACCTCCAGCGCATTTTCCGGGCAGCTCGATACGCAGGCCGGCAGCTCCTCATCACGTCGTCCGACACAGAAATCGCATTGCGAATCCAGATAGGGGATGAAATCGGGCAGAATCGTTCCAAAAGGACAGGCAATTGCGCAGGATTTGCAGCTCGTACACAGCATCATATAGCGCTTCAGATGCCCGTCATCCTGACGCTCCAAAGCATCGTGATAACAAACATTGACGCACGGAGCATCCTCACAATGGCGGCAGAAAAGGGCGAACGTCGCATACTCCCTCAACGCCGTGACCCCCTGGTTTATACCGGCATGGTAGAAATAACTGCACCGGGCAGCGCATTCATCGCACCTGTTGCATATATCGAGATCTATGTAAAGTCGTTTCATCAGTCAAATCAGTCAAAAATATCGTGAAGATCTTCAATCTGGTCGTAAGTGAAAACGGGCCCGTCCTTACATACATAATACGGTCCGAGCCGGCAATGGCCACATTTGCCGAGCCCGCATGACATGTTTTTCTCCATCGAAAGATAAATATCCCGATGGGTGAAGCCCAGCTCCAGCACCTTGAGGAGGGCGAACTTCATCATGATCGGCGGCCCACAGACAACACATACGGCGTTATCCATATCGATGGGCAGGTCCTTCACGATCGTGGTCACCACGCCCACATTGCCGGTCCATTCATCGTCCCCTTTATCCACCGTCAGTTCCATATCCACCTTGTCTTTTGCCTGCCATTCGGGGATGAGGCGTTTGTAGACGATATCGGCAGGACTTCGCGCGCCATACTTGACCACGACGCTGTTGAACCTGTCGATCTCGCCGAACAGGGCGTACAGCAACGATCGGAGCGGAGCGAGCCCCACGCCGCCGCCCACGATGAGTATATCCTTACCTTCGAATTCATCGAGCGGATATCCCCTGCCGTAAGGCCCCCTGACGCCCAGCTCGACCCCCGGCGACAGGTTGTGAAGCATCGCGGTCAGCCGGCCGGCCTCCATAATGGTGATATCGGTCTCATCGGTGACGTTGGGGTCGGAGGAAGGCGTAAACGGCGCCTCCCCGACGCCGGGGATGGACAGTTCCACGAACTGACCCGTGGCGAAACTGAAGTCCCCTTCCGGCTCAAGCACAAACGTCTTGATGTTGGATGTCTCCTCGATCACATCCTTCAACACCATCCTGCCGGGTGCATAAATATTATTGTCCAGGGTGCATGTATGTTTTTCAGTCATCTCTCAGCCCTTTCAGCACCTCTCTGATATCGATCTCACCGGGGCAGACTTCTATGCACCGGCCGCAACCGCAGCAGGCCGGCTCGCCCATGTTCTCCACGAAAAAGTCAAATTTTTTCAGGAACCTGTTCCTCAGCCGTTCCGGCCGGGTGGCCATCGGGTTCGCCCCGCCTGCAACCCTGGCAAAGTTCTTGTACTGGCAGGAGTCCCACAACCTGATCTTCTGATTGGACGAACCGGACACCCTGTCGGAGAGCAAAAAACAGTGGCATGTATCGCAGATGAAATTGCATCCCCCGCACTCAACGCAGGTCAGGGCGAACCGGTCCCATGTCTCCTTCTCCATCCCGTCGTTCACGAGCGCCTGCAGGTTATCGCAGGGGGGAAGTTCTTGAGGCTGCAGATGCGCGTTGAGCCCATCGACGATCGCCCGGCGGTCCTGATCGCGCCTGGCGAGCTGTTCTTCCCCTGCGGGAACGAAACAATCCCCGCCCTTCGCAACCAGTTCTTCGCCCCGCTCCGAGCCGCACTCAACGAGGAACCCCTGATCATCGAGGGGAGAGAGATTCAGGTCAAAACCGGTCTCCGGATAGGGCGCGCCGTCCATCGCCAGGCAGAAACATACATCCTTGAAATCAGGGCAGTCGCCGGAGACGATAATCGTATTGTCCCTCTTCAACCTGTAGAAGGGATCCTCGGCAACACCCTCGAGGTAGACATAATCCTGCACGCGGTGGGCGGCAAGGTCGCACGCCTTGACTCCGAACACCACGGACCGGCCTTCAGTCTCCGCAACATCCCCCCCTTCCCCGAAATAATCCGCAACTTTTTCGATGTATGGCGTAAAGAAACTCTTCAGGGGCTCGACGCTGCGGTAAGGATTGAATGTGAAATCGGAAGGGTCGGACAACCTCTGAAAAGAATAATCCCGTTTATCGCCCCGGTCAGGCTCTTTTTCCGCCGGGACGAAAACCGCATACTCTCCAATCAATGATTCAAGCCATTGAGCGACCCTGGAGCTGTCCAGATATAATACCCTTGATGAAGCCAAAAAAACCGTTCCTCTCGTTCTTTCTTTTTTTTATCTTCCGTTCTTCTCTTCTCCCGAACACCGCCATGAAAGCTCTAAAACGAACCGGAGAAGAGGGTAAGTGGCGCCTTGCAACGCTCCCGGAAAACCTCATCGATCCGACCTGAAATTAATAACGGGTAGTTTACACGATTTTGACATACCATGTAAAATGAAAGTCCATTCCGAAGTCCATTCCGAAGGAATGACGGCGGGACATGATGCCCCGAGTTCACCCGGAATGAATACGGCACATCTTACCGGCCATGCCGTTCCATTTGATCAACTGCGGCAAATCGGATACAATTCTTTCTGAATGGTGATTCAGTATATGACGCAGCATTCAGGAGCGGTCATGGCCCAGTTGTCCCGGAAAGAACGTGAGAAACGGCGGCGCCGCAATGAAGTGCTCGATGCCGCCGAGGAGCTCTTCAGTCTCCGCGGATTCTACGAGACGACCGTGCAGGATATCGCTGAACGGGCCGAATTCGCCGTGGGCACGATTTACAACATGTTCGAGAACAAGGATGCGATCTACCACGAGATCGTCCGGATAAGGGTCCGTGAACACATGGATCTGGTGAAGGAGGAACTGAGGACGATGAGCGATCCTCAGCAAATGCTCCGGACATTGATACGGGCCAAGTTCGATTTTTTCGATAAGCACCGTCAGTTTTTTTCCATTTTCACGCGCGTGCTGCATGGAGGTCCCACCGGGTGCTCCCACAACCTTTCCGATGACGGGCGCCGTCTTTATAATGAATATATGGAACTGCTGACCGATATTTTTCGCGCAGGCATCTCGTCCGGACGCTTTGCCGATCATGACCCCGCGCTGTTTGCCCTTTCCTTCGAGGGCATCACGCGTATGGTCGTATCCAATCATTTGCTCAAATCCGGCGCCGGATCACCGGAAACCGATATCGAGGGTGTGGAGAGGATCATCTTTCGAGGGGTGTTGAAATCATGAACAAATTATCGGCAAAAAGCATGCTGACCGGAATCGTTTTCCTGTCGACGTTGCTCTCCGCCCACGGCTGTGCGCCGAGTCGTTCGGAGTATTACGACGGGCTCCAGCGGCGGCGCGAACGCAGCTACGAGCGCTGGCGCGAGGGTGTGGAAGAGGAGCACGCCCCGCACCTGGAGGGTGAACTGTCGAAGGAAGACGCCGTGCGCTTCGCTCTCGGACACAGCCCCCGGCTGCTCGCCGCGCTCCAGACGGAGGCGGAGGGACGCGGCAGGGTTGTCGAGGCATATTCTTACGCACTGCCGGATGTACGGGTCAGCGGCAGCTACACGCGGCTGGACGAAGGCCCTCCGGTTTTCGATATCAATGCCGGGGCACAACCATTCCGGGTGGGAGAAGGGGGCAAAGACAGATACAACGTGGCGCTGGACATAACACAGCCCCTCTACCAGGGCGGCGCCATCCCGGTGGCTCAGCGCGCGGCGAGACTGTTCTCCTACCTCGGTGAAGAGATGGTCAGGGGAGCTGTCGAAGATACGGCCTTCACGGTATTTAACGCGTATTACCGCACGCTGCTTGCCCAGCATCTCGTGGAGGTGGAGGAGGCCGCACTCGAATCCGCCGAGGCTCATCTTGAGGCCGCCCGCGCGCGGCGCGAGGAAGGCATGGCCAGGGACTACGACGTGTTGCGCGCCCGGGTCGAGGTGTCGAATATTGAAGCCTCGCTCATCCAAAGCAGGCAGGAGAAGCAGGAAGCCTACACCGCCCTCATGCGGGCGATGGGCGCCTCACAAACAAGCGAAGTCGTGTTGTCGGATGAGCTGAGCGAAACGGACGCAGCGGCGCCCGCCTTCGAAGAAGCGGTCAACGCCGCATTTCAGAACAGACCCGATATCTTCCAGGCAACCATCGAAGCCGATCTGCAGCAAGAGGCGGTTGCGGAAGTGCGGACGCGGTATTTTCCGCGTCTTGACGCATTTTTTAACTACGGCCAGGAATATGCTGAAGGCTCGTGGGACGACGAATGGCGCGGTGGGCTGCGCCTGAACTGGACGCTGTTCGACGGCCTGGCAAGGGAGGGCGCCATGATCCAGCGGAGGGCGGAACTGCGACGCGCTGAAATACTGCTGGGAGATGCCGAGCAACGTGCCATAAAAGATGTCAGAGACGCCCTGTATGAGGTGGAAAGCGCCGATGAGATGGCTCGCTCCCAGGAGATGAACCTCCAGCGTGCACAGGAGGCCCAGCGGCTTGTTGAGGAGGGATATCGCGAGGGCATCAACACGGAAATCGAACTGCTGGACGCACGTTCGGCCATGACGCGGGCCAGGGGGCTCTATTACAGGGCGCTGTACCGTCAGAAGACGGCCCGGCTCATGCTCCGGCGGGCAACGGGGGAGCTGGCGAAATAGGCGACTTGTTTTATCCAATCGCCCCATAGAACATTTTTGTCGCTTTGCGGAAAAAGAAAAGTCGTTTGCCGTTGGTTCGCAGCCGTTATCGTCGTTATATTCATTCTTTTTCATAGTCCGTCTTGAGAAAGAACCAGGCGCATTTTCAACTGCAGAAAACCATGAGTCGTTAGTTCAACGGAAAGGGGAGGATTGATGATGGACAAGAAACTGATAATCAGGAGGCTGTTTAAAGGGATCCTGGCGCTCATGCTGATCGGTGCGCTGGGAGCCGTCACCTACATAAGGGCCACCGAGGAGCCGGTGGAAGCTCCGAGTATTGAGGAAATCGAACGCACCGAGGGCAAGGCGGTGGCGGCAGTCAATCCGCGTGAACAGCGCTTTGACGACGACATCCGCGCCGATTCCACGCTCCGGGCCCCCCGCCGTTACGTGCTGCGCTCACACATCAGCGAAAAAGTCAAAAAGGTCACGGTCGATGTGGGCGATACGGTCGGAGCGGGCCAGCTGCTGGTGGAGTTCAGAAAAGACGATATAGCATCGGACATCAACGCGGCCGAGGCGCGACTGGAAGAGGCCGAGAAGAATTTCGAGCGATTCCAAAACCTGCTGGAACGGGGCGTGGTCTCCGAGGACGCCGTCGAATCGCGCCTGACCGCCCTGCAGGATGCGCGGGCCGCCTTGCGCAAGGCCCGCTCCCGCCTGGAGTTTACAGAGGTGCGCTCCCCCGCGTATGAGGAATTTGACTATGAAAACGGCAACGTGCAGGTCTCGGCGCGCAACGTCGACCCCGGCGAGTTCAAGGCGGCGGGCCAGCCACTGGTAACCCTCACCGATATGTCCGTTCTGGATGTTGAAGCGCATATTCCGGAAAGTGCGGTACGCCACCTGGAGTACGACCAGGGCATCGAGTTCCGCCTGGAACACGAAGATAGCTGGCGCGAAGCGGTTGTGAAGCGGGTCAGCCCCGAAACGGACGATCCCCACCGCTTTTTCACCGTTTATGCACGCACGGAAAACGTTAAAGAGGGCGGGCTCTGGCGGCTCAGGCCCGGCATGTATGCCGAAGTGCGTATTTCCAGGGACCGACGCGCTGCCATGGCCGTACCCTCCGGTGCGCTCAGGATATCGGAAGAGGGATGCTGTTCGATTTTTGTGCTTGAGCATGACAAAAAAGAGGCGGGAGAGAATCCCCGTGGTGGCGCGACCGGAACAGCAAGAGAGGTCGATATCGAAACCGGGCTGCGCTCCGAGGATTGGGTCGAGGTCCTCTCGCCCGCCCTGAACGGCGAAGAACGCATTATAATGAATCCGCGACTGGATCTCCGTGACGGGGACAAGGTCAGGGTGATGCGTGACGCAGAAGTTGAACGTTGAATGAGGAAACTCAACCGAATAAGCCGCCCTGTCAGCGGCAACCGACATCTGTTCGAGGCAAGCCATGTCCGTTTTAGAAACGCTTATCAGAAGAAGAGTTCTCACGACTGTTCTGGTCCTTATAGCGGTCATCATGGGCGCGCTGTCGTATTACACGATGGGCGTGCGGCGCTTTCCCGACATCGACCTGCCCATGGCGGTGATCATCACCAACTATCCCGGCGCCTCACCGGAGGAAATCGAGGCGGAAGTCACCATCACGATCGAGGACGCCATCAGCACGGTCGCAGGGATCGACGAGATCCAGTCCTATTCCCAGCACGGCATGTCGCTGATCATGGTGCAATTCGACCTGGAAGAAGACATCGATATCAAGGCCATGGATCTGCGCGATGAGATCGATCTGGTGCGCGCACGACTTCCGGACGACGCTTTGGATCCGATGGTGAGGAAATTCGATTTCGAGCAGTTTCCCGTGGTCACGCTCGCCTTGACCGGTCCCTACGACGTCAACGAACTGTTCCGGCTCGCGGAGGACGAGCTGGAAGACCCGCTTTCGCAGGCGCCGGGCGTCGCGGAGGTGAACATCACCGGCGGGCAGCGACGGGAGATCCACGTGCTTCTGGATCCGGTAAAGCTCCGGGCCTGCGGCGTATCGCCCGACCAGGTGGGGGCGGCGCTGCGGGCGGCCAATATCGAAATCTCCGCCGGCGACGTGAAGGAGCCTTTCCTCGAATACACGATCCGGACTGTGGGGAAGTTCACCGACATAGAAGAGATCGCCGAAGTGCCCGTGGTCCGCGGTGAACACAGCACCCTGTATGTCCGGCATCTGGGCGAGGTGGTGGATACATTCGAGGACGTGGAGACAATATCGCGCGCCGGCGGTCAATCAAGCGTCGTTCTGACCATCCAGAAACAGGCCGATGCCAACGACGTTGAGATTTCCGACGCCGTTCGCGCGCTGTTGCCCGGGCTCCGGGAGTTGGTCCCGGGCGACGTGGAGCTTTCCATCACCGAGGACACCTCGGATTTCATCCGCGGTTCTCTGGCCAACGTCCGCAACAACATCATCATCGGGATGATCCTCACGGCGCTGGTGCTTTATCTTTTCCTCACTTCCTGGCGCGGGACCATTATTGCGGGCGTCGTTATGCCGTCCGTGCTCGTCATCGCATTCACGTTCATGATGTTCTCCGGGGTCAGCGTCAATATACTGACCCTCACCGCCCTGGCGCTGTCGGTCGGGATCGTGGTCAACAACTCCATCCTGATACTCGAGAACGCCCACCGTCTCGTGGAGAAGGGCATGGAACCCGCCGCGGCGGCGGTCGAGGGCACGAAAGACATCGGGCTTGCCATCATCAGCTCCACAGCCACCAACCTGGTGGTGTTTCTCCCGATAGCGTTCATGGGCGAGATTATCGGGCGGTTCTTCACCGAGTTCGGGTTGACCATCGTGTTTGTTACGACCGTCTCCCTGCTGATCTCCTTCACGCTGACCCCCATGATGTGCGGTCTCTTGCTCAAAGACAACAACGCGGGCGGGAGAGGCCGATTCTTCTCGATTCTGCACTTCCCCCCGAACCTCTGGCAGGGGGGGGTACGGTGGCTGAAGCTGAATTACCTCGGCGTGTTGAAATGGTGCCTGCACTGGCGCAAAACCACGCTCTTTTTAACGCTTCTGCTTGTGACGGCCTCGTTCGCCGGACTGTTTGGGGTTGTGGGGGCGGAGTTTTTCCCGCGTTCGGACGAAGGAACCTTCCGCATAACGATGGAAACGGCGCTCGGCAGTTCGCTGTCATGGACCGCCAACAGAGTCGAGGAAGTGGAAGGGATTATCGAGGAACATATCCCCGAAGGCTACCTGGAACACTATTATTCGCGGATCGGCACGGCCTCGGGGTTTGTCGGCGGGGTATCCACGGGAGCGCACCTGGCCGAAGTGTCGGTGACCCTGATCGACGCCATGGACCGCCCGGAGTCGGTGGACGACATACTGAACATGCTCAGGCCCCACCTGGCAGCCGTACATTCGGTTCAGATGACCGCCACCACCGAGACGATGGGTGGGCCTGGAGGAGATCCGATAGCGATCGACATCTTCGGAGATGATGTCGACGTGCTCCGGGACGTTGCGGGACGGGTTATGGACATAACCGCCGGCACCGCCGGCACGACCGACGTGGACCAGTCCTACCGCACGGGCCGGCCGGATATCACGTTCATCCCCGACCATGCCGCGCTCAGGCGCCACGGGCTTTCCGCCAGGGATGTGGGCGGTGTGCTGCGCTCGTACATCGAAGGCCAGACGCCGACCCAGTTTTTCGACGGGGGCGAGGAATACGACATAAGGGTCCGCCTGCACGAACGCCACAGGCGGTGGGGCCGGGACGTCCACGCCATGTTCGTGCGTTCGCCCGCCACCGGAAGAATGGTGCCCGTCACCGAGCTGGGCGCACTGGAGTACGTATCGAGCCCGGTTTCGATCATGAGAAAGGACCGCCGGCGGCTTATTAGCGTCACCTCCCAGCTGACCGGGGAAAGGACGCTCGGCGAGGTCAGGGACGATATCGGGCGGGCGCTGGATGCGGAGCTGGAGGTCCCGGAGGGGGTCCGGATCGAGTTCGCCGGCGAGGTCGAAATGATGCGCGATAATTTCGCCGAACTGTTCCAGGCGATGGCGACGGCGGGCGTGCTGACCTTTCTGTGCACGGCCGGCATCATCGAGTCCTTTTTCCTGGCCGTGATCATCATCCTGACCATACCGGTTGCCTTCATCGGGGTCGTGCTGGCGCTTATCCTCGGCGGGGTGGCGCTGAACATCTTTTCGCTCATGGCGATGATCATGCTTGTGGGGATGGTGGTCAACAACGCCATTATCGTGCTCGACTACGCCACCCGGCCGGAACTGCGGCACCTGCCGCCGTGGCGACGCGTTTACGATGCCTGCGACCTGCGGTTCCGCGTGCTCCTGATGGCGAACCTTACCACGATCGCGGCCATGATTCCCCTTTCGCTCGGTCTTGGATTTGGCGGCGAGATATTCCGTCCGCTGGCGCTGGTGCAGATCGGCGGCATCGCCGCGGCCGGCACGCTGGCCCTGATTGTGATACCGGTTATTTACACGAGCTGGTACAACCTGGTGGAACGGACGAAGGGGTGAAGATACAGGGGAAGTTCTCCGTGAACCACGTTATTTCAGGAGATTCTTCCACCGGAACAGGCACGGCGGAGACGAACGGGGTCACTGAATATCGACGATGCAGCCTGCGCGCGCCGTTGTCATTCCACCTCTTCAGGAATCGTTTTGCAGGACTGATAAGGGTTGGGAGAATCCACCTCACGCGGATCGACACGGCGCTGTCCCGTGCGCCGGCCCCCATGGGGAACAATTTCCGGTTCCGGCTCTCCGGCCCGGATCATCCGTTCGATCAATCGGCTGCGGAGGTTTTCGCACACTTTCTTATGCGGATCTTCACCGATCAGGTTGCACAGTTCATACGGGTCGCTCTGCAGGTCATACAGACAGGACTCTTCATAACGTGCGGCATGGACATCGCCGGGGTCGGCATCGGGAGCGCTCACGCCGTATTTCCACCGTCCGGTCCGCAACGCCCTTCCGCAATGCGACTCGCTTATCTGGATCAGGGCTTCATCCGGCCGGTTCGATTCCTCGCCCCTGACCAGCGGCATGATGGAGTGTCCTTCCATCTGCGGCGGCACATCCAGCCCCGCCGCATCGAGCAGAGTGGGCGGCAGATCGACCAGGCTGACCTGCCGCGTCAGCCGTCCGCCGCCTGTCAGTCCCGCGCCGTGGAGAAAGGTCGGGATCCTTACGCTGCTGTCATGGCATGATCGCTTGTATTCTCCGTTCCGGGTCTTGAAATGACAGCCATGATCGCTGGTGAACAGGATGATGGTATCTTCTTCCATTTCAAGGCTGATCAGGGCTTCGAAAATCCGCCCGAGCGCTTCATCCAGACGTTTGCACATGCCGTAATAGCCGGCCAGGTGCTGGAACGTCGAGCCGCCCAGCGCCTGGAGATCGGGCGGTATCCACAGATTGCGGCGGCACATCTCCTCGTACCCAAAAGGCGCAGGATAGGAATCGGTATGGTTCTGGAAATGGGGTTCGATGTAGGAAAGAAAGAGGAAGAACGGATCCGCCCTCCGGCTCTGCCGATCAATGTAGCGGACTGCAGCGTCGGTCAGAGCATCGACCCGGTATCCGGGCAGCCTGACCGGCTTGCCTTCATTATCATACATTTTGGTCGCATATGCATTGGATGTGAATTCAAGAGCGTTCGACGCCAGCCAGTACCGATATCCCATACGGTGGTTCTCAGGCACAACCTGCCGGCGGTCACTGAGGTGCCACTTCCCGATGTATCCGGTATCGTAGCCGGCTGCATTGAAATAATGCGCCAGGCCTTTCCGTGCGGGATCCGGAACGCACCCGTTGGTCGGCACCCCCGTGTTGGATGCGTACATGCCTGTTTGCAGCGAAGCGCGCGCGGGCCCGCAGACGGGTTGGCAGGTGGAACAGTTGAAAACATGCGTCCCTTCAGCAGCAAGGCGATCGAAATTCGGAGTCAGCCCCATCGGGTTTCCGTGCAGCCCGGTGGTGTCCCATCGTTGCTGATCGGTAAAGAAAACAATGACATTCGGTTTGCTTTTCGCCGGCATAACCAGCCTCCTTTTCGCTCAAACTCCTCGTGTCGAACGGTCATCGTTGCCCATGATCCCGTCAGTGAACGTAACGATGCCGCGGAAATATCTTCTTGTAAGCATTCAGTGAACCCGTTGTTTCCCCACCGGCAAAGGGTACGGTGGGGATGAGTTGACGCAGTTCACTGAGCATTGACTTCTCTTCCTCCTGAAAAAGCGTGCACGGCTACGCTCCCCTCTCGCGTTCGATCCGTTCCTGGTATCCGCCGGCAGCGAACGCAGCGACCGGATCGGCGGGAAGCCCTTGTTCCTCCCTTGCCGCTTCGACCAACGGACGCACATCGGTAAGAAATGCATCGAGGAACACCCGGTTGGCTCCGATCACATCGTTGGCATCCTGCATTTGCTCCAGCCGGTCCCGGTCAAGTATCAGCGCTTTCGCCAGCGAGACCTGCAGCGAATCGATTGTATGCAGCACCGCCGGTATCCTTTTCTCGAGCGAGGAACACTGATCGATCATATACGCCCAGCCGGCGCTTTCATCGGGATTGATCACGGCATCGGCCCCCGCAAGCTCGCAGAATATGGCATAGACTTCCCTGCCGGGCTCAACGGCATGGTCGTCATCGGCGGCATAGCGGCTGTTGAAATGTAAGCCGCCCCTGACGCCCAGCCCGACCAGCCGCGCAACGATCTGCGCAACATTGACTCCCCAGGCATGGTGCCCCATATCGACAAGCACCCCCGCCCGGTCGCCGAGGGAGCGGGCGATATCGAGAGCGACGCCGTAGTCCGAAAGAACCGTCGAATAAGTGCCCGGCTCGAACAGCTTGTATTCGATCAGGTGGACCACGGAATCGGATGCCGCTTCATATATTTCAGCCAGGCCGTCCCTGACCAGCTTCTCCTGGTGCCACAGTCCCCGCTGGCCGGGATACAGCGAGCCGTCCGGAAGCCAGTAGGTGACCAGCCCCCCGGCATACTCGCGGGCCACTTCACATGCAACCTTGCAATGGTCGATCATCAGCTGCCGTGTGGATGCGTCGGGGGCGCTCAAACTGCCGTGATGGGTGCCTTCCAGAAACAGCGTCGGATTGACAGCGCCTATGCCCAGCCCGCGCTCATGCGCGAAATCCCGAAGGTCCCCGAAATGTTCCGCCCGGATATCGGCGAAATCCACCCCGTCGGGCTTATCCCATCCGAGATGTATGGCAACGTTCGGACAGGCGCCGGTGAGTTGATGGACCAATGCCGCATCCTCGAACTTGGCCCGGCTGTCCGGGGCGGGGCCGGGAGGCAGATAACCGCCGAACCGTCCACCTCCGAATTCCCCGAAAACCCACGAGGGCACCTCCACCTCGAACGACTTGATTGCTTCCTTCACCGACTCCACATCCACACCCCGCTCATCCAGCCGACCGGCAATAACGTCATACCCGTCTTTCGTCTCTTTCCCGCTCATAGTGTTTGCTCCTGAGATAAAACTTGCATTGTCACGCTCCACACACTGAAAAATTGGCATCGTCCCGGGCCAATCAGGCGCCCGCCCCCCCGGTCGAACCGAACCCCCCCAGCCCGCGCGCGGTGCCGTCGAGCCGGTCGACCTCCTGAAGCACCGCCCTGCAGGTTCGGGCGATGATCATCTGGGCTATACGCATCCCCCGGGTGACCGCAAATGTCTCTTCTCCGAAATTGGCGAGAATAACGCCGACCTCGTTGCGGTAATCACTGTCCACCGTACCCGGCGAGTTCAGAACCGTGATCGCCTTTTTCAGCGCCAGTCCGCTGCGCGGTCGCACCTGTGCCTCGTAACCGGGCGGAAGCGATATATGGATGCCGGTGGGCACCAACTTCACCGCGCCGGGCTCCAGTTCCATATCCCCGTTCACCGCCGCACAAAGATCCATACCGCTTGCGCCATCGCTCATATAACGTGGCAGTTCGATGTCCTCGCATCCTTCGCTGCGCATCACCCTGACATTGATCTCTGCGACCTCATCGCACATGGCATAAAAACCTCGCTTTGTTCATCCGTTAGCGTTACCGTGAAACTGTTCACAAATTTTGAAACACTTCTTACCGGTTTTCATCGGTGTTATTCTCTCCCCCCCCCCCGCCCGCGCACCGTGATGCGGCAGTGCATTGCGCGCCCTTATACTCATTGCACACCCCGTTGCTCCATCAAGAATTCCACGGCGTGTTGTTTCTGTTCGGAGCGGGCCTGCCTGGACAACTGCAACCATTCCCGTATCTCTTCCCTCCCGGGCGTATCCGGCGGCGGCGGCAGCTCTCCGGCCGGTATATCGGGTTCGATACCTTTTCCCTCCACGGCAATATCGTCTCCGACCGTATAGTCGGCAACCTTCAGCACAAGCCCCGACCCGTCGGGCAGAGAGAACAGGCTGTCGACCACCCCCTTCCCCACGGTATTGGCGCCCACAATGGTCGCCCGGCCACGGCCCTGCAGGGCTCCGGCGAGCAATTCGGAGGCGCTGGCGCTCCGTTCATTGACCAGCACGACCATGGGCAGTTCCGGATCGACAAGCGTGGATTCTGTTGCGTATGTTTCTTCTTCCGCCCCGTCTTTTGTGCTCCTCATGCGCACGATACGCCCCCCGGTAAGGAACATATCGGCTATTTGCACGGCGGCCGAAAGAAGACCGCCCGGGTTGTCCCTCAGGTCCAGTATCAGGGCCTCTGCACCATCCTCATCCCGGATTTCTTCCAGCACCTCCCTGAGATCCACGACGCTCCGGGCGCTGAACCTGCGGAACTCCACCAGCGCGATGCCCTCGGGTAAAAGCTCCCACTGCACCGGCGCGAGGTCGAGAAGCCGCCTCTCCAGCTCGTAGCTGCTCTTCTCTCCCGTCTCCGGTCTCCTGACCGTAAGGCTCACCGTCGTTCCGGGACGTCCCCTGATCGCGGAGATCAGTTCCTGGAAGCTCATCGTCTCGGTTTCCCGTCCGTCAACATTCACAATTATGTCGCCGGGGCTCAAGTCCGTCTGCTGTGCGGCCCCCTGCGGCATCAGCTCCACAATGACGGCTTCTCCGTTGGCGGAGGAGACCTGGATGCCGACGCCGCCGAAACGGCCTTCCACCTCCGCATCCGCCTGCCGGAGTTGGGAAGGGGTCAGGTACCTGCTGTACGGATCGTCAAGGCTCTCTATCACAGCTCGCATGGCGGCCTCGAAGAGCCGGTCCCGGTCAACATCCTCGTAGTGTTCCGGTATCAGTTCCAGCGCGGACCGGAAGGAAGCAAGTTTGCGGCGCAGATCCGCCGGCGGACGCATCAGGTGCAGCATCAGGCCAAGCGCCGCGATGGCCGCCAGAAGCAGGAGGCTCAAAAAAGGCAGGTAACGGTATTTGCCGTAGCGTTCGTTGCGGTTTCCCATAGCCGATCCCGTCGCATCTGTTCGGATTCAAGACACCCTGGCATTTTATCATAACGGTATAAAAACAGCAACCTGCCGAACCGGCCGCCCGGCCATGGCGCGGCTGCACCCTGCAGAAACTCAACCGACCCCGAACCTCTCTTCAATACAACGGGCCGTTCCGGCCGGGATTTGCGGCTTCGCCGGCCTCCGGATGATATCCAGCGCCCTGGCACGCGACTCCTGCAGCAGGTCCCGGTAAGTGTAGGAGGCTGGGTCGGCCCCATCGTCCTCCAGGTACCCGCTCGTAAGATCGGACTGGAGGTATTCGGTGCGCATGTGTTTTATCGTATGTGGCAGTTCCATGAACGAACCGCCCGGCCCGCACTCCCGGATCTCGTCGAAAGCGAGCGTGTCTTCACTGACTCCGATTCCTTTGACCATTTTCAGCGCCATGCCGATGATCTCGTTGTCGATCACCATCTGCCCGTAATCGACGGTCTTGATCGATTCCAGAACCCCGGCGGCGTGGTGGATGTAGTTCGCGCCGGCCAGGGCGCATTGGGAGATGGAAAAAGTTTTTTCATACACGGCCTGGAAACTCGGAACACTGGCCTCGGTTATACCCGCGGAGCAGTAATTGGGAACGTCTATGTAGGTTGCCAGTTGCGATATGGCGGCGTTCATAAGGCCGAACTCCACTCCGCCCGCCT
>PUMZ01000146.1 GCA_003551565.1 Candidatus Brocadiaceae bacterium | reverse complement strand
TTGAAAGTTCGGTTAAATGCTATCGGCAGCCTTTCTTTGTTATATTTCATGGGGGCTGCTTCTGAAAGGATGGTAACGTCCCTTGTCAAGAGATTGGCTGAAGATGATGTCTGTAGAGAGGAACGGCTGGCTCTTATTAAGGTTTTGGGTAAAATAGGGCCGGATGCAGATCAAGAAGCTGTAGCGGATATTTTGTTCGAAATAGTGAAAACAACCGAAGATTCTACTGTGGCCTCTTACACTATCTCCGCTATTAGGGGGATAGGCATCGGGGAGGGAAGAATTGTGACGGGATTGGCAGAAGCTTTGCGTGAGTCAGATGTGTCCGGGCGCCTGTTGGCTGTTGAGAGATTGAAATTTTTCTTCGGCAATGATATCGAGATAGCTATCCCCGCACTAGTCGCAGCTTTGCATGACGAAGAGGAAGAGGTTGTTCAGAGTGCCGTTACAGTGTTGCGACGTATCGGGCCTGATGCTGAAGCCGCGGTTCCGGCTTTATGTGGTCTCGTGTCCACCGGTTCCCGAAAGCAGCGACTTTTGGCAATAAGTGCTCTGGGCAGGATAAAATCATTAGAATCAATCGCGGCCCTGAATACAACTTTGCGTGATGAAGATGAAGAGATTTCGCGTTCCGGCGCCCGTGCCATCAATACAATTCTTCACTTTTCCGCTCCCGAGCTGATGGAGGTTTTAAAAGAGCGCAGCCTGGATTTGCGTGCAGCGGCCCCCGAGATGCTCCGTGAGCACGGTATCGATATGCTGACAGGAGTTTCCGGTGCCATTCAGCAGCAGGAGAGCCCTGAGCAGCGCCGGAGCCTGCATGACTCTCTGAACGACATCCTTCACGGTCTTGAGTCCGCCGGCGGCCCCTCTGCTGCCCGTGCCCTGCGGCATTTTGCCGATTCCACGCCCTCCTCGCGCCTGCGGGCACGAGCGGTGTATGCGCTGGGGCGGATTGAGGGGACGGGCGCTTTGGAGCGTATGCGTTCTTTGCTTGCGCTGGAGAACGAGTTTGAGTCCTCCACCCGGTGGTTGGTTCGCCGCAGCGCGCGTCTTGCGCTTATGCGTCTGGGACACAGCCCCGTGGAGCCTGAGACCGAGGGTGTGGAATGGGGGATGTGGCGCAGGGACGCGGCCCGCAGCGGGGCCGGGCGTTTTCGGCTTCCGGAACGTCTGCATTTGCACTGGACACTGGAACTGGCGTGGCCGCAGCGCGCATGGCCGTATCCGGCGGACGATTACGATCGCCTTGATTTTGACCTGTCCTACTCTCCGGTCTTCGGCGGTGGGCATATATATGTTGGGTCAATGGTGGAAGACAGCATAAGCGCTTATGATATCGCTACGGGTGAGCACGTTTGGCGATACGTGACCGACGGGCCGGTGCGTGTTGCTCCGCTCTACCATGATGGGCGCGTTTATGCGGTGTCGGACGACGGCTATCTCTACAGTTTGGATGCCGATGATGGTGAGCTTTTGTGGCGCCGGCGGGGGGGCCCGGGCGGGCGTCAGGTGTTGGGCAACGGCCGGCTCATCAGCACATGGCCGGCGCGCGGCGGCCCGGTGATAGCGGATGGTGTGGTGTATTTTGCGGCGGGCCTGTGGCCCTCAGAGGGTGTTTTTGTTCATGCTGTGGACGCCGAGAGTGGTGATTATGTGTGGTCGAACCCGGGTTTGGGATCGCTCTGGGACGATGAGCGCGGTGGGTTCGGTATGGTTGCCCCGCAGGGTGCTCTGGCGGTGATCGGGGAATATTTGCTGGTGCCGGGAGGGCGCACGCTCCCGGCGGTGCTTAATCGTCACAGCGGGGCGCTGGTGTACTACCACGGAGGGGGAAGCGAGCACGGCGGGCACCGTGTGTATGGCGGGGAGGATGTGTTTTTCAACCCGGCCGGCGGCCGTATGCGGATGTATGAGCTCGGCGACGGTGCGCCAGCCGAACTTGATGGTGTGCAGGTGATAGCCGGGGATGCGTATTTTGGTGTTGACCGCAGCACACCGTTTACATACCTTGCCGACGTGGTGCCGGCGCGTATCGATCATGAAGAGGCAGAGGGTCCGGATCGTTTGCATTTTCTGGCCGATGACCGGTTGTATGGGAGCGGTGAAGGGGGGCGGATTTATGCACTGAAGGTCGGCAGCGAGGGAGGAGGGGCGGAGCCGTCGATGGAGGTGATCTGGGAGAAACAGGTCGCCGGCGAGGTGTATGAGATGGCGGCGGCGGGTGAACGGTTGGTTGCAGTGAACTGTGAGGGTGTGATCTACTGTTTCGGTGCGGGGGAACCCGAGGAGGAGGTTCCTGTGCATCGGCATCGGTATCGTGGGGAGGAAGCAACGGGGGGCGGAGAAGACCTGTGGACGGAGCGAGTACCGGGTCTGTTGGACGAGAGCGGTGCCGGGAAGGGTTATGCGGTGATGATAGGTATAGGCACGGGGCGTCTTTTGGAAGAACTGGTGTCAGGCTCGGATATGCACATAACAGCTTTTGACCCCGATGAGGCGGTGGTGGAACGTATGCGCGAGCGTTTTCTGGGTTCGGGCGACTACGGAGGGCGCGTGTCTGTGCATATCGGAGATATCTCTACGGTGGAGGTGCCGCCGTATATTGCGGAGCTTGTGGTTTCGGAAGATACGGCGGGTGCGATAGTGGGGCCTGGTGGGCGGCGGTGGCCGGAGAAAGTGTACAGGATGCTGCGTCCCTACGGTGGCACGGCCTACCTGGCGTTGGGTGAGAAGGAGCAGAGCGATGCAGCGGCAGAGCATCTGGCCGATGCGGGGCTTGATAATGCGCGCGTGGAGTCGCAGGAAGGAGCGGTGTCGGTAGTGCGGGAGGGTGCGCTTTCGGGCGCGGGCGAGTGGACACACCAGTATGGAGACGCGGGCGGCAGCGGTTATTCTTCGGATACTCTGTTGCGTGCTCCGCTTGGTGTTACGTGGTTCGGGGGGCCGGGCAATGACCGGATGCTTCCCGATGCGATGGGCGGCACATCGCCGCAGGTGGCCGGTGGGCGTAAGGTTGTTCTGGGGGCGGATCACATCAGCGCGCGCTGCGTTTACACGGGTCGGGAGAAGTGGTCGGTGGAGCTTGATTCGGTGGGTGAGCTATTTACGAGCCGTGAGCATGAAGCGCGCCGGAGGGGTGGTGAGTATGATGTGGAGTTCCCGCGGGCGCCGGGGGTGAGTTATATCGGCAGTCCGTATGTGACGTTGAGTGATGCGGTGTATGTACTGCACGAGGATCGGTGCGTCCGTCTTGATTCGGTCACGGGCGAGCGTGTCTCGGAGTTTTCCCTTCCGGGTTTTGCTCGTCTTCGTGAACTGGCCGGAGGGGGAGAGAATTCGTATGCGAGGCGCATCCGTTGGGAGGGAGACAGGGAAGAGGAGGGAAATGAGGATGGGGGATGGGAGAAACAGCGGCGCTGGGGGAGTATTCGCGTGTGGGGTGATTATATTATAGCGGCTGCCTATCCGCATTTTTTCGATGCCGGGCGTGCGGGCAGTGCGGGTAACCGGAACAAGACTTCGAGTGAGTTCATTGTGGTGATGGACCGTCACAGCGGCGAGATCGCCTGGGTGCACGGGGCGCGCTATGGATTCCGTCACAATGCTATTGCGGCGGGTGATGGTCGAGTGTTTGTGATCGACAACCTTTCCAGCGGTGTTCAGCAGAAGCTGTCGGAGGGCGGGATTGAGCCGGAGGATGGTGCGGAGGTGCGTGCGCTGGATATCGAGACGGGCCGGGTGCTGTGGCACCATGACAACAGCGAGAAGAGTTTGATCGAATTCGACGGGGTTGGCAATTATGTGGACCTGGGTAATCCGGAGGATCTTCAGATTACCGGTGATCAGACCATTGAAATGTGGCTCAGGCCGATGGATTTTTCTCAGAGAAGAAATCCTTTTGCCAAGGCATATGGGGGGGAAGGCACGATTACACAGGAGCGTGACGGGCGGCTCAATTATTTCTATGGAACACGCGGCCGGAATTCCGGACCGTACCAGAGAT
>PUMZ01000277.1 GCA_003551565.1 Candidatus Brocadiaceae bacterium | reverse complement strand
TTACGAACAACCTTCGGGAACCAAATGTCTGTAATATCCTATGGAACCTGTATGACTTTGCAACTGACAATGCTGATGTCAAAACCCCTGTCAACCAGGGGAAATAATCACAACTAACATGCCATGCCATGGCTGTGTTTTTACCTAAAATTGCCTCTTACTATGATCAATTTTTTCTCTTACAAAGCAGGGGCAGGCAGGAGGCCTGCCCTCTTTTTCAAGGTGTGTCCATCCCAGTAATGGGTGGCAACATACCTACCTTCTTGGGGTATATATAAAATACCATCAGCGGTGCAGGCTCTGGCTGCGAGGAGCTGGATACATAACATAATCACATAATAATACTTCGTGGCTCCGGAGAAACGGAGGAGCTAATACATACAACCCTACTCATGGCAACGGTGCCACCGGTGTCGGCAACTATAATATTCGGCCCTTTTGGGGGCCTAATTACTGGACTATGGTGCAGGAAAACAACATATATATGTCTTTACCTATATTAACATAAAACCTTATCAACCTCTAACAACAACCATCAATCTTCCATCTATCACTTCCATATATCTATAATAATGGGATGTTATATGATTCATTGGTTCGCTCTTAACATCCCTATAGAAAAGGATTTACATTGATTCAGGGCATGTTATATGATTCGGCAGCCTTTTCCGGTGCTCTTGGCAAGAGCTTAGGATGTAACTTGGGATGACTACCCGTATGATCGTTGCAAAATCCGACCTGAAGGCATAAAATATAGAACCACTACCGGATAAAAAAATGCCCGCATACACAGTTAGTTGAACAGACCCGCCCGCATGCGTGCTGCCAAATGCAGAGCTTTTAAAAAAATTCAACATTGAATGGTGAGCACTTGTACTGCTTGGCAACAAGCCGGCAACTCTATCAAGCAACGATTTAAGGCTCTCTTTGGGCCGCGTACATGCTCTGATTAACCGATCTGATCTGCCGCAATCTACCGGCGGCTGATAACTCTATCCGCTCAAGAATATGCCTTTGCCAATCCCTGGAAAACGAGGACTCACTGAGATAAATTCCCTCTATGCCCTCTGCCTGATATGTCCGAATCTTATGAGCCATTCGCTCTTTGTAAGCGGCATCACCGTTAACACCAAAGTACTCCAAAATCATTCCATATGTCGGCAATCTAAAGTCCGGATACCATATCCGCGTCTGGCCCCTGTCCCTAATTGCCAGAGGGTACTCATAATCGAAACGGATATCTTTTGATTTGAGAAAATCAGCAATACGCCGTTCACCTTTGCTCTTATAAAAATTTGTTCTGTGCATGTAATAGTAAAACAAACGAGCTTTTTATACTTTTTGGCTGGACCTTACTCACCAATGCATAGCTATGAAGGATTCTTTCAGAGTATTAATTGAGGCAACCTCGGTTGATTTACCTTAATGTTTGCACGGCAAATGCTGGCCATGAGTGCTGCTGACGCCTATAATCGCACATGAAAGGCCCAGAGGTCATGAAATAATATTCTCGATTATTACAAGCTACTGCAGATGATAAAAACAAAATCCTTAAACGATCCGATTGTCCAATCAGATGGCACGAGAATACTGGTAACGAGATATCCTGTCAGGACGCAAAAGAATATACCGCCGTTTGTCATGGAAAAGGCACGAATCCTGGCTCCAAGTGCCCAATTACTGAAAGATTGGAGGCAAAATAAGATTTCCTGGCATGAATACCGTAAGCGTTATTTTAAAGAGATGTCAGGACCGCATCAGAAGAATAAAATAAAAGAACTTGCCATAAGATCACATAATCAGACAATAACATTGCTGTGTTTTGAATCAGAAGAAAACCCGCACTGCCACAGACACTTATTAAAGCAGCTTATCGAAGAGGAGGCTCAAAAGTAAGCTGTAAGAGTATGTGCGGTTTATGCGTCAGCTTGTTTTTAGTATTGCTTATATTATGGGCCAGGCAATTCACTATAGAGTGGTCGCATAAGTTTATAAACAAGCCCTGTTTTTAATAGCCGGATCATACGCATTTCGATAGTCGTAGCCGGGGGTATATTACCCATGCAAGGTAAGCCAATACGATAGCCGTTATCGATCGACTTGACGCGTAAACTCCACTCTCTCTTTAATTTTTCTTTGTTGTTTTTCAGGATATGTGATACATTATATCCAGCCGGGGCAGTGGAGGATGGGTCCAAGTGCCGGCCCTGAAGTTGGGCCATCCGGTGCGTTAGGACAAAAAGCAAAGAATATCCAGTTCCAACTTCTATGCCGAATCTGCTCCGGTATTTGAAGATTCTGCATTTTCCCGGGATTGAAGAATATCCACTGCTTTTTGAGTGATTTTCAGCATGTTTATCCTGCCTGTTTCTGTTTTCTGCTTTGCCTGCTGTATGAGTGCTTTTTCAAGCAACTTTTCTTTTATCTTCTGACCCTGCCTTACCGATATTGAAAGGCGTTTATACCTGGCGGCGATGCCGCTTTGGGGGTTATCTTTAATATCTTGAAGAAATGCCACAGCCGCAGGTTCGAGTTCAGGTATGTTTGCCTGTTGAGGCTTTGCAGGCTCACTTCGGCCCTTAAAACCCGGATGTCCAGGCAGCCGGAAATCCTCCTGCTCAAACGGACGGGCCAGCTTAGCCATTTTCTGTTTTATTATCTCATCGGTTACGGTGCCTTTTTGAATTGGAAACTCCGGCATTTTAGCTTCAAAAGCCCGGGCTATCCTGCCCTGGAGCTTCACTACGGCCTGTCCGACCTCCAGCCTGCCGAGTATGTCCTTTTCCTTATCCAGCAGCAGGCACTGAGCCATGGCGTTGATATCGGTTTTGTGTTTGAGGTTCATACAGATCGTGCAGTAGGTATTGCCAAGTGCCGGCAGAGATATCTTTGACGGATGCTGGTCTAAAAGGACAAGGCTCTCGCCGAACTCCCTGATCTCCCTGAATATGATTTCCATCACTGACTGGCCTCCCACCAGTGATCTTCGCTCATCAGATATAATATGGTGAGCCTCTTCGATAAGTATGGCGTGCTTGAATGACTCCCTGGTCGGCTCGGTCATTCTCTTATGGTGTATCCATAAAAGCATCGATTGGATGAAAAACACCTTATCAGACTGGGCCAGTGAGTCCAACTCAAGTATAACGGATTTGCCCAGTATATGATCCAGGGACTGGTTACTGTCGGTATTTAACAGCTTATCCATATCACCGAAACAAAGAGCCGAAAGCGCCCTTAAGGTAGAAGAAAGCCAGCCTGACTCTCTGCCTCTTGTGTCCATCTTCTGAGCTTCGATCAGGACATCCTTGAATGTCGGCCATTTCTCCACTGTGCCGTCATATACGCCTGCTTTGTCATAGACAGCGTCAACTGCCCTTTGAAGAAGATACAAAACACCGTTTCCAAGGCAATAGGAATGGGCTATTACTTCGTTTAGTTTCTTAAGCCAGGTTCGAGGGTCTGTCCCGTAAGGCGGGATTAAGGGATTAAACCTCAGCGGCGCGATATTCCTGCCGATCGTGTAAATCTCCATATCTTCGAATTTTTCCTGGCCCAGCAGATCGCGATAATTTCGCTTCCAGTCAAATACAAGAAACGGTTTTTCGTGCTCTTTCAGCTGATTGACAATTAAAAAACCCGCATTTGTCTTTCCCGCCCCTGTCCTGCCGAGAACGGCCATATGCTGGATCCATTCTGATTCGCGAAGGCCGAAATCATAGAGGTCTTTACCTGCATAGCTTACCTTGCCAAGGACATAATCACCGTAGGCCTTTTCCGCCGAAGGCGGAACAAGGATATGCTCTGACTGCTCTATATCGGATTTCAGGAATTTTGCAGCCAGTTGCTGAAGATAGTATTCTATCTGTTTTTTGCCCTCGTCATCCTCTGCCATATACGCGGCATAGACCTGGTTGATTTTATCGCCTGCGAAGGGTTTTAATCTAAGGCAGAGTTTTCGAATATTCTCATTGTTATAAGGATTTGCCATATTCATACTCCAGGCTCGAAAAAAGGTTTAATCT
>PUMZ01000058.1 GCA_003551565.1 Candidatus Brocadiaceae bacterium | reverse complement strand
TGATGCGGCCCTTGCTCCGGCGTCGGTCCGTCCCGATTTGAGGATAATGACCGGTTTTTCGGCGGTGACTTTCCGGGCGGCCTCCATAAATTTCCCCCCGTCGTTTATGCTTTCGACATAACCGAGGATGACGTCGGTGCCCGGATCCTGTCCGAGGGCCTCTATCAGGTCGCTTTCATCCACATCAGCCTTGTTGCCGTAACTGACAAAACGTGATATTCCAAGGCCTTCGGAGGTATCTTCGCCGGCGAACCAATCCAGCACCGCAGTGCCGAGCGCGCCGCTCTGGCTGAAGAAAGCCACATTGCCGGGCCGGGGCGTTGTGGCGCTGAACGAGGCGTTGACGCCGCTGAGCGGACTGATGACGCCGAGGCAGTTCGGGCCGAGGCAACGGATGCCGTAGCGGTGGCAGAGTTGCGTCAGCTGTTCCTCAAGCGCTTTGCCTTCCTCCCCGGTCTCTTTGAACCCGGCGGATATGACAATGATTGAGTCGATGGCGGCCTCGCCGCACTCCTCCACCACCCCGGGGACGAGTTTTGCGGGCAAAACGATCACGGCCAGGTCCACCTTCCGTCCGATGGCCGCAAGCGAGGTGTGGCATGGGATATTCAGTATATCTTCCGCTTTGGGGTTGACGGGATAAATGTTCCCCTTGAAACCGGCGTCCAGGAGGTTTTTTACGAGGTCATGACCTATCTTGCCGGGCGTTCTGCTCGCTCCGACAACGGCTATCGATTCTGGCTGGAAGAAGTGTTCAAGCATTTTGTTAGAACTCCGGCGGTATCTCGACGGGAATGCCCTCGTGTTCCTGAGCATTCGCCATTTCATAAGCTTCGTAATATTTTCCTGCGATTATTTCCCAGCTTACCTTGCTCAGAAGATACTGGTGCAGGTTGTGTCCGAATTGCCATCGCATGCTCTCGTCGGTTGCCATTGTGACGATATGCCGCTTTAGCATCTCCCTGTTGGTGAAAAGCAATCCACCTTCGCTTTCAAGGGTCTGGGCCGTCAGGCCTTCGAGCGGAGCGGTGGTTATAAAGGGTTTGTTAAGCGCTATGATGCGCGCAAGTGTACCCGACTGCGTTTCGTCCAGCGAGGGCAGCAGGACGAAATCACAGATCGCCATGACCTTGTAATATATGGCGCCCCGGGGTGTGAACTTGAAAAACTCGGCCGCCCCCTGTTCGGCCAGCATGTTGACCCCGGAAAGGTATTCGGCGTACGCCCCGATATCGTGCGGGTCCCGCAGGTCGCCGGCGGCAAGCAGCAGCCAGTCTTCGCCGGTCCTGTCCTCTATCTCGGCATGGATCTCCTCCCACATGCCGGTGACCACGTCCCAGCGCTTATTCCGCTGTATCCATCCTATCAGGCCCAGAACATGCTTGCCTTTGAGATGGCCGAGGCCGATCTCGTCCTTCAGCTCGTCCGCCTGGTCGATAGCATAACGTCTGTCCGGACGTGCGCCATGGGGCACGATCATAATGTTTTCCGGTATCTCCCACCCATGTCCGGAGAAAGCCCATTCGAGGCGCCATTTCTGATAATGGCACTTAAAGAGCACCACGCTGCAGCGGGGCGTGAGCTCACGTATAAACTGTTCTTCATGGTCTTTCATCCTGCCGTGGACCGTATGCGGTTCGACGATGGTCGGGATGCCCTGCAATTCATCCAACAACCGGAGGAAACCGGAATTGTTGTCGCTGGCGCCATCTGCATCGATACTGTTGTAAAGTCCGTATTCGTGCTGCAGATGAACGGCGTAGGGGTCCAGCTCCCGGACCTTTTCGGCGACCGGGATATACCAGTCTTTCCGGCCGATATCTATGATGGGAAACACATTATCCCCTTTTCCATCGGTATGCGAGATCACATAGGCGGGCCTGTCGGGTTGATGTTTTTGGATAAACTCCAGCGCTTCCTCGGCGAATGTGCCGATCCCGCACTTGCGCGGCGGCCAGCTGCTGATCATAACGACAGGTTTTTTATCTGACATTTCGGTTCTTACCCCACGAAGTTTTTGCGCGTTCTTGTGTCCTGGGGGGACGGGCGGGGGATGCAAGGCATCCGATTTCCAGGCTCCTATGATGACAGTACGGTTCCGGTTTTGCAAGTGAAAGCCGCCGGGATGCGGACGCCGGCCACCGTTTCCGCGCATGCTCCCCCATGGAACGCGGCCATTCCGGCGGAACTACTGTGCGACCATGCGGTCCTGTTCTGAATACATTTCAATCAGCGTAAGCAGTGCCAGAAGGCAGCAGAGCGTGCTCTCCGCCCCCTGGTTGCGGTTTGGCTCCTTGTGCGTCAGTCCGTCGGCGCATGCACCGGTGGCAAAATCATAGAGCGGTTCCTCCAGATCGTTAACGCCCAGGAACCAGTCGAAGGCCGAGCGCATATCCTTCAGGTAGCATCGCTGTCCGGTGGAGCGGAAAGCGGCTTTGAACGCTTCCACCAGTCCGCAAGCATCGATGGGCTGCTGGTCAAAACGGGCGGGCTCTGTGCCCTTTTTGTGCCATCCCTTGGTGCCGACCAGCGAAAAATGATTGTTCTTCCGGCATTTCCCGACCAGAAAATCGAGCGTATTCACGGCGGTATCGAGATATAATTCACGGCCCGTGACTTCGTGTGCAAGGAACATGGAATGGGGCAGAATGGCGTTGTCGTAGGCGATGACGGGTTCGAACCACACCCAGTCTTTTTTCGAATGGTGACGGAACAATTCCATGTTTTTCGATGCCAGCGTCCCGATTTTCTCTTCAATATCATGGGCTTCGGGAAAACGCTGCAGGTAATAGTAAAGCCCCAGAATAGCGTTTGCCCGGCCCCTGGGGTTGAGGGACCGGAGGCGGTGCGGAGCCCGTAAGGAGCGTTCCATGATCTCGGTGGCCAGGCGCTGGAACTCTTCAGGGCCTTTGCAAGCCACATATCCCAGCGCCCACAATGCGCGTCCGAAACAGTCATCGCCGCCGGCGGCATCCTGGAAACGGCGATCATAGCCCATAAAATTGTGGAACAATCCGTCCGGTCTCTGTGCGTAATGCACGAAACTGAGATAAATCCCCAGCACACGCCGCGCTTCTCTGTCGTTGAAAAGGCGGTTGAATTTGGTGACAACCACCATCGCTCTGGCGTTATCGTCGGTCGTATATCCGTGATTTCGGTTGGGCAGGGAGTGGAGCGCGTGCTGCAACAGGCCGGTATCGTCGGTCAGTCGGAGCAGGTGCTGAAGTTTGGGTCGTGGCAGCCCGGTAATGGGCAGCATATGGCGCATCGTCACATCGGGCATGGCGGCGCGGACACGTTCGGCGCTCATCGCGGCCCTGAAGGTATCGACATATCTCTGGCCGACTTCCGCCCAAACCATTTTCCGGCTGTATTCGTAGGCTTTTGCCCGCATCCTCCGCAAGCGCTCGGGTTCCTCCAGCAGGTCCAATATGCCTTCGGTCAGGGCTTCCGGCTGACCCACATCCACCAGCACGCCGCGCTCTTCGGCGAGCAACTCTTCGGCATACCAGTAATTTGTTGAAACTATGGGTTTTCCGGCTCCCAGTGCATAGGCCAGCGTGCCGCTGGTGATCTGCTCCCGCTTGGGATAGGGAGTCACATAGATATCGGCGGCCTTGAGGAATTCACCGAGTTCACGTTGCGTAACAAACCGGTCAATGAAAAGAACGTTCCTTTGCAGTCCGAGATCACGGGCCAGGCGCTGCAATTGGAGCCTGTATTTCTCCCCCTCTCTTTTCCGTATTTCCGGGTGGGTGGCGCCCAGCACGATATAACAGACATCCGGATGCTTTCTCACGATCGGCGGCAGCGCCCGGAGCATGGTCTCAATACCTTTTCCCTCGCTCAGGAGCCCGAATGTCAGCAATACGCGCCGGCCATCCATATCGAACTGTTTCTTATAGTGATCCGGTTCAACCAGCGGGAGCTTATCCACTCCATGGGGTATAAAGGTCAGTTTTCCCGGCGGGGCGTCGTAAACGTCCCGCAGGAAGTTCAAACCTTTGCGGCTCATCACAACCACCT
>PUMZ01000211.1 GCA_003551565.1 Candidatus Brocadiaceae bacterium | reverse complement strand
CTCAGTCTTTGATTTCGACCGGGCCTTCATGCCCGTTGCCGCAAACGGCATAGTCTACCAGGCAAGCTCCGCAGACGATACCGTATATGCCCTGGACGCGTCTGACGGCGCCATACTCTGGGCATATACTACCGGCGCCCCGGTGCGCTTTGCGCCCCATATTGCACACGGGCGATGCTACTTTTCAAGCGACGACGGAATGGTTTACAGCCTGGATGCAGAGACCGGAGAGGAAATCTGGACCTTCCATGCGGCCCTTACCGACCGCATGCTGTTGGGTAACGACCGCCTCATATCGCGCCGTCCCTCGCGCAGTGGTGTTCTGGTTGAAGACGATACGGTCTATGTGACAGCCGGGATGTGGCCCACCGAGGGCGTGGCGGTTTACGCGCTGGATGCGGAAACCGGAGATGTTAAGTGGATTAACGATACGATGAACGCGCTCTACCTTCCTTACCCGCACGACGGATTATCACTCGGTGGTCCGACCTCGCAGGGCTACCTGCTCAGCGACGGCGAAGCGCTTGCGATGCCTACCGGAGAAAGTTCGCCCGCTATTTTAGATGCCGGCACCGGCGAACTGGTTCGTTGGGGGGCCCGCGGGCACGGTTCGGCCTGGGCGATGCTGGTCGACGGCTTTGTAGCGACCGCTGCCAGAGGCTGGCAGCCCAATCTGACGCCTCGTCTCGGCGAGATGGAGATGTTGCGCACCGACGGGCTGGCTTTTGTTTACATGGGGAGCGAGGGAGGCAATCCCGGAAAATGGAATGGATACGACAATCTGCCGGGCGGCCCGCGCGCAGGTGCAGAGCGCGGCCGCGGCCAGATATCTCCCATAGGAGGCCGCAGCCGCGCTGTTTACAGCGGCGACCGTTTCTATGCATACGGAATGGGCGAGCTGGAAGCGGTTGACAGCTCGGGCGATAACCTTGAACTACTGTGGAGAGTCGACCACGAGCTAGTCTACAGCATGGCCCTTACCAGCGGGGCACTTATAGCCGGCTCCGACGGCTTCGTTTCAGCACTTGACGTGCAAAACGGAGAAGAAATATGGCGCGGGAGCGTTGACGGGCGCGTGCATGGGCTGGCCGTTGCAGGCGGGACTCTTTATGCCTCTACTGACAGGGGTGTTCTGTATGCTTTTGCGCCGGGACATGAGCTTCAGCCCGCCGAACGCCGCACCGCACGGCGGCCCGAGCCGATCGAAGGCTTCGCCCTCGTGGCCGGCGGAAATGATACGGCCGAGGCCGAAGCCCTGGCCGATGAACTGAACCTGCAGGTGGTGGCGCTGCTTCCCGATGAGCAGTCCGTCCGCCAGGCGCGCGAGAGGCTCGTGCACGGCGAGGAGTATTATTACGGACACGACATCGTTGTGCATAAAGCCCCACAGGACGGGACACTTCCTTATGCCGACTACTTTGCCAGTGAGGTGCTGGTGGTGGGCGGTGGCGGGAATGTGCGCCCCTCAGAGCTTTACCGCGTTCTGCGACCGCTGGAGGGGCGCATGAGCTTCGCGGGTATGGATCAGCAGCCAATAGAAGATTTTGTGAGCGATGCGGGCATACCGGATGATGAATACGATGACGGGCTTGTCAGCCGCGGGCGGCTCGATGATGTGTTCGATTGGAATAGCGAGGGGGTGGTGGATGAACATGTATCCTGGCCTCTGGAGCTTCACTGGTTCGGCACTCCCGGCAGGATGCGCACTCAGACCCGGCATGCATCAGGCCCTTTGCCGGTTCCCGCAGGCGCCCGCGTATTTGCACCGCGCGACGGATTTTTAGCAGCTCTGGACGCCTATTCCGGCAGGGAGCTCTGGGGTTACTATGCACCAGATTACAGACATATTGCCGGCGATGACGATTATGCCTATGTCGGCATCGGCGGCCGCGTTATTCAGCTGGATGCGCACAGCGGCGCGCTTGAACGGATTTACGGCGACGCACCTGACCCGCAGGTGTACTCACTGGAAGAAAGTCAGGAATTCAGCAGCGAATCCGACGACCAAAACTACAGCGGCACGATCGCAGTAAGTAACTCTGGCTCGGCGATAGAGGTTGAGCTTGAGGCAACCAGCCCTGCTCCCACCGACAGGGACGGATGGGTTATGTGGTTTGATTTTCGCCCGCCCGAACAGCGCCTGCGCCCGATCGGGACCGGTAGGTTCCCCATAATAGTCGATACCAAACGGGGCGCACTGCGCCGCTTTGAAGGGTTTAACGCCAAATCGATCCCAGTTGTAGACCTGAGCCGCAACGAAAGCGGCTATCTGCTCAGCATACCTTTCGATGAGATAGAACAGCTGACCGGCAGCGTCCCCGATTCATTCGATATGTCTGCAGAAATACAGCTGCACGAGGACGGCGGCTATCAGCACCGGCGTTTCAACAGCGCCCCGCTCACAAACCGGCAGGACCTGTGGCGCGCCGGGAACGCTACGTTCGTTCTTAGCGGTGAGGCTCAAAGCTCCCACTCGCCCGTGACAATGGTGGATAGGGCCGATTCAGGCGATATGCCGGCCCACGCAGGGAGCTGGGGACGATTGCCGCTGCATCAGCACCACGACGGAAACAGACCGCGGCTTCCTGTTGTTCCAGAAGGGCGCGAGGAGCTGGCCGTTCGCGAAAACCCAATCACAGGTGAGGAGGGCGATCTGTTCTACCTGCGCGGCTACGGCTGCAGCGGTACAGTAGCCTCCGCGACGATGAATATGTTCCGATCCGGCACGGTAGGCCTTTATGACCTGGAAGATGACAGCGGGATGCGCAACCTGCCGGGCACCCGTGCGGGCTGCCGGCTCACTGTGTCTCCCGCACTGGGGGTATTAACCTCCGTTGAGGGAACCGGCGACTGCTTCTGTCCCTATAATTTCCCCACAAGCCTGGGAATGATTCCGGCTCGCAGCCGCAGCAATGAGGACTGGGCTGTGTTTAAAGACCAGGCCCGTGCGGATAATGTTCGCCAGCTCGGACTGAACCTCGGTGCGCCCGGAGAAAGGCGCGATGATGGGGGGCTGCTATGGTTCGGATATCCCAGAGACCGGACTATGTATGCCACGGGCGGATCGTTCGGACCGTTTCCTCAAAGCATTACTCTGCCGGTTGAACTGGACGTAACGCAGGACGGCAGGCCTTATCGCGTCAATGCCGATCGCGTTGAGATAGCAAACACAAACCGGCCCTGGATTAAGGCATCGGGCATTGAAGGGGTGAGGAGCCTTGCGGTGAGTTCCGTTTATTTCGATCACCAGACAACCGCTGTAGCCCGGTCAGTGGATGCCCCGCCGGCTATCGACGGCGACCTGGATGAAGAGGCGTGGTCGGGACCTGCGATGCCCATCGACGCCGACAACCCCGGCGGTATAGAGCACGCGGACGACGGGCGGATAAGGGTCAGGTACGACAGCGAAAACATGTATCTGGCGTTCACTAAAAGGGCCCTTGTTGACCGACGCGGAACGCCACAGCCTTTCGACGCCGACACTCGGTTCAATGTGCTGTTTAAAAACGCCGCCTTCCCTGCCTATGCACAGTTTAGCGTCGATATGGAGGGCGAGAAGAAGAGCGCGTCGGTTAGGAACGCCCTGGAACTTCCGCATCTGGCCGATTTCACGCTGAACTCCGACTGGAGCGAGCAGCAGGGCGCCAGGGTCGTTCTGGGTGAAGAGCACGGTTCCTTGCGCCTTGCCTGGACCGACCAGGGACTTGCCGTGATGATGGAGATGCCGAAAGAGCCCGCCAGAGGTTTCGGCCAGGGGCTGCGTGCTCAGTTCGCCAATATGGAAGAGAATCTGATCACCGAGCTGGTGGTTGATCGGGAGGGAGGCACGGCGGAGGTTCTGCACAGCAAAGCGCCTGAATCTGAGGCGTCGGTTTTTGATGAAATGCGCCATGCGCCGCTCAGGCCTCGCCGGCGCAATATGGACGGGCTTCGTGAATCGGAGACTGTCGATGCCGACATCGCCTTGAGCGAAGAAGACGGACTGATACTGGTTGAGACCGTCATCCCGCTCCAGTCCCTTGAGCTCGATGAGGTGG
>PUMZ01000070.1 GCA_003551565.1 Candidatus Brocadiaceae bacterium | reverse complement strand
TTTCGGCGTGAACGATATGGATGATATTAAAGCCGAAGACGGTGATCGGTTTTCGGCGACATTGCGGATGATACGGGAGACCGCCGAGCTCGGCGGTATGTCTTTTCTGGCCCATCCGCTATGGAACGGCTGGACATTTGAGGAATTACAGCAGTTGTGCGGAGCCGGTCTCAACGGAATGGGGATAATCAACTCAAGTTGCTCGGGACATGGCTACACCGGTCATTCCGACCAGATCTGGCACGCTCTGCTGTCGCCGGGAAAATGTCTTGCCGCGATAGGCGGAGATGATGCTCACGGTCCCGGCGCCCTTGCAGACGATACGCCCTGGGCGGCCAGGCGGCGTTCCCGCCTGGGCTGGACCGGCGTGCTGGCACGTGAGCGTACGGCGGAGGCTGTCCTTGACGCTCTGAGAGCAGGCCGCACTTACGCGTCTGAAGGGCCCGTTTTCCATGGTGTGGACCTACGGCCCGACGGCAAGCTGACCGTTCGTTGTTCGCCCTGCGTGGCCTGTCACTTCAGGGGGAAGCAGCTCGGATACGGCGGACGCAGCATTGTCCCGCCGGACGACAGGGAAGTGGCGGAGGAATTCGTTTTCGATTTCGCCGTCACCGGATACCGGGTCAAAGATCAGCTTATCATCATACTCGAAGATGAACAGAGGCGAAAGGCATATCTGAGCCCGCTCAGATTGGATTATACTGTACAGGAGTAAAGCAACATTAACATTGAGGAAAACAGATGACGAACCTGTATCAAAGATCGGAAGAACCCTTGAACACCTGGAAGGAGAAAAATGATTTTCTTGACGATCAATGGCGCGATACCATGCGCGACTGGCCGGCCTGCCAGCAGACTGAACAGGGGGAGAGAGTGCAGGCCACCCGCTCCCTTTTCGGAAATCCGGTGACGATTATCGACCCACACACTCACAGCGACCACAGCGACGGACGCTGCAGGATCCCGCAAAATCGGGATGCCGGCCTTCGAGCCGGAATCGACATCGTCTTCGCCACCGACCACAACAGTCTGACTCAGAAAAGAGCGGTTAAGAACATTCCCTCCATGTCCTGGGGCCAGGAGCCGAAGACGCTGCATCATCATATCGGTCTTCTTGGCAATACCCGCCGGCTGAGCACCAGACGGGACCGGGTGGATCTGGATATGGAACGGGCCCGAAAATTGGCTCCGTTCTGCTGGATACCCCACCCCGCGGGGTGGTTTACGAAAGACTATACCGATGAGCAGAAGAATGAATTGTGGAGGCTGGCTCCCGCCTTTGCCATGGAAGTGATCAACGGCGCCAAAAGAATCGGCCGCGCTTTTGAACGCCATGACGCGGAAGCCGTAATCCTCTGGGATCGATTGTTGACCGACGGCATCCGGGTCACTCCGCTGGGTGGCAGCGACGCCCATATTCCGGAGGGTATCGGGAGCTGCTGGACCGGACTGCCCGGCGCGGAACTGAGTGTCGATGAAGTGATTGACAGATTGAATGCCGGAAACTGCCTGGCCAGTGAAGGGCCGCTGCTGTCGCTGCATGTGGAAGGAAGGGAGATGGGATCCCGTCTGGCGGTTCGCGAAGGGCAGCCCCTGCATCTTACCTGTCGGGTGGCCGATGCGGCCGGGTTGCAGTCTGTGCACGTCGTTTCCGACGGTAAAGCCGAGAGAACATTGTATCCTCGTGACAAAAAACTGGTTGAGGATGAGTGGCAGTTTGTCTTTTCGGGTCAGCGTTATGTCCGGCTCGAAGCAAGGGCCTGCGATGACCGGCGCGCCTTCTCGGCTCCGGTTTATTTCGATGTTGAGACTGGCTGTTAATCCGCGCACGATCGGAACCAGCGTCAGGTGAAAGGAAAAGAAAAATGAAGCTAGAACAAAAGCAAAAAGAGGTAACGATGGGTATGCAAGTGGAAGAACGGAATGAAGAGAGCGTGGTGGAGTTCGATATTGACGGTATGCAAAAGCAGAAACCCATACGGGTCCATGGGAGCGTACGGAATCAGTTTGCGGTGGATGGAACCTGGCTGCGAGCCAATTTTCACTGCCATCTGGCCCGTGTGAAAGAGGATCCGCAGTGGCCGGTTACCGCGCTGGAGCATTACAGAGCGCTCGGTTATGATGTCGTCGGCGGCATGTGCCATGACAGGATCATCCGGCCCGAGCCGGTGGACGGGGTTATCGTTATACCGGGCGCGGAGGTATCCTGCGGCGGCCATCTTCTGGGTATAGGCATCGAATCGATACCGGATGGATCCGGAGCGGGTGAGCGGATAGAAACTATATCGGAGATGATCCGCAGGATAAGGGATTGCGGAGGCATAAGCGTTCTGGCGCACCCTTTTAAATCGGCTTATACCTGGGAGGAGCTGTGCGCCTTCTGCGATGCGGGGCTGGACGGCATTGAAGTTGTGAATTCGAATGTGCGCGGCAAACGCGCCGACTCCGGCAGGGCGGATCAGCTCTGGCATAACCTCCTGCGTGAGGGGCGGCTGCTGATAGCCATCGGCAATGATGATGCACACGGTCCGCACGAAAATATTGAACGAAGCGGATGGGGAGGGATACCCCACATCGGTTTCACCGGCATCCTGGTGAAAGATTGCTCCCGGAAAGGGGTTATGGATGCGCTGCGGGCGGGCCGCACTTATGCATCCGAAGGCCCCGAGCTGCGTTCCGTCAGCGTCGACGGCGAGGGCCGGATGACGGTGAGATGTTCGCCCTGTGTTGCCTGCCACTTCCGTTCGGTCGGGGGAAGTTGGGGCGGTGCCAGTAGTTTTCCGGACGACGGATGTGCGGATGCCGGCGAGTTTGTCTTTGATTTCGCAAAACAAGGCTACAGGGTCAGCGATTATATGACGGTGGTTTTGCAGGACGTGCATGGTCGACGGGCATGGACGAGCCCCATTAAGACGGTGGTTGACGTTGAAGAGGAAAACCAGGTAAATTTAGAATAGTTTGGAATTAGCTGCGTGAGAGTGAGGGAAATGAGCCGCCTTGCCCATGCAGATGTCCAATCCAACGGTTGGGTTGGAAAATTATTGTGCGACAGGCTCATTTAGGGAAAAAAAAGGGAAAATCATGTCAGAAAAAAAGCGCTTTTTACTTATAGACAATCATCATATTGAAAGAACTCAGGGTCTGCGCCGGCGAATGCATCAGCCGGAGAAACACGAAACACCGGTACTGGTCCCCGAAAAACCCTGGGAAACGGGCAATGACGGCGCCGATTCCCGCATCGGCGCCTGGTGCGCGCCGATCCGCGATCCGAAGTCGGGCCAGTGGAAAATGTGGTACTGGGGGAATGCGGCCGGGGCGGAGGCGAAAAAACGTATCGAACCGATGTACGCCGAGTCCGACGACGGCATCAACTGGCGCCGTCCGAATCTCGGGCAGGTGGAGTTCAACGGGGATTGCCGGAACAATATTCTGTTCACGCACGGCAGCGCCGGAGAAAATATCCTTGAGGCGATCGCCGATCCGAATGATGCCGACTATCCCTACAAGGCGGTGACCCGCAGGCGCACTCTGCTGCGTTCGCGGGACGGGATCACCTGGGAGTTGCTCGACGCGCAGGGGCCACCGTCCGATGATACCTACCGACTTACCTTTGATCACCTGCAAAACCGCTACATAATGACGGTAAAACATACCCAGAACCGACCCGACACCGGAAAATACGTGCGAGGGCGCTATCCGGTGCCGGAATACGGCCGCAGCGCCGCTGTTTCAGTCAGCAAAGACTTTCAAAAATGGACGGAGCCGGAACTGGTCTTCGCCGCCGACGAGACGGACTGGCAACGCGGCGCTGATCGCATTGCCGGTATCGTCGCCGCCCAGGGAACTCTGATGCAAGGGCCACTTTATGTTAACGACCCGGCCGAATACCGCACGGAAATCTACAGCCTGCCGGTGTTCCCGTACGAGGACATGTACCTGGCGCTGCCGGAAATTTTCAACGTCTCCGGGGTCTGGCCACACCCGGAAAAGAACAATACGTTGAAGCAGAACGGGGTGCTCTATGCCGAGTTGGCGGCCA
>PUMZ01000196.1 GCA_003551565.1 Candidatus Brocadiaceae bacterium | reverse complement strand
CAAAAAGCTGCACTTCGCGTATACGAATACAGCCTGTCTGCGTGCGCACGCACAGGCAGGCGGCGTTTGCTTTCTGCAGCATCTGCACCACCGAGAACGCGTGAAATAAGCGGGCTGACCCACATATTTCATCAACCAAAAACGGATACCGAACGCCGCAAACACTCCGTGGACTACGTCAACTCATCCCCATCGTACCCCGGTCCGGTGGGGAAACAACGCGGTTCACTGAACACCTGAGGACACTGAATGGTTCCTCTCCCCTCCCGCCCTCAACGCGTCAGGTATATTATAGTCTTTTCCACTTCTTCCACCTCCACATCGGTATCCTTGCAGGGTCCGTTGGGCCGGATGTTGATAACACCCAGCGCGGGCTTCGGAAAGACGCCCTTAAGCCCCTCCTGCAATTCTTTCTCACAGGCGACCGCGATGACAGCCTCGATATGGTCCTGTTTCGCCAGGTGCATGGCCAGCCTTCCGCCCGTGGCAACCGCTGCCCGGCACCCGTGCTTTTCCGCCAGATCGAGAATATCCGCCATCTTGCACCGCCCGCAACGGGCACACTCATCGACAGAATTGGTAACCTTACGCCGGCATCCGCTGCTCTGGAGGCAGGAGGGAAGCAGAACAAGCACGGAACCCCCGCTGCAACGCGGACGGCGCACGCGTGTAAGAAAGTTCCAGAATTTCACCACCCTTCGCCCCATGGTCATTGAACCCGATCTGTCGTCAACCAGCGGAAAATGTTAACATCACAAAGAACCGCCGTAAAAGCAGGAAGAATTCCATAATTCCTCTTCGTCGACCGGACGGCCGGCGGCAAAGACCGTAACGGGCTTTCCCATCAAAAGAGGATGTTTGTCCCATGTAACGATATCGGCGTCGACGCCTTCCTTCAACACACCGACACGGTCCGCTACGCCCATGATCTCTGCCGGCCAGTTGGTGATGGCCTGCAATCCGTCATCCTCGGGCAACCCTTCCCGCACGGCCAGACCGGCCAGGACCGAGAGATACCAGCTCGGATCGACGCCATGGTCGGAAACAATGGCAAACCGCACCCCCGCATTGCGGAGCTTGAGGGCATTGCCAAAGCCTTTTCTGATGACTTCCTGCTTGGACGGCGGAGAGAAATTCGGCCCGATGAAACAGGGAACATCGCGCGCCAGCAGTTCGTCCGCCACCAGATAGCCCTCCGTGGCATGGTCGAAGCAACAGTTGAAATCAAATTCGTCGGCAATGCGCAAAGCGGTCATGATATCGTCCGCACGATGGCAGTGGATGCGCGCCGGCAATCTGCCCTCCAGAACTTCCAGAACGTGCTCAAGGCCGATATCCCGCTCCCGCCGATCCTCCTCCTTGCCGGATTGAAGGCGTGAGCGGTACTCGAGGGCCTGGACGAAGACCTTCCGCATCAGGTAGGCGTTGCCCATCCTGGTAACCGGCGCGGTTCCCTTGCTGCCGTAGCTGTTTTTCGGGTTGTGCCCGAGCGCCATCTTCATCCCCGCCGGGGCCCGCAGGACCATGCGATCCACGACCGTCCCGTAAGTCTTGATCAACGCGCCCAGCCCTCCGATAATATTGGCGCTGCCCGGCACCACCATCACCGTGGTGACGCCACTGAGCAACGTCGGAGGAAACTCCTCGTTGAAAGGATTGATGGCGTCGACGACCCGCAGATAAGGCGTTACCGGATCGCTTTTCTCGTTGACGTCCCCCTGAGCGAAAGGACGGTCTTTCAGCCCCAGGTGGGTATGGCCGTCCACCAGTCCCGGCGTCGTCCAGGCGCCCTTTGCGTCGTAGACCTCGGCATCCCGCGGAGCCTTCAGATCCTTCCCGATCCCGGCAACGACGCCCTCTCGCAGCAGAATGCCGGTCTGCGGGCGGAACCCTTCCCCCGGCAAAAACGCGTTACAATCCTTAATAAACCGTGCACCGGCACTCATGTGAACGCCCCCATCTCTGAAATCATGATTATAAGAAACAATCTCCTGCCTCAACGTGTCGCCCGTGGATGAAATCCGCGGCCGACATGGCACGCCCCCCGGCAGGCTTCAAAGCGCCTATACGCAGAGCGGAGCCGTCACCGGCCGCCACGACGATTTGCTCCCCTTCGGTAAGATCAACCACCGTTCCGGGCGCGGACTCCACCACCCGCCCGGCATGTTCCACGTCCATGAGCGTAACCTTTTCTTCACGCTCCCTCCCCCTGTACATGCAAAAAGCGCCCGGCCAGGGAGTCATAGCGCGGATGCGGTTCCTTATTTCCTCGGCGCTCCGGCTCCAAACGATACGCCCATCACTTTTTGTGAGCTTCGGCGCATAAGTGGCCCGGGAGTCGTCCTGGGCGGTTTCGGGAGGGTTCTCACCGCTCTGAAGCCCGGCCAATATCTCCCCCAGGCACCGCGCTCCAAGCACCGAAAGCCTGTCGTGGAGGCTGGCAGCATCTTCCCGCCGCCCGATTTCGGTCTTTTTTTGTCCCAGGATCGGCCCCGCATCCAGCTCCGGCACGACACGTTGCACCGTCACCCCCGAATACTTCTCCCCGTTAAGGATTGCATGGTTGATCGGAGCTGCACCGCGGTATTTCGGCAGAAGCGATGCATGAACGTTGAACAGACCGCGGGGGAACATCCCGATGAGCCACGGAGCGAGCACCTCACCAAAGGCCACCACAACACCCACGTCCGGTTTGAGCCGCTTCAACAACTGCTCCCCCGGTCCGGCGGATAATCTCCGCGGCTGATAGAGCATCAGGCCTTTTTCAAGCGCGAACCGCTTCACGGCGCAGCGCCCGACCCGGCGGCCCCGGCCGCGCCTTGCATCCGGCTTGGTCACGGTAAGGCAGACATCCAGGTTCATCCCGACGAGCCGTGCAAGTGACGGCACGGCGAAATCCGGTGTTCCTATAAAAACAATACGCATTGTTGATTACCATTCTTCTGCTCGGGGCGCCTTTGACCCGGCCTCGGGCCCATCCCGCAGCGATTTCAACCGGCGGCGCAGCGCCAGCCCGGCCGGCCCGGATAGTTTGTCGATAAAAAGCACGCCGTTCAGGTGGTCGATCTCATGCTGCCAGGCCCTGGCCGCAAGTCCTTCGGCTTCCAGCTCGACCCTCTCCCCCCTGACAGTGTATGCCGCCACGACAACTCTGCCGGCCCGCGCCACCACGGCCTTCAGACCCGGCAGGCTCAAACAGCCTTCCTCGGCCATGTCCACGCCCTCGGTTTCCAGGATGGCCGGATTGATAAATATCCGTTCACCTTCTTTTTTTCCTTCAACGTCCATTGTCAACACGCGGACGTTCCAACCCACCTGCGGCCCGGCAAGCCCCACGCCCTGTTGTTCATACATCAATTCCAGCATGCCGTTCAGCCTGCTCAGTTCCGCCCCCGTGACCTGCCTGAGCGGGGGAGCGCATTTTCGCAAAGCCGCAGCGGGATATATTTTCAGTTCCATGGCCAGCCTTTTGATCGTTTGCAATGAGATGGTCTTCAACGTTCGCCGCCACCTCTAACGAGTTTACCATAAAACACCCCTTACGCCAAATAAGCGATCCCCGGCGCACCCGAAAACAAACACGGCCCCGCTACTTGCATTTATTGGGACTGTCGATTATATTATGGATTCCAGATTTTATCGTTTTGCACACACAAACCGGGAGTGGACAAATGGAAGAACAAACGCTTCATGAAGGAATCCTGAATGCCGAAGGGAAACGGTTCGCTTTGGTGGCATCCCGCTACAATGAGATCATAACCAGCCGGCTCATAAGCGGCGCCAGCGATTGCCTCAGGCGCCACGGGGCGAAGGAAGAGGATATCGAAGTGTTCCGCGTTCCCGGAGCTTTCGAAATTCAGCTTGTTGCCAGAAAGGTGGCAGAGTCCGCGTGCGTTGATGCAGTTGTTTGCCTGGGAACTGTGATAAGGGGCCAGACACCGCACTTTGACTTCGTCGCCTCGGAAGTGGCAAAAGGGGTGAGCCGGACAAGCCATGAAACCGGCCTGCCGGTCATCTTCGGGGTCGTTACCACCGATACGATTGAACAGGCGATCGATCGCGCCGGCGGAAGAACGGGCAACAGGGGGGCCGAGGCGGCCCTTGCCGCCATCGAGATGGTGTCTCTACTGGATCAAATCGGCGCCCGGGAATGAACTGCCGAAAAGTAAAAAAACGGTCTTTGGGACGGCAATTTGCCCTGAAAGCGCTTTATTCGCGCGATATCCACGGCCATCTGGACGGGGAACTGCTCAGCTCGCTTGCCCGCACGGAAAACCTGCATAGCATCCCGGATTTCGGCCGCCAGCTCATCGACGGATGCCTCGAACATCTCAATCAGCTGGATGAGATCATCCAGGCGGTCGCTGCGAACTGGCGCCTTGACCGCATGCCCAATATCGACAGAAACATATTGCGCATAGGCACCTATGAACTGATATATTGTTTAGAAACACCCCCGAAAGTTGCAATAAACGAAGCGATCGAACTGTCCAAAACCTTCAGCACCGAAGATTCACCGAACTTTATCAACGGCGTGCTCGACAAAGTCTATACCAAATACGCCCTGCCGCTGCGGACCGGCCGGAGCGGGGCGAATGATCCGGACCAAACCGAACCCGCAACCTCCCCCCCTGTCCCGACAAAACAACAGCTTCCGCCCGACCCCGCCAGACGGGCGGACCTGCACCTGCATTCCAACGCCTCCGACGGCAACCTCTCCCCGGCGGCGGTGGTGGAGGAGGCCAAACGTTGCAAGATCGATGCCATATCCATCACCGACCACGATTCGATCGACGGCGTCGCCGAAGCCCTGAAAGCGGGGGACAAAGCGGGAATACCTGTGGTGCCGGGCGTGGAGATGTCGGCCTATATCCACGGCCCCGAAGGCCGGGAAAACGAAGAATATGAACTGCATATCCTGGGATATTTCATCGACATCTTCCATAACAAACTCACCGGACAGTTGCAAAAACTGAGAGAGGGCCGGATCGAACGGGTCAGGCATATCGCCGACAAACTCACCACGTGCGGAATCGACATCGGGGTGGAAAGAATTATCAATGAACGGTCCAGTGCAGTGGGACGGCTGCATGTGGCGCTGGAGCTGATCGACCGAGGTGTGTGCAAAAACGTGGAAGATGCCTTCGACAGATTCCTCGGAACCGGCAAACCGGCGTATGTGCCGAAGACCAAGCTGACAGTACCCCAGACCGTAGAGATGATCCATCAGGCGGGCGGATGCGCCGTGCTGGCACACCCGGCCTATGCGGAAGGGGTTGAAAACATCATGGACGAGTTGAAAGCGGCCGGAATCGACGGCATTGAAGTGCATTACCCGGGCCACAACGCCCGGACCGAAGCCTTCTGGATGAAAACAGCCCGGCAGAACGACCTGGTGATCACAGGCGGCAGCGACTTCCATGGCAATGCCGCCAACGATGTCCAGCTCGGACAGGAAACCGTCTCCTTTGTCGAAGTGCATGAACTGCTTGTCCGGGCCGGAAAGTACAGGCAGGAACGGCCGCCCGCTCCTGTCAAATCGCCGGATTGAGCACCCGGCGCCGCTTGCTTTCCTCGCATCTGCGCCGGACAAACGGCGGTTGACCTGCCTGCTGCAGGCAGGCCCTGCTGGCGCGTCCCCAGCGGCACAACTGCGGCAACAACCGCAGCAGTTTCCGTACAGGGCGAACAGCGGGTTAGGGCCTGAGTATGTCCCTGAGATATTCGCCCGCTTCCACGGCACTTTTCGACCCGGGAGGCACTTTCAGCAGGGCGTATTCATCCCTGATAAGGCGCGGTGTGGCCGGTGCGCCGGAGAAATGGCATGCATACCGCTCCACATCCCGCACTCCCAGGTAAAACTGTCCGTTACGCAGTTGTATGGAGTCCAGGCCCGCCCCATGGGCAAGTATCCTCAGCTCGGTGTCCAGCAGCAGGTTTTCCGCGCACGCGGGGAGCGGCCCGAACCTGTCCCGGAGGTTCCGTGCCACCTGCTCCACCTTCTCCACAGAGCCGGCGTCGCCGAGCGCGCGATAGATTTCAATCCGCTGCTGCAATGACGGCACATAGTCCTGGTCAAGGAATGCCTCCAGGCCGATATCCAGAGTGGTTTCGGGCGGCGGCTGTTCTTTCTCGCCCCTCATCTGTTTCTGGGCCCGGGAGAGCATACGGCAATACAGATTATAGCCCACTGCGGCGATATGCCCCGACTGTTCGGGGCCGAGTATATTGCCCGCGCCCCGCAGTTCCAAGTCCCTCAACGCAATATCGAACCCGGCGCCAAGTTCGCAGTAGCGCTGAATGGCCTCCAGCCGGCTGCGCGCTTCGGGAGTTACGGGCCTGTTCTGTGGTGTCAGAAAGTATGCATATGCCTTGTGGATATAGCGTCCGACCCTGCCGCGCAACTGATGCATCTCCGCCAGCCCCAGCAGCTCGGCGCGATCGATGATGAGCGTATTGGCGTTGGGAATATCCAGTCCGTTTTCGATGATCGTCGTGCTGATGAGCACATCAACATCCCCCTCAGAAAAAGCGTCCATCACTTCCGCAAGCGCTTTCTCCGGCATCTGACCGTGTCCGACGCCCACACGGGCCTCGGGCACGAGTTTCCGCACCCTTTCCGCCACCCCATTGATGCTGTGGACCCTGTTATGCACGAAAAAAACCTGTCCTTCCCTGTTCAGCTCGCGCAGGATCGCATTGCGCACCAGTTCGGGGTTGTAGCGTGCGGCATGCGTCTCAACCGCCCGGCGTGAAGGGGGAGGTGTCTGCAGCGCCGAAATATCCCGCAGCCCCATCATCGCCATATGCAGTGTACGCGGTATGGGAGTGGCGGTGAGCGTGAGTATATCCACCGAAGTGCGCATCCTCTTGAGCCTTTCTTTATGCTTTACCCCGAAACGCTGCTCCTCGTCAACAACCAGCAACCCCAGGTCGCTGAAGTCAACATCCTTCTGCAGCAATCGGTGCGTCCCAATGACAATATCCACTTTTCCTTCGGACATCGCCCCGATGATTGTTTGTGCATCCGCCGGGGAAACGAAGCGACTGAGCATTTCCACCCTGATGGGATAGTCCGCCATGCGCTCGCTGAAAGTGCGCAGATGCTGTTGTGCCAGCACGGTCGTGGGAGCCACTACAGCCACCTGCCGGCCGCCCATAACGCATTTGAAAGCTGCGCGCATCGCCACTTCCGTTTTCCCGTACCCCACGTCGCCGCATATGAGTCGGTCCATGGGCCGGGGCGCCTGCATATCGGACTTTACGCCGCTTATGGCCGAGAGCTGATCCGGCGTCTCTTCGTAATGAAATTCGGCTTCAAACTGCTTCTGCCAGTAATCATCGGACGGATGCTTTATACCCCGTTTCGCCTGGCGCACGGCCTGAAGGCGAAGCAATTCGGCGGAGAAATCTTCGGCGGCTTTCTGGGCTTTACGCCGTTTTTTCTGCCAGGAAGACCCCCTTATTTTGCTCAGGTGCGGCGCCTTCCCCCCGACACCGATGTAACGGTGCACCAGTTCTAGACGATCGGAAGGAACATAAATCTTCACACCGTCGGCGAACTCCACGGCAAGGTGCTCGCGCTTGCGCCCGTTGCTGTCGAGCAGATCAAGCCCCACGAACCGGCCGATCCCGTGCTGGATATGGACCACGTAATCGCCCGGGCTGAGCTGCTCAGCGCCGGTGACGGGTCTGGTCTGCTCGGCATGTCTCAGGACCCGCCTGTGCCGATAGCGTC
The DNA here is from genome assembly GCA_003551565.1 of Candidatus Brocadiaceae bacterium. GTDB lineage: Bacteria > Planctomycetota > Brocadiia > SM23-32 > SM23-32 > PUMZ01. The sequence continues at coordinate 9,202 of PUMZ01000196.1, read as the reverse complement.
CGAACAGCCGGTGGTGCGGTATTAATGCCATGGAGCCGGAAGGAAAAACCACCCCGTGGTTCAGGCGCCCCCGGCGGTAAGTCAGCCGCTCCCCGGCATCGATCCCCTGCTCCTCCAGCAACACGTTGAGACGCTCCTCTTCCGCCTCCCTCGCACAGAGCACGTAAGTGTCGTTGGCGCCGGAGATGCGCTTCATTTCATCGGCCATCCCCTTCAGATCCACTCCGAACACGTCACGCTGTTCGCAGTCGATCACGATGGTCGGCTTTGCCGCTTCGGGCCCATGCCGCGGGGCAAACCGGACGACAGGGCGACCTTGCAGCTCATCCATTACCTCTGCCGGGGTGAAAAAAGCACCCGCATGGCGGCCGGCGCCGGCAAGCTCCTCCCCCCTGCTGCAAATCAGGCCAGGTTCGACCAGGAAGACGGGCGCTTCCTGCGGCAGATAAGCCAGCAGATTCTTACGCCCGTCCCCACCCTGCCCGGGAGCGGCAATCCCGCCCGATGGTGATACGAGTATTTGCGCCTCCGGTATCCGCCTGCTGGAGAGCTGAACGGCGGGGTCGAAGTTGCGGATGCTGTCGACCTCGTCGCCGAAAAACTCGATCCTCACCGGCAGAGATGTCCCATACGGGAAAACATCCAGTATCCCGCCCCGGAGGCTGTATTCGCCCGGCTGTGTGACTTCGGGCATACTGAGAAAGCCGCCTTCCACCAGCCATTCGACCACCTCGCCGGGCGATGCCTGAGTGCCTTCTCTGAGTTTCAGCGACTGCTGTTTGATCGTTTCCGGATCGGCGACCGGCTGCAGAACGGCGTTGATGCTCGTACATACCAGCCGGGTGCCCGGATGCGGCTCGAACCATTCGCCGGAATCCGGCACCGATGCCGGGCCAAAAAGCAGGTGCCGTAGCACTTTCATTTGCGAGCGCAGGATATCGCTGTCCGGTGCGCCGTCTTCAGCGCCCCCCGCTTCTTCGCTGACCGATTCGCGGGCGGGATAATAGCAGCTGATGTCGGCATCAAAGATCGCGGCATCTTCGGCGAATTCCTCGGCATATTGCACCCCCGGGCAGATAACGAGCCCCATCGGGGAGAGCTCCTGCATAAGGGCTCCCACCACAACAGCCGCTCCGCTTCCGAAAGGCCCCCCGACAACGCTGGAATTGCCGCTCGCAAGCGCATCGCGGAGCTGTGTGAAGCCGTTAATATGCTGAATTTTACGCTCGAGATCGTCCATGGTCTCTGTTACGGAGTTCAGTTATCCGTCCTGAGGTTGCTACCCCTGTCTATGGAATATATTGTAACTGATCAACAGCAAAAAATGTAGGGAAATGGGAAAGCTCCGCAGAGAAATGCGCCGGAGAAAATATCCACCGCCGGAATTGCCCGGTGATCATCCGGCAACGTGGTTCAAACAATAATAACGCATACCGTTTGACTTGCGGCGCTGATGGCGGTATTATTGAGACTATTATGGTGTTTATGTCCTTACCGGTTATTTGGAATATCCGGCCAGAGCCCGGCGCGTGGACACCCAGTCTGTCCGCGCACCCGCGCTCGGAACGGCAGTTTCATATCAGGCGGAGACTTTTCTGGAGAACCTGCCCATGACCGAATGCGAGGAGTATATGGATTTTTTCCTCGATTATTGCGCCTCCGAATGCGGCTTAAGCGCCAACACCATTCAAGCGTACAGAGCGGACATAACGAGGTTTTACGGCGCACTATCACTGCGCACGCCCTCCGATCTGGAAAAGCTGAGTGTAACGGACCTTGTTAATTTCGTGGACAGCTCCCGGCGCGGCGGCCTTTCACCCAATTCGGTATGGCGATGCGTGATTGCCATACGGATGCTCCTGCGCTTCCTGAAACTGGAGGGATACGTGGAAAACGATGCCGCCGAGCTGTTCGGCACCCCGCGGTTATGGCGGCGCATTCCGGAAGTGCTTTCCGAAAAACAAGTTGAAGAGCTGCTGAATGCGCCCGATGAAACAAAACCGCTGGAAATACGTGACCGGGCCGTTCTGGAGGTGTTGTATGCCACCGGAGCGCGGGCCTCGGAAGTTTGCGCATTGAATGCCGGAAGCATCAACAGCAAATACGGTTTTCTCAGGTGTTACGGGAAAAGGGGTAAGGAACGCCTCATACCGGTTGGAAAAGCCGCACTCCGGGCCCTGAGATTTTACCGGGAACAGGTACGCCCCGAACTGGCCGTTTTGAGAGGTGAAGATGCGCTTTTTTTGACAAAAAGCGGCCGACGGATCGACAGGGTTTTTGTATGGCGTATTGTGAAAAAATATGCCGCGCGCATCGGGTTCGCCCATAATGTTTACCCACATATGCTGCGCCACAGTTTCGCCACGCACCTGCTATCGAGGGGAGCCGATCTCAGGGCCATCCAGGTCATGCTGGGCCATTCGGACATCTCCACAACGGAGATTTACAGCCATGTCGATAGCAACAGGTTGACACTCAGCCATGCCAGGTTTCATCCGCGGGCATAGCGTTTTTTATCGCCTTTCACAAAATATCCACTGTATAATGAAGCCCAAGTTGGAAAACAAACTGGAGGAGTATCTGGACGAGGACGAGCGCTTGTTATGGAAGCGGCCGCCCGGCAGGGAGGGTTTGCGTGCGGGGCTTCGGGTGATTCAGATCTGCGGGCATCTCGTGCTGGTCATCTGTTCCATACTGTTTGCCCTCCTGCTGCCGTTACCCCTCCTCCATACCGTTGTGCTGGGTTTCCTGCTGATAACAGCCACCAATGCGCCACTGGTCATATGGGCCCTGTACAGGCTGCCCGAGCTGAGCGGGAGCGGGGATTCCCTTTTTTTTATGACCGACCGGAGAGTGGGGCTGCTGCGCCCGGACGGAGAGTTCCGCCAGGCGCCGATCTGTCCGGGCCTGCATGTGAACGTCAATGTCCGTGCATCGCTGATCGAGTTCTCGCTCGGAGAACGCACTCCTGTCAGCTTCGGGGGACTGAAAAAGGAAGAAATACTGCTTGTCAGCTCGGTAGCGGAAGGGTTGATCAAAAAATGCGAATAGCCATCGTCTCAGACATCCACGCCAACCTGCCGGCCTGGAATGCCGTACTTGCGGACACCGCGGCCCGGTCCGTTGATAAGATAATCTGCCTCGGGGATACCGTGGGGTACGGCCCCCAGCCGGCGGAGGCGCTCAGCAGTGTCTATGCGAACGTGGACCACTTTGTGCTCGGCAACCACGACGCCGTCGTCGGCGGGCTTATGGAACCGGCCGGGTTCAATCCGGTGGCCGGGAAACTCATCGAACATACCCGCCGGCTGCTCGGCGACCGGGCGCGGCGTTTTTTCAACGGTATCCCGCTCTCGCTCCGGCACAAAGAATTCAGGTTCTCCCACGGCTCGGCCGCCGCACCGGAGAAGTTCACCTACGTGATCAGCCGGCGGGAAGCGATGGAGGTGTGGAACCGATCGGACGGCAACATTATCTGCATCGGCCACACGCATATACCTCGCCTGCACATCCTGACGCCATCGGGCCGCTACCAGCGATTGAAAGCGCCCGGAAGAACGGTGGCGCTGAAAGCAGACCACCGTTACATTATCAACTGCGGCTCGGTCGGACTCCCGCGGGATGAAGATTTCCGGGCCGGCTACGTCACCATCGATACAGAGGCAAAGACCGTCGGATGGCACAGGATTGCCTACGATATTGCGGCATTCCGGCATGCGGTGCAGGGGACATATAAAGATCCCGAACTCGTCGATTTCCTCCTCAGGAAAATCGATCAAAAGGCGCCCCGCCCCATCCGTGAACTGATCGATTTCACCCCGGGCCGCTCGCGTGTCTCCGAAAAAGTCACCGCCCAGCAGGACATGGAACGCGTCAAAATCCGCCTGATGCGCTGGCAGGTGGCCGCCGTCTCGATCTTTCTGATGCTTCTGCTCCTTGCCGCCGGCGCAGCTGCAATCTGGCGTAATATGCCGAGACGCCACATCATCAAAGCCGCGGGAAGCGACCCGATCCGGGCACGGGCACTGACAGAGGGCTGGACGTATGACCTCCTGAGCGCCGAAAGCCCCCCGCGCCGCCCCCTGCCGGAAAGCTGGTCCGCCGATTTTTCCGATGCGGGACGCCAGACCCTCAGCTACAGCCCCGGCCGGCTGCAGGTCGTTTCGGAAAGCAGACATCCCCTCTCGGTATCGTTGCAACCGATATCGGTCGAACATATCGGCAGCATCACGTGGGAAATGGAAGGCTCGGTAAGGGACAATTGGGACGGACAGACGCCGGTGCTTGTCCTCGACTATACGGACAAAGACGGTTCCGTCCGTGAAGGCGCAGAACGCATTCCCCTGCGGCGTGAAGAGCAGAGGCTCTACAGAACGCGCACCATAACCCTCCCCGCCTCGGCACGTCGAATACGGCCCCATATCTCGTTCAATGCGGCCGGATCGGCGAGGATCGACACGATCAGGGCCGGATTCACTCCGACAGCCGAGAAAGCATTGCTGCTGAGAGGCCCGATCGACCTGAACCGCGCCTCGGCGGAAGAACTCGAGTCCATCCCCGGCATAGGCCCTGCTCTCGCCGGACGGATCGTGGCATTCAGAGAGAGGGAAGGCAAATTCGAGAACGTCGGACAGTTGACCGAAATCGACGGGATCGGCCGGCAAACAGTCGCCGGTATGGAACAGTTCGTTGAAGTCAACATCCGGTGAACATCCGCCCGCCGTGCAGACGGGCGCAGGTAAACATTTCCCCCTTCCCTTCGCCGGTTTATAGACAAATCAGACACTTCACATATTTCAGCGGTGGGAACAAACAAAAACCGGGGCATGACGGAACCATGCCCCGGCGGATCAACTCTGCATCGTGATTATGCGGCCTCCCCCCGGCCGGTCAGCCCATAAGTTTGCCGGCCAGCTTGAACGGGGCCCGCACGGGAAATAACAGCACCTTGAAGAACACCCCGGCTCCCAGCATCATGGGCTCCCAGTCCAAAAGAATGGGGCTGGCAATGAACACACTCGAATACGTTCCCACCATCACGCCGACGATCAACGTGAAAGCGAGTCCCTGGAGGGCCGGACCGCCCAAAAGGTAGAGGATCAGGACAACGGACAGCGTGGTGAGCGAGGTCAGCACGGTGCGGCTGAGGGTCTGATTGATGCTCAGGTCAATGATATCCCCGCTCAATGTCTTCCTGCCCTGCTGGATCGTATTCTCGCGTATGCGGTCGAAGACAACAATCGTATCGTTGAGGCTGTAGCCGATAATGGTCAGGAAGGCGGCCAGCATCGGCAGGTTGATCTTGACATCGCCGAACACGCCCGTCAGATCTGCGAGCGCGATGATCCCGGCCGTTACGGCCACATCGTGGAGCAGGGCGATGACCGCGGCGACTCCGAATTTTACGGCATGGAACCGGACAGCGACGTAGATCACGATGATGATCGAGGCGCATATTATCGCCAGAAGCGCCCGCGCCTGCATCTCTCCGGCCACCACCGAACCGATGCTCGTCGTCTGCATAACGGGACCGGCGTCGGCGAAGGAAGCAACGGCGGCGTCCTTCATCTCCTCGGCCCTCTCTTGCGGCAGTCTCAACTGGATATGCCGGGCGGTTGCACCGGGGGGAAGTTCGGTCATCAGATACCTTCCGGGCTCCAATCCGGCCTCCCGAAGGCGGTATCGTATTGTATCATCGCTGACAGCTTCCTCAAGCTCCAAACTGAGGAGCATTTTGCCCGGTTCCTCCGGCGCTTCCTCCATACGCGATGCAACGTCCACACCGGCGGTCAGGCCGCGTCCCGCAAATATCGCCTCAATGGTCTCCCTCACGCCCTCTTCCCGCAGTTCGAGCACGTAGGAATCGCTCGCATATCCTCGCGAAACGATGACAACATTCTCCAGGATATTCTCCATCTCGGCACGCCGGGCGACTCCGCTCCGCCGGACCGGCTCCTCCAGCTCCGCGGTGACCGTATCCTCTTCGATCACGACGTCGGGGACAAACAACGTCCCTTCCAGCTCCTCCCGTTCGGCCCCCCTGACCGCAAAGGTCTGCGCATCGTCCAGCATTTCGACCCCGACGTCTTCGGTATCCATAGCGACAAGTATCTGGTCCAGAAGCGCCCGCTTCAGAACCCGGGCATCCAGTTCGCGGTCGGTTGTTACGGTCACATAGAAATCATCGTCATCGGGTTCGGCCGGCTCAACCTCTACCGGAGAGCTTCTGGCTCCGAGGCGGCCGAACACCAGCAAAACATCCATAATCACATCGTCAAGGGTGCGGAATCCCGGGTCTTTGACGCGGAGGGAGTACATCTCCATCGGAGGATCCTCCTCCGGACGGACCACAGCCACATCTTCGAGCAGGTAGGGGTCGCCCTCCTCACCGGCAAGCACGTTCCTCAACGCCATTTCATCGAGCTCACGCCGCAATCCAACGCGAATGCTTCTCCCGTCTGCCCTGACCGTCACGTCTTCGGGCGCGGCAAGGTCCCCGATTTTTTCGACGATCCCGGGGTTAATGTGTTCTCTCACCCTTTCGGCGCCCACCCCGGATATGCGCACCCTGAATTCTCTCGACCCCCCGGCCACGGTCCGGCCCACGCCCTGCACCTGGGGGTTGGGATAGCCGCCGTCGATCAACGCTTCCCGGACATCGTCGGCGGGCACAGACTCGGCAAAACGGAGATGCACCAGCGTCCCGCCGGTAAAATCAACATCCAGCATATCGGCGCCGCGGCCGAAAAAGACGCCCAGCCCTGCGACAAGAACGACCAGGGATGCGACATAGCCGACCCTCCGGACCCTGGTGTAGGAAAGTGCCGGACGGCCGATAAAAGCCGACATTCGGAAGCTCTTGAGCCAACCGCGCGCGATCAGAGTCTCAAAAACCAGCCGCGTGACGTAAAGGGAGGTGAACAGGCTCAGCACGATGCCGACGGAGAGCGTTATCGCAAATCCCCGGACCGGGCCGGTGCCGACCATATAAAGAATAGCGGCCGTAAGCAGCGTGGTAATATTGGCGTCCATAATGGTTGAATACGCCTTGTCATACCCGTTGCGCAACGCCACCTGTATGCTCTTGCCCGCTTTGATCTCTTCCCGTATTCGCTCAAAAATCAGCACGTTGGCATCCACGGCCATGCCCACCGTCAGAAGAATACCGGCCAGGCCGGGGAGGGTCAGGGCCGCCCCGAGCAATGCGAGCACACCGAAGAGGAGGACAAGATTGAACAACAACGCGGCATCGGCAACCAAACCGCAGAACAGGTAGTAACCGCCCATAAACAGAACCACCAGCACCCCGGCTATCAGTATCGCCGTCAGTCCGCTCCGGATGCTGTCCTGACCGAGCTGGGGCCCGACGGTCGTTTCCTGCAACAAATCCAGGTTCATCGGCAAGCTCCCCGCCTGCAGCACGGCAATGAGGTCTTCCACCTCTTGCTGCGTGAACCGGCCGGTTATCTGGCCCCGTTCCCCGATTGTGGACCGGATCACCGGTGCACTCTGCAAAGTGCCGTCCAGCACGGCCCCCAGCAGCATACCTTCATTCCTCGAGGTGATCCGTGCGAACTGCCGCCCGCCTTCCGGAGTAAACCGAAAATCGACGGCCGGGTCGCCAACCCGGTCCCTGCCCACACCGACGCTATGCAGGTACTCTCCCGTGATCTGTGCTTCCTTTTCGATGAGATAAAAACGCTCTTCGGGATCGTCTGGAATACGCATTTTCTCGTAGCCTTCCTCGACAATCCCTTCGGCGGCCCGTTCATACTTCTCGGGGTACTCATCATGAGGGAGGCCGATCCGGAACTCCAGACGGCCCATCCGCGTTATACGCTCCTTCAGAGCGGCAACCTCGGCCCGGGTGGCTTCGGGCACCTGGATGAGGATCCGGTTCGCCCCGGCCGGCTGAATGATGTATTCTTTGATATTCTGCGGATCGATCCGGTTTCGAAGAATGTCAATCACCCGGCCGACATCCACATCGGCCTCCTCATCGTCTTCGTCCGGGACAAGCTCGTAAACCAGTTCGGTGCCGCCCGCCACATCCAGCCCGCGATTTATCCGGCCCTCGACGAACTCCGTGCGTTCCCTGACAACCGTGCCGTCGTCCCTGCGCTCAACAATTCGCATATCCTCGTCGCGATCGGACAGCGAGATGTACATCAGCCGTGAGAGCCACGTCTCTTCGCTCTCCCTTTCAATCTCATACAACTCACCCACACGCACGCCGTGGCGGCGGGCCTCTTCCTCATCCAGGGCCTCTTTCTCCACGATTCGTTCACGCCTTACCGGTACCCGCATCGGCGGATATACCGCATATAAGGCGAAGATCAAAAGACCTGTAACCAGTATCCATCGTCCCGCGCGCGTTGACATAGTAAACTCCGTATGAATTTCCCTTAGTAAGAGGTAAAAGCGACTCGTCCCGCTCCCTTTCCGGATAATAATTCGCCAAACCCTGCCATCTCCGCCGGCGCAGGCGCCGCTTCCACCTTCGCGCGGCTCCTTCCTGCCGCCCCACCGGCAGGCAGGAGAGGACGGGAAGGCCCGGCATCGAACGGAGACAGCAGGCGCTTATCTCAAAAGGAAAGCGCCGCGATTTAGCGGATCATCAGGTCTGTCGTACCACATGATAACACCGGAACATACCGCCGGTCAAACAAACGAAAACGCGGAAATGTTGCAGGTGGTTGATTCGCCTGCCTTTTCGAAGGACACGCCAACCTGGCCAGCGGCATGAAGCATCCAAGCCGGCGCCCGGTCTTTCGAAAAAGTGGACCAAAAACCTTGCGTTAAATGGTTGTTTGCCTTTATCTTTTTTTTGGACAAACAGTTGCCGTTGGATTATGGAATCTGCGGACTAATCACGGCCCCGACTGCATGCACGCAGCATGTCGAGCCGTTCGGCGGCCGCACCGCTGCTGATCGCTTCCGATGCCTTCTCGACGCCCTCCGCGAGATTCCGGGCCCCGCCGCCGACGTAAATGGCCGCGCCCGCATTGAGTGCGATGATGTCGCGCCGCGGACCCCGGCTGCCGCCAAAAACGGATCTGATGACAGCGGCGCTCTCTTGAGCGCCTGAAACCTGCAAATCCTGCAGATGGACCGACCCGATCCCGAAATCTCCCGGCTCGATGGTGTAAACATCGATCTCCCCGCAGCGCAGCTCGGCCACGCGTGTTGGTGCGCAGACGCT
>PUMZ01000016.1 GCA_003551565.1 Candidatus Brocadiaceae bacterium | reverse complement strand
GGTGCGGTGCGCACGCCGCGCCAGCCGTATTCTTTATGTCGGTCGGGACGCACCAGGGATGCGAGAGTTCGATCTGAGACGCGCATGAGTTCTGCGCCCCGCCGCCAGGAACCGCCGCGGAAGCCCGCTCCGCGCGCGTCGGCGCCGGGCCAGTCGTCAATACCTGCCTCACCATCATCAGTCAGCGTCCCATCGCCGTGCGTGCCCCTGAAACGTCGCCCAGGCATGCCGGGATGGTTCCTCCAAAGGTTGTCTCTGTTTACCGATACCACCCTTTCCCACAGATGGCCGCTCATATCCATTATACCCCAAAAAGTGGCGCCGGCTTCGGTGCGGGAAGAGGCGTCTTTTTGAAAAACACCCACACGAACCGGACCGTCGAAACCCTTGGATGAGAACGTGTTGCGGGCGGTGCCCTGCCAGAGCGCATTTCCATCGGCCGGCTGCTCCATGCCGCGCCAATCGACCGTTGCGTCATCATCACGCTGCCCCTCAAACCGCAGGTTTTCCTGGGGTGTATCGGGTTCCGAGAGTACGTAACCATCTTCCGCCAGTATATGATCCGTTCCCCGCACACTGTCGGTGCCCCATGCATATTCATCGGGAACCGGGTCCAGTGGTCCGCGGCAGGCTTTTTCGTATTCGAGTTCGCCCATCGGACGCAGCCCGGCCCACGCGGCGAACGCCGTGCCGTCGGCCCAGGCCAGGAAATTACACGCGCGGTGCGGAGCATCGGTGGTGGCGTCGGATTCGGGAGCATCGGCATCCCATCTTATTGTATTTCTGTTTCTCACCCCGTCTACCACCTTCCCTCCGTATGTTATGTGATAGTCGATGATATCACGCGTGCGTTTTTGCTCGCGGGTAAGCATATTGAAAAAATCCACCCACTGTCCTTCGGTAATCGGGTATTTCATGCAGTAAAAGGCCTCGTATCCGGTCGGGAATTCTTGGTGAAGCTTGCCGGCGGAGCCGACCCCCCAAAGCGCCCCGGTTCTATGCCAGATAGCTATCGTGTCCTCGACAAGCCGGGTATTATCACCCCAGTTGTAAGTGGCATAATCGGGATCATATACCTTGAAAATCTCACTGCTCTGTGTTCCGTCGGTATATAAATGAAAAGCGTTTGTTTCCGGACCGCCGGTACCGAGATAAAAGGGGCCTTCATGGACATAGACCATTTCGACGGCGAAGCCGCGAAGGGGAAGATCGCCGGCGAACTCGACACCGCTGTCTTCCGTATCCCATTGTACCCTGACGCCTTCGGCCTGCAGTTCACCGGTGCCGTTATCGGCGCGACGCACGAACAGCCCGGTGCGGTCATTGGGCACGATCAGCTCTATATCCGTCCCCTCACCGGCGTCATAGCCCTGTGGATCAAGCCCGGAACCTTTCAGCCTGACATGTTTCCACTTTTCGGTTTCCGGCTCTTGAACCTTGAAGAACACCCAGGCGGCGTCGTGGTTGGTCCCGTCCCGCCAGGACGCGTCCCATGAGATTTCGAACTCCACATAAGCCGTTCCGGCATCCGACCGACCGGATGTAATATTGCTGAGATGAGCATATTCCTTTCTTTCACCTCCATAGCGGCGGTGATGCCATTCCGTTTCTTCGGCTGCCGGGGAGTTGGCACTTAAAAACCAGGAAATAATAAACGTGGCGATTACCAAAAGAACCATTCTTGGAAGCACTTTCACATCAGAAGAGTAGATTGTATGTTTTCTCAATGTTTTTCACCTTAATTGGAAACTTTCGATGATTCGGCCTGAAAATAGTGCGCTCCTTCTTGAACAGCGTTTTTCGTCAGAAATGTCGGACACGTCGGAAATACGCCCTGGAACGGTTTTTCCTGTCAATATGCTGCTTCCGGAGGTGCGGTGCGCACGCCGCGCCAGCCGAGGGTAGCCACATTTTTCCATCCGCCCCGCATCGCGCCCGAGCCGACTCCCGGCCCTCCGCCGTCCCCGCCGCTGATCTGTCGCGACACCGTTCCGGGCCCGCTGCCGCCGTGGCGGTAGTCTCCGCCATGAGTGCCGGCACCGTCGGAATCGGTATCGGGCCAGGTTACCACGTCGGCCTCGCCGCACGGGGTAAGTTGCCCGTCGCCGTGGAAGTGTCTCAGAGCACGGCCGGCGGGTCTGTTTACCCTTACCAATCGCTCCCTGAGGTTTCCGCTCAGCTCCATAATTCCCCAGTAAGAGCCACCCGTTTCAACTCTTCCTGTGTCTTCGTCCTGGAATATACCCGCGCGCACGATTCCAATACCTCCCGCCGAGGCCCTGCCCCTGGCAGTTCCGCGCCAGATCGAATTGCCTTCATTTTCCCCTCTCGTTCCTACTATACTCACGCTCTCTTCTATCGTTCCTTCATTCTCCATAATATAGCCGTCATCGGAGGAGCGCGTGCCGAACGCCTCATTCGTCCCCCAGGCGTATTCACCGGGCACGGGGTATAAGGGACCCCGGCACGCTTTTTCGTGTTCGAGTTCACTCATAGGACGCAGTCCAGCCCAGGCGGCGAAAGCTATGCCGTCGGCCCACGCCAGGTAGTTGCAGGCCACGTAGGGATTTCCGGTTTCGGCATCGCTTTCGGGATCGTCCCTGTCCCACCTGAAATCATTGCGCCTTCGCGGTCGACTCCCTCTGCCGCCGTAAGGTGCGTGATTGCGGTCGCCGGTGAGGTCGCGCCGGATTTTCTGGGCCGGCGTAAGCGTATTAAAGAAATCCACCCACTGCCCCTGGGTCAGGGGATACTTCATGCAGTAAAACGCGCCGTAACCTTTCGGAAAATCCTCGTGCAGCTCCTTTCCGCCGACTTTCACAGCGTCCTCGGACTCAATCAGCAGCGGACGAATGTTCTGCCCCTCGACCTCTTCACCTTCCTCGGCCCAGCCAAGATAGAACGCACCCTCGGGCACATACACCATCTCGATTGCGAACCCGCGTAATTCCGGCTCATCCTCCGGCTGCAATGCACTCGCTTCACCGTCCCACAGCACGCGCACATCGGAGGCATCCACCGTTCCCGAGCCTTCTTCGGCGCGGCGCACAAAAGCGCCCATGCCGTCGTCGGGTACGATAAGCTCTATATCTGTGCCGTTGCCGGTGGAATACCCCTCCGGGTTCAGCCCCGAGCCGGCGAGGCGGATGTGTTTCCATTCTCCTGTTTCAGGGTCCCTGGCTTTAAAAAACACCCAGGCGGCGTCGTGGCTCTCCGCGTCGCGCCAGGCGTGGTCCCAGGTGATGTCGAACTCCACCCCGGGGGCATCGTCCTGAGCTATGGACACATTCGATACCTGTGCGTACTGGCGCCTCGGGCCGCGGAACCGATGCTGCGGCGGCTCGTCCCCGCGCACATCCGCTGTAGAGAAAAGTACCGACACAACTACGAAAGTCTTCAAGAGGCATGCACATATTTTGAACATTGTCGTTCTCCTTTGAGTCTGCTGTGTAACTCAACATTGAAAATAAGACTTATAAGACCTGTTTAACTGCGATTCTTCCATTGTCTTTTAGCCTGAATTTTACGGGTATTAGCCCGTTTGGTATTTATCACTGAATGTCAAAATCTTCTTCTCCTTCCCACCAGGTTTCATACATATCTGTCAAGCCTTCAGCGACGTCTTCCGGAGCGGTGCGCACCCCGCGCCAGCCGAAGTCCTTGCCGCGCTCCGGCGCACGAAGCTCGGCGAACGCGCGATTGGCCACCTGCATCAATTCAGCATCGCGCCTCCAGGAACCGCCGCGGAAACCCGCACCCCGGGCAAGGCGCCCGGGCCAGTTCTCCACCTCCGCCTCGCCGTCTTCGCTTAGCCGCCCCTCGCCGTGTTTGCCCGTATATGTGCGTCCGGTCACCGTCGCGATGAAAACCCCCTGCATCGTTCCCCTCGCCGGGTTTGACCTGGCCGCCATCACCGTGCGCTCCCAGAGGCCGCCGCTCAGTTCCATAATGCCCCAGTAGGATGCTCCCGACTGGGCACGGTCGGTCTCAGGACGGGAGAATATTCCCGCGCTCACCGGGCCGTCGACCCCGTGCGGCGAATAGTCGCTGCGTGCGGTG
>PUMZ01000279.1 GCA_003551565.1 Candidatus Brocadiaceae bacterium | reverse complement strand
TTCACCCCATTCCTACGGTATCGCTTACTCTTCTGACGATGCCCTTGATCGTTATATATGGGATCAGCAGATATTCCTTCGCCGTCACAGGATCGGCCGTTCGGACGATCCGAGACCCTATACCGGGCATTCCTTCCGCGACTGGTGGGGCGAATACGGTGAGGAGCATCCCGAGTGGTTTCAGATATTGCCCTCGGGGGAACTTGCGGAAGAATGGCGAAGCCGCTTCGGATCCGTTTACGGAGTCGGCAGTGTTCCCGAAGGCGGATGGGCCGACCACCGCGGCCCCGCTCCGGGCAGAGGCGCACGGCACGTGAGTATGTGTGTTTCGAATACCGAGTTGCAGAGGGAGATAGTCAACAGGTGGCAGGAGCGTCGTGAGGAAGACCCCGAAGCTGCCGTGAGGCTTTCACTCGGTGAGAGTGATATCAGGGCGCTCTGCACCTGCGATGACTGCCGGGCACTGGACGCTCCGCAGCCCGACCCAGAAGAATACGAAAAGCTGCCGGGCTATATAAAACGTGCGTACTTTCCGCATGACGCCGGAAGGCGTTACGCTCTTTTCTGGAAAAACGTGTACGAAAAAGCCGCCGAAATCGACCCGGATGTGATAGTTACTGCGTTCGCTTACCTTAACTATTTTGTCCCGCCTGAAGATGTTGAGCTTAATCCCAATATTGTTGTGAGTGTTTGCCCATGGGGGGGATGGTGGTTCCCCAGACTCCCCGATGAGCAGGTATGGCTCAGGGAGCAATGGAAAGGCTGGGCCGAAACCGGCGCGACGCTCTATTATCGTCCCAACTACCTCACGGGCCTGGGCTCGGCGCCGCATGTAGTCGCCAGACAGATGGCTGAAGAGCTTCGTTATTTTTACCTGAACGGAGCCATTGCCACGGACTTCGACAGGCTGGGCGGTCAGTGGGCGGCGAACAGCACGACACTGTATCTCGTTTCCAGGTTTCATGCACGACCGGATAAAGCCACTGAGGAGCTGCTGGATGAATTTTACACGGCTTTCGGCCCTGCGGCTTTGCAGGTGAAGGCGTATTTCGATTTCTGGGAATCTCACACGACGTCCAACAGGGCTGTCCATGGATTCGGCGGAGTCAATCATGTTTATAATGATCGTGTCCATGAATTCTTCCCTCCGGAGGCATATGATCGGGCGGAGGGGATTTTGAACAGAGCTTACGAACGGGCTTCCCAAAGCGATGACGAACGGTACGCGCTACGAGTCGATTTTTTACAAAAAGGGCTTAAACACGCCAGGAAAATCACGGAGCTTGCCCGGCTCTTTGCCGATGACAAGACTTCGGAGGAGCGGATTGCCGAAGCGGTAAAGGATTTAGTTGCTTTCCGAAGAAAAACAGAACATCTTCATATCGCAAATTTTGCCAAGGCCGGATACTATGAATTGCGTCCATGGGGAGATCGCTTTGATTACGACTCCCTCGATTTTGATTTCGACAGGTGATGGGCTGTTGGTAGTTAGTGAATACATATCCCGGGCAAACTGGAAAAGTCGTTGTTTGTTGCTGGTTTTTAGTAAATCTTCAGTGAACCCCGTTCAGATTGTGAACTATGCAGCAATGCCAGAAACCGGGATCGCTATCGCTATCGGGATCGGGATCGAAAAAATGGTTTTAGGGCATGAAAAACTCGACGTATATCGGCTTGCAATCGGTTATGTGGCATGGGTATTTGAAAAATCCGAGAAATTGAATAGCCATTATTTTAAAATATTTAAGGCAATATGTTGGTCTTTTTGATCGCAGTAGGTTGAAAAAGAGGGGAACCATGAAAATGAAAAAGATAAAGGTTTTGTCCCGCAGGTTATTGTTGTCTTCGAGCATGTTGTGTGCCGCCTTGTTGTTATTAGCTGCGCATTCTGTTCAGGCCGTTCAAGAGGCAAGCGGAAATATTTATCTGGATGATGGACATAACCAGGCACCGCTGGAAAATGTATTGGTCACCGATGGTTACACTTTTGTGCGTACGGACGAATCGGGGTACTATGAAATAGAATTGCGGGCTGAGGCGCGCTGGGTGGCGTTTGTTAACCCCGGAGGGACTATGCCGACAGAGAATCTGTATGAATTGCTGCCGGAGGACCGCGAACGGATCGAAGGGATTGATTTCATTGTCGAGCCGCTTCCCCATGAATCAGGAGAGCCGTTCAGGTTCGTCCATCACAGCGATCTTCATTTCTCTCGTGAAGCGCAGATTGAACGTTCCTACGATGCCATTGTCCGACACGTCCATCGAATGCCTGACCGCCCGGCGTTCGTTATTGACTCCGGGGATGTATCCAACGATACACGTCAACGAATGAAGTGGGCACGGGAAATGTTTGACTGTTACGAATTGCCGTGCTTCGTGGTCAAAGGCAACCATGATCAGGATGACCAGGATGAATACCGCGGTCAGACGATGGAAGAGCTTTTTCAGCCCCTTTATTTTGCTTTTACTTATGACAGCTATCTGTTTTTAAACTTCCCCTGGATCGCCTTTGCGAGTGAATCAGTTGACTGGGCCGAAAAGTTGTTGGAGGAAATCGGTGAAGATTATCATATCGTCGTCAATCAGCACCATTGGTGGGGGCTGCGCCGCAACCGTCTTCCTGACCTGGTTGAACTGCTGCTGGAGTATAACGCCGCTGGGGCGCTCTCCGGTCATTATCATTCTAATCAGGTGATGGATATCAACGGGATAGCGAGTTTCGCGGTTACTGCTGCGGACGGCTATACCCGCGATCTTGCGATGCCCTCTTTCAATATTATTACTGCCTACCCGGACGGAACACTGGAAGCGGATTATCGCAATGCCGGCTTCGAAAAGCATCTGGATTTGATCAGCCCGGCAGATAACGCACCACTGCGGCGAAATATAACATTACCTGTCCAGGTGAATGCTTATGATACCGCTCTGGCTGTCGAGCAGGTGATTGTGAACGTTATAGATGTGGAGGATCGAGCAGAACTGAAGTCTGTGACCCTTTACAACAACGGAGGCCATGCATGGGCTGGTTCCATTACGGCAGCAGAAGATTGGCCCGACGCAGTCATTGTCGGTATAGAAGCAAAAGATGAAATGGGGGATACCTGGCATATCGAGCGTCGTGTTCAGGTAAGCGATCCTGAAGGAATGGCGTTCCCTGAATCCGGTGATGACTGGGGGATGTACCAGGGCGGTGCCGGGCGTACCGGTGCCCGAAATCAAAATATCTCTCCCCCCCTCCAACCCGCATGGGTGTATTTAAACCGGAATTTCGGTCTCAGCGCACCCATTGTCGCCGGTGAACGGGTCTTTGCCGGTGTCATGAACAACGAGACCGCAACTGAACCGTTTCCAACCATCGTAGCATTGGACTTTGAATCAGGGGAAGAACTTTGGGGCCATGAGGTGGCTGGTGGACGCTCTGTGCGCAACACACTCGCTTCGGATGGGCAGCGCCTTGTCGCGCAACTCTGCGATGGGAAAATCATCTGCGTGGATGCTGTCACTGGCGAACGCCTGTGGGAAGACGAGTATATGGTGCGGAATTTCGAACGCAAATATCATCCGGCCGGCCTGAGCTTCAATCAGATTTTTCTGCGAGGATCGCCTATGATCGAAGAAAACAGGGCTTTTTTCGGCTTGCGACATGCCTATGCCGCCACCGCTGAGTTGCAAAGCGGTGAGTTCCTCTGGCGGCGGATACCACCACGCGGTAGCCGCAGTTGGGCGAATGCCTCCTGGGCAAAAAGCGAAAATTACCTGTTCAGACCGGCGGGGACTTTCCAGGCGCTCGATCCCCAAACCGGCAATACGATATGGGAAACCGATGTCAACCGCGGTGGCGAAGCCGGCCCTGTTTACCGCAACAATCGAGTTTTTTATGCCAACCCCTACGACCGACCCGGATGGGCGGTTCATGCCATGAACGCTGAAAGCGGTGATA
This sequence comes from Candidatus Brocadiaceae bacterium, assembly GCA_003551565.1. Classification (GTDB taxonomy): domain Bacteria; phylum Planctomycetota; class Brocadiia; order SM23-32; family SM23-32; genus PUMZ01. The sequence goes on along the minus strand of PUMZ01000279.1, from coordinate 123 downwards.
TTCTCTGGCAAACACCCATCAAAGATGTGCAGGCGTATCAACATATGAGCTCCCCCGCAGTGGATAAACAGTATGTTTATTTTGCCATGCAAGGCCGCCTTTTTGCCCTGAACAAGGAAGACG
>PUMZ01000161.1 GCA_003551565.1 Candidatus Brocadiaceae bacterium | reverse complement strand
TGCCCCTCGGGCAAGCCTCCAGTAACGCATCTGCGGTGTCAGGCTGCGCTTCGCGTATGCGAATACAGCGGCGCTTGCCTTCCTTGCATCTGCGCCACTGGAGGCTTGTGAGAAAAGCAGGCTAGTCGGACATCCCGCCGCTTATCAACAACCCTTTCAGCACGTCAACCGCTCTTATCAACTGGATGTCTTCAAAGTCGTTTTCTTCTTCCGAAGATGGTACGTCGCCGCCGTCTCCATCCTTTTCGTCTTCTCCATCCCGGAACCGGTCATCCCTCTCTGAAAGCTTCCTTGCCAGCCGGCGATTCTCTTCGTCACTGAGGAGCACTTCAATATGCGGCTTCACGCCTTGTTCTTCAATCGAAACGCCGGCGGGGGTATAGTAGGCCGCGGTGGTAAGCTTCAACGCGCCTGCCCGGTTTTGCAGCGGCCGAACCGTCTGAACGCTTCCTTTCCCGAAAGTTGTCTCGCCGATGATCAAGCCCCTGTTGTTGTCTTTAATGGCGCCGGCAAAAATTTCCGAAGCGCTTGCGCTGTAACTGTTAACCAATACTATAAGCGGCGCCGCGGTCAGGACGTCCGGGGTTTTGGTCTCAAAAATCTCCTGCGGTGTCCGCCGGCCCTCGGTGCTGACAACCACCGCGTCTTCCATAAACATGCCGCTGACATCGATGGCGCTGGAGAGCAGGCCGCCCGGGTTGAACCGGAAATCAAGAATCAGACCACGCATCCCGCTTTCCTGCAGTTCGATAACGGCTTTGCGCAGGTCTTCGATTGTTCTCTCATGGAACGTCGGGACGTAGATATACCCAATCGACCACGTCTCATCGATGATCCCGGCCGTTTGCACGCCGGGGATTGTTATCGTCTCGCGGGTTATGGTAAATTCCTCCTCCTGTCCCGTATCTTCATGAATAACCGTAATGCGCACCTTTGTCCCGACGTCGCCACGCAGAATCCGCACGGCGTCGTGCACGGACTCCAGGTCCGCCGCCTTGTGGTGCGTGTCGGTGGGATAATCGTAAATATCGGTTATAATATCGCGCGCCATAACGCCTTGACGGAAGGCCGGGGTGCCGGGGATTGGTTCTTCCACGCGCAGAATTTTCTGGAGCGGATCGAACGGTATCTGTATCCCGAGACCGCCGAATTCGCCGTGGGTATCCTCTTCAAATTGCTCCAGCCTCTCTTCGGGGATGTATGAACTGTACCTGTCCAATTCGCTCATCATACCGTTGTATGCGCCCCGCAGGAGCTGCTGAGGAGTAACTTCTTCTATATAATGGTTCTGAATGAGGCGAACCGCCCCCAAAAGGGGGAAAAAAAACTCTTCCTGCCAGTCATTGTTGCCGTTGCCGCGATCGGAGAATGCGACGATCGGGCCGAGAAAAATGCCCAACGCGAAGCCCAATACGATACCAACTACAAGCCCTTTTCTTTGAATCATTGTTTTCATAATGGCGATCTCTGCAACGCTGATCTGGAGTTAGCTCATGCGCAACCCCTCGCTTCACAATGCCGGACCATGCCCGCAAGCATGATCCGGCGTGAACATCCTCTACGAGATGACGGGGGAGCCTTATCTGTTAAGGCGCTATCGGCATTTCCGGCAGCTCCGGCTCTTCTTCGACTTCCGGAGCCTCCGCGGCGATCTTCTCCAGGACTTCGTCGGTAATGTCTTCACCGCCGACAATCATGACGTTGCTGTCGATAACGTAATCGTATCCCTGCTCATCGGCGATCTTCTGGACATCCGCACGCATTGTATCGAAGGCTTCCTGCTGGAGTTCGGCGCCCACTTCCTGCATCCGCTGCTGCATCTGCTGCTGCAGCAGCATCTGATGCTCTTCGTCGGCTTCCTGCAATTCCTGCTGGAATTCCATCATCCTTTGCTGGTATTGCTGCACGGCTTCCTGGAACGCCGGATGGGCTTCCATGACCTGTTGCGAATCAATGGTGTATATCGCAATCTCCGGCGGGTTGGCGGCAGCACGTTCTGCGTTGGCCGATATCAACACGGCAGCCAGCGCGGCGAAGGTTAGGACACCCATGACTGCCAGACCCGAGACGGTTCTGCTCCTCAAGATACTCATTTGTCGAACACCTCCAATGACTGATTGCTTCGCTCTTTTTTCAAACACCCGGCACATGGACCAACACAATCCATGGCTTTGCGTCAACAGTTCATCATAACAGAAAAAACCGTGCATTGCAAACCGGCAAAAAAACGGTCCGACGGACGGGGGAGCAAGGGGAGGGTGCCGGAAGCAGCGTCAGAACCTGCGTGCAGAGAACCACACGTAACGTCCGATAATATATATTATGTATCATTGGGAGGGTGTCGTCCGCTGCCGGCGGCGGACCCGCCCACCGCGTCCGCCGTAACGAACAACCTGATTCCTCTCTCCACCGGTTTTCTTCAACGCGATCATCCGAACATTTCATACGTTCTCCGTGGTGCAGATGCGTCAGGCTGTATTTGTATACGCGAAGTGCGGCTTTTTGCCGCTGAGGAGCCGCCCGCAGGCCTGCCTGCATCAGGCAGGGTCAACTATATTAATTATTGTTTTTGGTTGATGAAATATGCGGGAAAGCCCCGGACGACCAAAAGAAGCCCGGAGGAACCCGGAACACGCCATACAACCAGCCCCCAAGGGGCGAAACAAGATCCGGAAGCAAAAGTTGTCACGCCCCTTCGGGGCTGAGCGTGGATATGCACTGCGGTTCCCCGCGGCTCACTCCGTTCACCGCGGGCTACTGCTGTCACGCCCCTGCCTGGGCTCATCCCAAAAGAGACCGAAGGGCCGATCTCAACAGTCGTCCCGGGCGACCACAGGAAGCCCGCGGGAACGGAAAGAGCACAAAAAAAGCAGCAAAGCGCCCGATAACCGGGAGATCTTGCAACCAGAACTTGATCGGATCGCACGCAGTGTACTATAATACCACATGCCGATGATGGACTGTCCGGCCAATTTCAATCATGAATGGAGCGAAATAACAATGAAAGGTCAATGCTGGAAATTCGGAGACGATGTCAACACCGACGAAATCATACCCGCCAGATACCTGAACTCGACCGATCCCGCGGAGCTTGCACCGCACTGCATGGAAGATGCGGACCCCGAATTTGCCGGCAAAGCGGAACCCGGCGACATCGTGGTCGCCGGAAGAAACTTCGGCTGCGGATCCAGCAGAGAACATGCGCCCCTGGCGCTGAAGGGTTTCGGCATCTCATGCGTCATTGCGGAGTCGTTTGCAAGGATCTTCTTCCGCAATGCGATCAACACCGGACTGCCGATCGCCGAGTGTCCGGAGGCTGCAAAGGAGGCGCAGGAAGGCGATGTGACGGAGATCGACTTCAAGGAAGGAACGGTTCGGAACCTGACGCGGGACCGCACCTACTGCTTCCCCCCTTTCCCGGAAGAAATATCCCGCATCATCGATGCCGGAGGCCTGATGGCATTCGCCAGGGAACTCAAACAATAATTGTTGAAACCGTAAGCCATCTTCAAGCATAACTTTATGCGCTGCATATAAGTCAGTGCGGGCGCTCCATCCTCCGCACCACCAGCTTCCTGCCCCTGGCTGCAACCACTTCCACCCTTGCGCCTTTCTCGATGTATTCTCCTTCGGCCGTGACATCGCATTGCCGATCGCCGAATTCCGCTTTTCCCGAAGGGTGCAGGGTGGTTATGGCGAGGCCTTCGGCGCCGGTCATCTCCGATACCGCCCCGCCTCCCCCGGCCAGAGCCGACGCGGAACCGGAACCGGAATAGACATTGGCCGATGCAAGGTTCTCCGTATGGATCAGTTTGCGCAAAAACGGCACCTTGTCCAGGTACTTCGCAAGTAACACCAGCGCAATGCCGACGGCAAGAAAAACCGCCGTGACTTCCAACAGGTTGAACTGGAAAGCGCGAAATTCGCCCGGACTGGACGGAAGCCGGAACTGCTGCAGCATCAGGACAAGACTCACGAAGACCAGAAATATACCGCCGGCGCCGACAAAACCGAATCCGGGGATGACAAACAACTCGATCATCAAAAGCGCTATCCCGATCGCAAACAAGGTTATTTCAAAAAGCTCCGCGTAATGCAGCGAATATTTGACCAGAAAAAACGTGGCCAGACAGGCTATGCCGAGTATGCCCGGCAAACCGAGCCCCGGCTCACTCAATTCCATGTAGATCAAAATCAGCCCGCCGATTAAGAAAAGGGGACTCAACGTGTTGAGAAATGTCAGCAGCCTCTGGCTCCAGGTCAGGTAAATGCGTTCAACCTGCCGTGCATCGACTCCGAGTTCATCGAAAAGATGCAGGCGGCTTGTCACTGCACCGGCGGCCAGGCCGTATTCCACAGCATCGGAGGCCGAGACTGTCAGCAGTTCCCCTTCAGCGACGATCAACTCCCGGACTTCGATCCGGTCCGTTTCCTCTTCCGGCCATGCATCCAAATCAACACTGCGCACAAAACGGTCTTCCTCCTCTCCCTCCAGGCGGACCCTGAAAACTTCGTAATCGGCGGTAACCATCGCCTGTACCAGCGCCACCGGGTAGCCGCGCTGCTCGGCGTAATTGACCATTATCGCACGTATATCCGTCTGCACTTTCTCCGGCAACATCTCCCCGGTCGGCGTCACCGGCGCCACATTCCCGATCCTGCCGACGTTTCTGTCCATGTAAATCGAATCGCAGGCCAGTGCAACCATCGTGCCGCCGCTGAGCGCCTTGGTGTTCACGTAGGCCACGACTTCGATATCCACATCGGCAAATATGAAATTCGCCAGCTCCTCGGAGTGCTGCACCGTCCCCCCGGGGGTGTTCATCTCCAGTATGACCATTTCCGCCCCGGCCTGAACGGCCTCATCGATCCCCTCCCTCACCCACTTGGCGGAAGCTTCGTTGATGATCCCCGTCAAAACGACATGGTAGACGGTTCTCTCCGGTCCTTCAGCCGCCGCCGGAGCGGCCGAAAACAGCGGCGCCGCGGCGAGCAAAGCGCACAGAAGGGCCATCTTCATTCTTTGTTTTTTCCCTGGCATCATCGTCCATTATATCGTCATCAACCGGAAAACTCAACCGGCATCCCGTTCCGTTGTCCCGGGAAACATACCGGCTTTCAGGCCCGGGATGGGTTCAACAGCCCCTCCAGCAGGTTGGACGCACCGGCGCCGTGTTTTTTGCACCATCGGCGCAAAACCGCCGTGTCGGGCACGGCATGGTCCAGCACTTCGCCGCCGGAGCGCGTGGCGACCACCAGCGACGGCTCCAGCTCGCCCGGCACCAGCGCCGTTTCGCCCCCGCTCAGACGGCATCGCCGGCCGTTGGCCTGAAGCATGATCTCCCCGGCGGTGCAATGCATGACCCGGTAACTGCCGAACACCGGCAACGAATCCACCTCCGCCCCCCGCCGCAGCCGCAGACGGGTCATCACGAATTGCTCAGATGCCACGGTAACAACCAGTTCACAGCCCGGCAGGTCCACCCCCACCTGCCTGATTCTTCTCAGCCCGGCGCCGGCATCCGCAACTTCAAATCCCGCTTCCAGGTGCTCCCCGGGCCGTCGTCCAAAATCGTACACCCTGATGGTCGGATTCGCCTGCAAGTCCTGTGCGATCTGCAACTCTCCCCGCGAAGCCCTGGAGACCGTCGCATCGTCGGGATGGACCTGCACGCTCAGGATGTCGTCCTCCACCATCAGCGTTTTGAAGAGCGTGGGCAGCAGGCCGGACCCGTATCCCTGCTGGATTTCATCGACGATCAGGCGGCTGCCTCTCCCGTGTGCGAACATGGTATGCAACGTGCCCGCGGGCACAAGGAATGACTCTCCGCTGTGCACGGGCGTGACGAACCCGAAGGCGTTGCGCACATCTTCGCTCCATTCGTTCACGTCCGGGCTCAATCCCGGCCCGTTAAGGAGTTGTTTCAGCCGTTCTTTTCCCTCCTCATCGGGAGGGCCGGCGGTGAAACCGGTGAAACCACGCGATTCGCGCACCAGCCAGGCTTCGGTCTTACCGCGGCAGCTGACGTTTCTCACGGTGCGCGTCGCCGTTGGCCCGAGGAAGCGCTCCAGCTCCGATTCGCCATCGGCGCTCTCGAGCAACTGCGCAAGATCGCCGTAGCCTGTGCCGGCATCCAGGCCGCTGGCTTCATTTCCTTCTCCGGTCTGCGCGGAAGCGTGCCAGAGTTCTCCAACACCGACGGAAACCCCCGTGATGTCCTTCACCGAGCGGTGGAGAAGTCCCCAGGGCTTAATCACCGGATGCGGCTTCAGTTTGAATATTGCGGTTTCCATGGCCTTCACCGAATGATCGAAAAGGTTGCAACAGCTTTTGGGTCGACGTTTGTCCGGCGCAGATACACGCTGCAGGATCTGACGGTTCTTAAACCTTTTATGTTAATGATTGTCTTAGGTTTATGGAATATACGGATTAACGGGGCCGGATCCTGTGAGTTACCTTGCGCAGCAGCCGCCAGGGCGTCAGCAGGGCGTTGGCCATCTTAACCGGCCACGGTTTACGCATTGTATTGTCATACTGTCGTTCGGAAAGCAGGTCGGGGCGCATGCGCCGCAGGTGTTTATAGGCGTGGTAGCGATCGCATTCCTGCAAGCAGTCACGTATGCCCCTGATCAGCGAGCAGTCCCCCGGCGGCAGGCGGTCGGGCCAGTAAAAGGCCACCTGAAAATCGATGAAATACGGGTCGCCGTCGTCTCCCTTCAGGATGTTTTCCGGTTTCTCCAGGTCCACATAAGCCACGCCGCGCTCATGGATTTGATCCAGTATATGCATCAGGCGCCGGAAAAACACATCGTCCACTGTTTCATAGGAGCGCAGGGAATGACCGGCGATATAATCATGCGCCACCGCTGTTTTGAGGGCCGTATTCCGTTGCCGCGGAACGCCCGCCACCCCGCTGCAATGTTTCAAAACCGCATTTTCATGCCCCGCCATAAGCTCTCCCAACCATTTCAGCGGGATACCGAAAAAGCATGTCCGGCGATGCAATTTCACCACGACTTTTTCATCGCCCGATTCATAAACGGCAACCGCAACGGCAAATGAATGCTTGATTTGCTCTCTTAACCAGAATTTCCCGCCTTCGACCATAACGGAAGCCGGAGGTTCCTCATATCCCAGCGCCCGGAACTGAGCTTTCAGAAAATTGTTTTCAGAGACCATGTTATTCATCGCCTGCGAAGCATTGACCATGTCCGATCAGCTTATAAAAAGCCTCTTGTGCAATACAACACTATAACCGAACAATCACGTTTTGTCACGGCAATGACGTCCCGATTTGACTATGATCGGCTTTTCGTATATATTGTGTGGTGAGTTTTTCTGACGCTCACATGTGTGTACGGTCTTTTTTCAACCAGGGATTTTTGAGGAAGGGGAATCATTGCGGAAGAAGCAGAAGAAGAGATCTTCGAAAGTGCGGTATCGGGCCAACGAGTTTGTACGCGCAAAAAAAGTGCGGCTGGTCGGCGAAAGCGGTGAACATTTCGGGGTGCTTTCGCGCAACGAAGCACTGGAGAAAGCAAAAGAATGCGGCAAGGATCTCGTTGAGGTCTCTCCGGATGCGGACCCGCCGGTTTGTAAATTGTTGGATTTCGACAAGTACCGCTATAATCAACAGAAGAAACAGCAAAAGCAAAAAAAGAAGTCGAAAACCGAGGTCAAGGAGATCAGGATAGGGCTTTTTACCGAGGAGCACGACCTGGAGTTCAAAGCCAAAAGGGTCCGCGAATTCATTGAGGACCATAACAAGGTTCTGCTCAGCCTGCACCTTTCGGGGCGGGAGAAGGCCTATGGAGAGAAGGCCAAGGAGCAGCTGAACAGCTTCGGGGCCCGGTTCGACGATATTGCAAAGGTGGAACGAGCGGCGACGCGCGAGAGCAGCGCTCGGATAAGTATGATGATCAGTCCCAGGCCCACCTGAATGCCGTGTCCCCCTTCCGGCCGTCTGTTGAGCTTTTCTTTTTGTGCAAACATTTTACGATCAGGGACTCCGGGAACAATGAAAAGTCATAAAGGTTTAAAACGAAGATTGAAAGTTTCGAAAACAGGGAAAATCATGCACCGCCGTGCCGGCGCGCGCCACCTGCTGAGCAGCAAAAAGGCCAAACGCAAACGCCATCTCAGAAGGTGGCAGGAGCTTCACCCGTCGGAGGCGAAAAAACTGAAAAAACAGTACAATTTCGAGTAATCCACAACAAAACATAAGCCATTGAAAGGAGCAATATTATGCGCACAACACTGGGCGCTGCCAGGAAAAGGAAAAAAAAACGCATTCTGAAGGCCGCCAGGGGATACAGGGGCGGCAGGAGCAAATTTTACCGCGTTGCCAGGCAATCGGTCCGACGGTCCCGAAGGTTCAGCTGGATCGGACGCCGGCTGAAAAAGCGCGACTACCGAAGGCTCTGGATCACGCGCATCAATGCCGCTGCGCGCGCAAGAGGCATGAACTACAGCCGATTTATGAGTGGACTGAAAAAGGCCGATATCACACTGAACCGGAAAATGCTGGCCGATCTTGCAGTCAACGATCCCGAGGCGTTCGACAAGATCGCACGGCTTTCGGGGCAAGCGCTTGACGGTCACCTCGAAACAGTCAATGTATCGTCCTGAATATGGTTACGGAACGATTGGATCAACTTGTCAACGAAGCGCAGCGCATGCTGTCTGAAGCCGCTTCGCCCGAAGCGGTGGAACGTCTGCGTGTGAAATTTCTCGGTCGCAAGGGCGAATTGACCGAAATCTTCAAATCCATTCCACGCCTGCCGGACAGCGAAAAGCCCGTGGTCGGTCAGGCGGCCAACAAGGCGAAGAAAAAAATCGAACAGTGGGTTGAAGTTGCCGCCCAACGCACCGGTGAAAACACAGAGAGCACGGATCGCCTTTTCGACCCCACTCTCCCCGGCGCCCCCCCGCCGCTCGGACACATCCACCCGCTCACACACACGATCGAAGAAGTCAGCGACATATTCCGGACGATGGGCTTCATCGTCGCCGAAGGGCCCGAGGTCGAAAAAGACTGGTACAACTTCGAGGCATTGAACATACCCGCCGATCACCCATCAAGGGACGATTTTGATACATTCTATGTCAGCGATAACCTGTTGCTGCGCAGCCAGACCTCGACCGTCCAGATCCGGACAATGGAGTCGGCAGAACCGCCGGTCAGGATTATAGCGCCGGGCAGATGTTTCCGACCCGATACCGAAGATGCCAGGCACAGCGCCATGTTCCACCAGATCGAAGGGCTGATGGTGGATGAGAACATCTCGTTCGGCGACCTGAAAGCCGTGCTCCATATTTTTGCACGCGAGTTCTTCCACGAAGACATCCAGGTGCGGTTCCGCCCCTCATACTTCCCCTTCACCGAACCCAGCGCGGAAGTCGATTGCAGTTGCCCGATCTGTAACGCCCAAGGATGCAGCACGTGCTCCTACAGCGGCTGGCTGGAAATACTCGGGGCCGGTATGGTCGACCCGAACGTTTTCGGGTGCGTGAATTATGACGCCGAGAAATTCACCGGATTCGCTTTCGGCATGGGTGTGGAACGGCTGGCCATGTTGAAATACCGCATCAATGACATCAGACTGTTTTTCAACGGCGATACGCGCTTTCTGAACCAATTTTCAATCTGAGGGAAACCGTTGCGATGCAGATCAGTTATAACTGGCTGAAAGATTATTGCCACCACGACCTGCCCGCCCGGGAACTGGCCGATAAGCTGAGCCACGCCGGTCTGTGCGTGGAGACCTATGAACCCCGTGACGGGGACTGGATGCTGGATGTCGAAGTCACCAGCAACCGGCCGGACTGCCTTTCGCACGTTGGGATCGCGCGGGAAGTCGCCGCCCTGACCGGCAACAAGATCTGCCCCCCCCCTGCCCCGGAGATAACGGATGCCGGAAGCCCCGGCGAACCGCCGCCGATCGATGTCCAGTGCCCGGACCTCTGCCCCCATTACACGATCCGACTCATCAGAAACGTCACAATCGGCCCCTCCCCGGATTGGATGCAGCAACGGCTGATCACCTGCGGGCTGCGCCCGGTCAACAACATCGTGGATATCACCAACTATGTTCTGCTCGAAAGCGGACAACCCATGCATGCCTTCGATTTCAACCGCCTGGACGGTGGACGGATCGTCGTCCGGCGGGCGAAGGACGGCGAGCGGATCCTCACCATCGACGGCACCGAGTGCGAACTCTCACCGGACGTTTGCACCATAGCCGACGCTGCTCATCCCGTTGCTGTGGCAGGTGTTATGGGCGGGTCTGAATCGGAAATCAACGGAAACACCACCGATGTGCTGCTGGAGAGCGCCCGCTTCCTTCCCGTCAACATCCGTCGAACTTCACGGTCCCTCGGTCTCTCCAGTGACTCTTCGCACCGTTTCGAGCGGGGCGTGGATCCGGAGAACGTGGCGGCTGCCGCACGGCGCGGCGCCGCACTGATCGCGGAACTGGCGGGGGGCGAACCCGAGGGTGGACCGATCGATATCCGCGCCGACTCGGCAACGACGGCCGAAGTCACCATGCGGATGCAGCGGCTGAGGACAATACTCGGCATCGACGTGGCGCCGGAGTCCATCACCGCAATTTTCGAGGGGCTGGACCTGACCGTACTCGGCTGCGACCGGGGATCGGTCAGGGTCGCCGTGCCACCACGTCGCTCCGATTTGAAGAGGGAAATCGACCTGATCGAGGAAGTCGCACGAATACACGGATACGACAGGATACCGGAGACCACCAGAATACCGGTGGCCATCGCCCCACTCTCCAGCCGGGAGGTGTGCCGCCGGAAGATGAAAAAAATGCTGGCCGGAGCGGGATTCGATGAGATTATCACATCCAGCCTCGTATTCCCCTCCCCCCTGCAAACCACCCAACCATGGCACGCGGGAGAGCCGATTCCCCTGCGCAATCCGGTCAGTTCGGACAAAACACACCTCAGGCTGACCAATATGGGCAACCTTGTCGGTGCCAAACGCTGCAATAACGCCCATAAAATCACCGCGGTCGACCTGTTCGAGGCGGGAAAAATCTACATCCCGCGCGATCATGACCTGGCGGTGCAACCGGAAGAAAAATGCTGCCTCTCTCTCCTGACCGACCGGGACGACGGATTTTTCGTGCTGAAAGGGATTTTGCACAATCTCTGCTCCACGCTGTATCTGCCCAAAGCGCCCACCGAGTCCGTAAGGCAACTGCCGTCGTTCGCCGAGGGCAAGTCGCTGTTTTTTTTCCTGGATGAACAGCTCCTCGGTTGCCTGGGCGTGCTCGACCCCAAAGCCGCCGCCGGGATGGATTTTGCCACCAGCCCGGCCCTTATGGAGCTGGATCTCGATCTTTTGCTGCAATACGCCGCCATTGAACCCGAACTCCGCCCGCTGCCGAAATATCCGGCCGTCAGCAGGGACATCGCCATCGTGGTGGCGGAGAGCGTCAGGTGGGCCGATATCGCCCGGTGCGCGCGAGCCAATGCACCGGACGAACTGGAATCGGTGGATTTCCTCGACCTCTACCGGGGAAAGCAGGTGCCGGACGGCAAAAAAAGCGTCGCTTTTTCGGTCAGTTTCCGCTCAACCGAGCGCACCCTCAGGAGTGAAGAGGCCGACCGGAACCGCGATGCGATCGTGGCCGGACTGGCCGATGCGCACGGGGCGCAGTTGCGCGCATGACGGAGAGGACGGACACGGGACGCGGGTGCGGGCGGGCGTCCCGCACGAAAAGGGTTCCAATCCAGCACGCCGTTTATGTTCCATGCCGCACTTGGACCATTCAGCTCGTTATATTAATTGTTGCCGTTTGTTTATGAAATGTTCGTGTCAGAACGCATCAGTCCGGCTCACACGGGCCTCCGTCGCAGAAGCGCGCCTCAAATTCTTCCTCATGCGGGACCGGGCCCCGCAGGGGTTGCAAAGAGGAGACCATCCTTTCGTAGTCCTCCTTCGTGATCTGTTCATAGGGAGGCTGCGCGTAGCCGTGCCGTCGGGAGGGAAGAAATACAATGCCTTTCAGGCGCCGTTCGTAGTCCGTGAGGATCTCCGGCAGCAAATCGCCTTCCCCCTCCGGGACGAAATCCGCAGTGCAACTGACCTGGTTGTCCGACCACCAGTGCTGCATGCCGGCGGCGAGTTCCACCTTTTCCCGCAGCGGAACTTCGCTTTTGCAACGCTGCATGTGGCGGGTGCGCACGGGGAACAGAACCACGGCCGTGTTGTCGGCGTAACGGTCGTTTTCAATGGTGTAACCCGATTCCCGGCACATGGTGGTGAGGGGGTTGTTTTCGCTGACGCGGATGCGCCGGAGGTAGTGGGGTGCATGGTCCCAGTGCACGCCCGGCGTAGCCCCGGCCAGCAGGCTGACCGTGCCGGAGGGCTTGACGGACGTGGTTTTTATCGAACGCGGCACGTGCAGCCATCGGGAATATTCGGCGTCCAGATGTTGCACGCGTTCGTAAGCGCGGTCGCACCACCCGAAGAAGCGGCTTTTGCCCAACCGGTTGATGGCCTGGACGATGCCGGTCATCGAACACCCGATCCGCCGGTTGCGCTCCATGACGGCATTGGTCACGGGATTGTGCGTGGGCACCAGCGTGACCGTCTTGGCGTAGAGGTAGGCGAACTCCAGGGTCTGCAGGTAATCCTCCAGGTTACGGTGATGCGCGGGATATGTCTCGACCAGGCAGCAAAGTTCCTTATCCCACAGTGTCTGTTCCACACACGGATTGCTGCCCATCGCCGGATTGTCACGATGGTCGGGGGCATCCTTCATGCGTCCGTATGCCCTTGCGTTATCGAGCCACAGGTAGCCCGGCTCACCGTTGTGCACGGTCAGGGCGGCGGGCCGTATGTAATCCATCCCGACTTCGGCGAAGATGCTGTTGTTGGAGACCCACCGGTATTGTTCGACCTTCCCGGGATCCTGTTTGAGCTTCAAAAACTGCATATCTTCGCTGGACCCCAAAGCGAGCTGTGCAGAGCGTCGGATCCCGCCGGCCACCACGCAGCGTCCGATGATGTTCATGGTATCGACAATCAGCCGTGAATCCACGGCCTGACCGACGTACGAATCGTAGAGTTCGCGGAGGCTCCGGATCATTTCCCGCAGTGGTCCGGGGCCGCTGGCATACCCGCCGAAGCTTTTCAGCGGCCGTCCCGCCGCCCGGATTTTGGAAAAATCCCATTCCAGGGGTAAATCTCCCCCGTCATGGTAGGCTTCGAGCAGCGTTTTCAGGGCCTGCGCCCAGCCCTCGCGGCTGTCTTTGATGGCATGCGTTCTCCTGGAGGTCCTGGGCCGCCTGACAGTCGTTCTGCCACTTCCTTTCGTATCGAATCCTGCACCCACGCCCAGCATCGACATCTGCAGCATCCAGACGAAGGGGGCGCTGAAGTCCGAAGCGATGTCCCGGGTGGAAACGAAACCGCAGTTGTTCAGCGCGGCCCCGCCCCGTTCATACATGAAACGCGTTCCCATTGCCCACAGGCCCCTGCCCGGTGGCGTCCATTGGAAGCGCCACATACGGTCGAAAGCCGATTTGGCGCTCGCAAGCGCCCGTTTTTCGTTCCAGTGCAGGTTGCGTTCCATGCAGCGGATGCGCAGAACGGTCCACATCCCCTCGATGACCCGGCGGCACGTCTCCCACCAGTCCTCGCCGTTGCGGCTGTAGGTGCGTTTGAACGTGACCCACGACAGCGTCCCGAAGCCCCAGCGGACGGGGCGGTTGGCGTAGGGATGGAGGAAATCCTGAGGGAGCCTGAACGTTCCGTATCTGTCGACATCCACGATCATGCGGGACGTGCTTGCCTCCGGGCGAGAAGGTCATAAAAATCATTCGTTCTTGTTGCGTTGCGTTTCATTCTCCCGGACGAGTTCATCGACACTCCGGCCGTTGACGAGGGCTTTGACTTGCGTTTCATCGAGCGTTTCGAGCTTGAGCAGCGCTTCCGCAATGGCCCGGACCGGTTCGGAGTGCTCCTCTATCCGTGTTTTTGCGTTCTGGTATGCTTCCTGGAGAAAATTGTGGACTTCCTCATCGATCTGCCGGGCGATCTCTTCGCCGTGTTTTTTCGGGCGCGAGATTTCATTGCCCAAAAACACGTGTTCCTCCTCCTGAGAGTAACTCACGGCTCCGATTTTCTCACTCATCCCCCACTCGGTGACCATTCGACGGGCGAGTTTTGTGGCATTTTCGATGTCGTCTTTTGCCCCCGAGGATATATCGTCCCGGAAGATTGCTTCCGCAACCCGGCCCGCCATTTGCAGTTCGAGTGTGCCGAAACATTCCCGCCTGCTCCATTGTGTTATGCAAACTTGTTATTCCATGGTATCACAAAAATGCGTTGTTTTAAACACAATGCCGTGGTTTGCTCATTCTTTTTAACCGGAGGCTTATGAAAAAAGAGGTTAAGCTCCGTCCTGAAAAAGAATCAGGCGCTTGTTGACAGATTACTTGCAAAACAGCCTGTTATGTCGTAGGATATACAGTGGTTCGGGCGATTGCCATATCCAGCCTGCAAAACATTGTGGTTTGAGCAACCTCTTTTCCACGGAATAAGATACGCATATGCGGAAACTCAAGCCCCGGAGCACTGGGAAAGGAGCGAGAGCCGCTGTGCGGAAAACAGCTCCCATGATGAGCGATGAACCGTAACATTGTGGCCGGCGGGCAGGATTGTAAACATCAAAAAGGGGATCCGGGTTAATGGAAGCGCAGAAGCGGTTGCAGATGGAGGTCCAGGTTGCAAAGCTGGAGAAAGAGCAGGGGCTTCTTGCAAAAGAGAAGGAGCGGCTCGTCGCCATCATCAGGGGGTCGGATGCAGGCACCTGGGAATGGAACGTGCAGACGGATGAAACGGATTACAGCGAAAGATTGCCCGAAATCCTCGGCTACACCCTGGAGGAGTTCTCCAATCTGTCAAAAAAAACAAAGGACAACCTCCTGCATTATGATGATCAGGGCACACGGACCAAACTCCTTCAGAATCATTTTGAAGGGCGGATCGACCATTACAAGCTCGAGTGCCGGATGAGACACAAAGACGGACACTGGGTCTGGGTCAGGGTCCGCGGCAAGCTCGACAGCCGGGCGGACGGCGGTGAGCCGCTCCTGATGGCCGGCACGCACCACGACGTAACCGAGGAAGTGCAGGAGAGGCTGGACGCGACCCACCAACAGAGGTTCCAGCAACTGCTCATAGAAATCTCCACCGATTTCATCACGGCCGGCAGTAAAAACATCGACGAAAAGATCGGCAGGATGCTCCGGAAGCTGGGGGAGTTCTTCGGGGTCGACCGGAGCCATTTGTTTCTGTTTTCCTCCGGGGACGGCAAACTCGCCAACACCCATGAGTGGTGCGCGGAAGGGATAGAACCCCAACAAGAGTTTCTTCAGGAAATACCCACCGATTCGGTTACCTGGTGGACGGAGAAGATAAGGAACGGCCGGGTCGTGCACATCCCCAATACCGCCCGGCTCCCCGACGAGGCGTCTTCAACGGCAGATATATTGATGCATCAGGATATCAAATCGCTCCTGAACGTGCCCATCACCACCAGCAAAGGCGTCGTGGGCGCTTTCGGGTTCGATATGGTGCGGGAAACGAAACGGTGGAGTGAGCGGGAGATCGGTTATCTGAAAGTGCTGGCCAACGTGCTGGCCGAGGCCGAGCACAAGCTGGAAGCCGAACGGAACCGCGAACTGCTGCAACGTGAAATCGAGAAAAACTACCGCTTCGAGGACATCGTCAGCAAGAACCGTGCAATGCACCGCATATTCCATTCTCTGCCCAGAATCGCCGAGAGTTCTTCCAGCGTGCTGATCGAGGGGGAGAGCGGAACGGGCAAAGAACTTCTGGCCCGGGCAATCCATAACCGGAGTCCGCGCGCCGACCGGCCATTTGTGAAGATCAACTGCGGGGCGCTGCCCGAGACGCTCCTGGAGTCCGAGCTGTTCGGTTACAAGGCCGGCGCCTTCACCGACGCCAAAGAGGATAAACCGGGGCGGTTCGAGTCCGCCGGCGACGGCACGGTGTTCCTGGATGAGATCGGGGAGATGGACCAGGCCCTGCAGGTCAAACTGCTGCAGGTGCTCCAGGACGGCACGTATGTGCCGGTCGGCGCCACCTCGGAGCGCACCTGCCGCGCGCGCATTATCGCGGCGACCAATAAGAACCTCCGCCGGCTCGTGCAAAAAGGACGCTTCCGAGAGGACCTGTATTACCGCATCAATGTCGTGCGCCTGGTGCCGCCACCGCTGCGCGAGAGGCGGGAAGATATCCCGCTGCTGGTCAAACATATTATTCGCAAGCTCAACAACCTTAAAAACAGGGATGTGCAGGGGGTCAGCGGCAAAGTGATGGCGGTGCTCATGGGCCGCGATTTCCCGGGCAACGTGCGCGAACTGGAGAACATCCTCGAGCATTGCTTTATTATGTGCGAGGCGAAGTTCATCGATACGCAACACCTCCCCCCTGAATTACAGGCTCCGGACAGCGAAGGGGACGAACAACCGGTGGCAGGGGACAATCCCGGGCTCAAAACCCTCAAGCAGATGGAACGCCTGATGATCGAAGACGCCCTGAAACGCAACGGGGGCAACAAAACGGCCGCCGCCCGCCAGCTCGGCATAGGCAAGAGGACCCTTTACCGGCGGCTGAAGGAATACGGCATCCATGGCTCCTGACCAACGACCCCCGCCCGAACCGTGCCAATATGGCAAACGTATGGATGCCTCCCTGCCAGGCTGGCAACTCCTTCCGCTTCATGATCTCCCCCGGCATTCCTTGCAGTCCGCCGGGCGCTCCTCATGATGGAAACGGCGGCCGCCGGGGATGAGTGTCAGAATGAAACGCCATCGCCTTCGTAGTACACTCTGTCATATCGGGAACCTCTCTTTTTGGTTAAAAGTTGCCGCCTAAACAACTATTATACCAAAAGATAGGTTCCCGTACAAATGTACGCATGCAAAAACG
>PUMZ01000364.1 GCA_003551565.1 Candidatus Brocadiaceae bacterium | reverse complement strand
TTTCACCATCGAAGTGCCGGAAGGGCAGGATGGACGGCTCTGGAAGTTCGAGAACACCCATGGGTTGCGCCAGCTTATGACTGTGCCGCCCTACCTGGCACCGACCGCTTCCGACCTCCTGCTGCCTGCAGAAGTGATTGAAGAGGATAAAGCCACGTAAAAAAACCAGGTTCCTGGATAATCTTTGACAGCAAATTTGAAATCGTATAAAATTCTTCTGATAGCAATGAATACTATCCGGTAAGAGGGATGTACGGTAGCAATTCCGTATCGAATCGCCCCACGATCTCCGAAAACTATTTGGGCGGGAACCATAGCATAATGGTTTTCGGCTGTCCTTCGGCTGAATATACACGGACGCCGAGCGAATCATGGGCCGCAGATTCCGACAGGATTTCATTCGAACTGTGGGCCGCCAGGTTCGGGGATTGGAAAGGCCACTCACATGGCAGGGGACATCTGGGTTCGCGATGCGGATCACGCCATGTCAACAGCCCTCTAACATCACTGACTTTAGATAATGGCTCAAGCACTCATATTTTTCCGTCGGCTTGCGGCAACCGGCGTTATGTCCAACGCGTCCTCAGCCCCAGAGTTTATCCGGTTATATCCGATACGGCTCAGGTCACTGATAGTGACAGATTCGGTTCGAGCCCGCTGACAGGCACGCATGCGCCGCGGCAGAACCACTTTTCTTACGATGTGTGCGATGACTGCGGGAAAAAACTGCCCGATTTTATGAACATGGTGTTTATGGACGGTCACCTGCAGGGCGTTGAATCGCCCGCCAGGCAGCATAACGCTCACAGCTTAAATGCTGAAGCCGGAGTGTCTACCACGGGCGACTATCACTGGGAGTGCCTGGTGCTCGATGGCTACGATATAAGCTCACGGGGAGGTAGCCGCGTTGCGGGCGAGCAGATCCGTCACGGCGACGGGTCGTGTCTGGACCGCTTTTGAGTTTTTCTTTTGATTTCAGACGAGTCATGATAACCACGGGGACAAGCCCCGTGGAGTCTTCTTTTTCGGTGTTTTGCTTTTCTGGTAGTCAATCATGCGAGCCACGGGCACAAGGCCCGTGGGGGAGGCGAATCGCGACGAAGGGGTCAAACCTCCATGGGGCTTGTCCCCGTGGTTCTAACGACTGACCACCAGAAATGAATAGACCCCACAAAATGATTCCCCACAAGGCTTGCCCCCGTGGAAGATATGACTGCCGGCTTGGTACTGCGGTAAGGATATTCTCGCTACCAGCCTTTGACTTTTGATGTTTGTGATGATGTAAGGAATCTAAGTGCATAAAAGAAGCGTAAATCCTCAGTGATCCAGTCTTGCAGCTAAGTCGAGCTGTTCGATATCCATGCGGCTGAAATAACAGGTAAATGCGCCGCCTTGTCCATGCATATTTCTTGCATCTAAAGGTGCGATTGACAAATAATTTCTCATCAGATTGAGGAGAAAAAATATGTTGTACGTATGTAGATCATTACGTTTTAAGACGGTGTGTTTCTGTGTTGCCAGTGTTTTCGCTTTTTCAACGCTCATCCGGACTGCCGATGCCGGAGTTTCTCTGTGGGCCGACGATTCGCCTGCGCCGATAGTGGTGAGTGAAGAGCCTGAAGAGGGGGTTAAGGCCGATGTGGTGGAAGACCTGAAATACCACATCGAACGGATGACTGGGCAGCGTCCGGATATGGTGGTTGCCGGAGAGGGCGACGATATCCCGGTTCCCGCGATCGTGCTGGGCGAGGCGGCACGCCGCCTGGGCGCCGAGCCGCTGCATGAAACCGCCACCGAAGACGCCTTCCGCCTGCTTACCGACGGCGGGCGCGTGCTGATCAGCGGCGAGAGCGTTTACGGTATGTCGCACGGCGTCTATGAACTGCTGCGCGAGCTCGGCTGCGACTGGATATTCCCCGGTCAGGAGGGAGAGGTCATCCCGGAGCGCGAGCATCCGGAGGTGGAAGCTCTGGACATCGCAAAAAAACCCGCCTTCCAGACGCGTGACCCGTGGGTGTCAGGCGTGTGGGCGAGCGGAGATGCGCTGGCGGAATTCGAAGTATGGAAGAGGCGTCAACAGCAAACTATCGACGGACAGCCGAGACACCCCAAGTTTCTGGGAGGTGGACATTTCTGGCATGGTCTGATCAGCAGCAACAGTGAATTGCTGGAGGAAAATCCCGAGATGCGTGCCCTGGTCCGGAAGCCGGACGGCACGCTGGAGCCGATTACACGTTAAAACAATTTCTCAGGGGGCACCTATTAAACTATAGCCTGCATGTTTCACGCGTTTTCAGTGGTGCATCTGTGGCAAATGTTAAACGCCGCTCCGCTTTTTAGATCGGACTCAAGCTTGACAAAAACTTTTACGCTTTACACCTGAAAGTCATTTGAGAACACCATGATCTGTCGTTGCTCAACATCTCATCAGCTTAACAGCTTAAATCATTGCAAGTGCAGACTTTTGCCGCAGATGTGCCGCTGAAGACGCGCCCGCAGGGTAAACCGCCGTTTGAGAACCGTTTGTACTCACTGTAAATTCTGAATGCCTCAAAAATGACATTTAACACATTATAGTTCAGTCTGTTATATTAAATATTG
This sequence comes from Candidatus Brocadiaceae bacterium, assembly GCA_003551565.1. GTDB lineage: Bacteria > Planctomycetota > Brocadiia > SM23-32 > SM23-32 > PUMZ01. The sequence continues at coordinate 14,405 of PUMZ01000364.1, read as the reverse complement.
CCGTTGGTTTATGAAATATGCAGGATAGAGGTGTCCTGCGACCTGCGAACGCGAATTACTTAGAATGCATGGTTGATTGAAAGGTCAAGATCGAATATCATAGTGACCGTTGCCAACGTGGTTCACTGGAAATACACTTTAAAAAGATTCTGGAGCAAAAATAATGAGAAAAGTACCGAAAATCGTCAATATTTGTGTGAGAAAAGTGTCAAATTTTCTATTGATTGCAGCAGTTGCTGCCTGCGGAGTGGCCGCGGGTGAGGTCAGTCTGGTGACGGAAGGGCGCCCCAACGCCGTCCTGATTGTCGAGGCGGAATCGTCCAGCTCGCTGCAGGCCGCCGAAGCGCTGCAGACATATATCCAGAAGATGAGCGGCGCAGTGCTTCCGCTGGTGGTCGAAGGCGAGGAAACGGGTGATCTGCCGCAGTCGCGGGTCCATGTGGGCCATACCTCGGCCGCCGAAGGCCAGGGCGTGCCCTCGGGTTTTGATCCTTCCGTGTATGACGAGGCCTTTGAGGAGGAGGGTTATGTGCTGCGCACGCTAAACGACAATACTCTGCTGGTGGCCGGCAACAACGACGGGCCGTATCGCGGTACGATTTTTGGCGCTTACAGGCTGCTGGAAAAACTCGGCTGCCGTTTTTATTTTCCTGGTGACTGGGGCGAAATCGTTCCCGAAAAAACGACGATAATCGTACCCGAGCTTGATATCGAGAGCCGCCCCGATTTTGCGGTGCGCCTTATTCGGCTGTCCGGATGGGTAGCGAGGACTCGTGAAGAACGTTCTATTTACAACGAATGGGGCGCCAAAGTCGGATTCACGCCCGGCCGGCTGTATCCGGTTGGCGCCGACGGTTTTCTTGCACTGCGCCTTGTCCCGCCTGACGTTTACTTTGAAACCAACCCGGAATATTTTGCGATGGGCCGCGCCGGTCAAAGGCACAGGGGGCGCACCGCACGCCATACGATGCTGTGTCTGTCCAACGAAGAAATGTTCGAGGAAGGGGTGCGCAACCTCAGCCTTGCGTTCGACGGTGAGGAAAGCCCGGTGAGCGTGGAAGACCACGGTTTCGGCATCAGCCCGCCTGATGGGAGTCCCTACTGTTACTGCGACGATTGCAAACGGCAGTCGCTTAATTTCCACTATCCGCATTACGGTTACTTTGAGGATGACCGGCCCGCCAACAGCGAAGAGTATTTTTCATTCGCCGCCAGATTGGCGCGTGAGTTTCCGGACAAGTTCGTCAGTACCATGGCCTATTCGCTGCGCGTTTTCCCGCCGCAGGGCGTGAACTTCCCACCGAATATAGCGGTCCAGGTCGCGCCGATCACCACCGATGTACTGCATGCGGGCGATACGGTACTATGGCGGCGCAGCCAGACCATGGAAATTATCCGTCAATATCGCGAGCAAACCCCCCATGTCTGGATTTACGACTACAATCCGGGACTTCTTACCGGGTTTTTTGTGCCCGAACGCGATGTGGCCAACATGGCCATCAACGCGCCGATGTACCGGGATATAGGGATCAAGGGAATGAATCGGGAAGGCCGAAAAGCATTTATGCAGACGTGGATAAGCTACTACGTGACGGCCAAACTGCTCTGGGATGCCGATACCGATGTCGAGGCTTTGAAGAAAGAATTTTACACCACCTTTTTCGGTCCCGATGCCGGCCCGCACGTGCAGGCATGGTGGGACGCCTGCGAACGCGTTTTGGGTGAATCGACCATGCAGGCGCACGAAGACTGGCTGCTCAGCCATCTTTACGATGTTGAGTTCACCGGCGATATCCGCCGCCACGTCGATGCCGCGCTTCAGGCGCAGGCAACGCCCGAACAGCGAGAGAGGATCAAGGCTTTCGCCCTGATCGCGGAGAACCTGGAGATGTATGCGGCCATGAACGACGCCGAGAAGCGCATGGACTACGCCGCGGCGGCGGAGGCGGCGGAGCGCATGGCCGAGCTGAAGCACGAACTCAATGAAATCTATTCCTTCTTCATATCGCCCTGTGACAGGGAACGGCGTTTCTTCGCCGAGGGGCGGGCTGCTCATTTTCACAATCTCGCCGCGAAAACCGGCGGCGCCGATGGCGAACTCGTTACCGGGCTCCCGCTTGAAATGAAGTTCAGCCGCGATCCGTTCAATGAAGGTGTGATCAACCGCTGGTACCTTCCGGAACATGACGACCAGGAATGGGAAACACGCAATATCTATTACCTGCTCGAGCAGCATGAGGAGCCGCTCAACGAACGCGGTTTCCACTACGACGGCTATGTGTGGTACAGGACGGAAATAGATGTGCCGGAAGAATTCGATGGACGCGATATACAGCTCTACCTTGGAGGCATCATCAATGAAGGCTGGGTATGGGTGAATGGCGAGTTTGCCGGACATCGCGAGGAAATGATCTGGTGGACGCGCGCATCGACCGAGGGTGTATCGTTCCCGGTCGGCGACCTTATTCGTCCGGGCGAGCGTAATACCCTGGCAGTGAGGGTGTTGAACCATCCCGACGAAGTGGGCGGTCTTTTCCGGCGTGGATTCCTTTATGTGCCGGTTGAATAAGAGAGAAAGGAGCACCACAGGAGCATGGCAGAAAACCCGGCTCGTAGTGGACGCTTTCAAGCGTCCCGGGGAGCGTGTCGCAATTTCCGGACTCCGGAGCCCTTGAAAGGGCGTACTACGAATCCGTCATTGCCTTTTCGGCCAACCCCCTGACAACTGCTCTCATTTTTTCTATAACTGAATACGATCCGTTTGCGCAATCTCGATATCCGCAAAGATGACGGAGAACCAACTTTATCATGGAGGTATGAACATGCGCTATTATACATTGACCGTTGCTCTGCTTTTCTTACAGCTTTTCGCTTCATCTGCGGCCGCGGACGAAGCACCGTTTGAGTATCTTTTCGGGACGGCTCATCATGTCATGCCCGAAACACACGATTATGAATCGGGGTACTTTTCGCTTTCCGGAGGGCCTGACGGCAACATTTACGTAGGTACCGCAAAATACGGTGCCAACCCTACCTGGTGTATATGACCGAACCGACGCTTTACCGGCTGGATTTAACCACTGATGCCAACGTTATGGAACTGCAAGCACTTGGGTGGGTGGTCGATGCCGAGCGCACCGATTCGCGCTGTGCTCTCAGTATCGGCCCCGATGTTAATCTTTACGTTGCGATGCGCCGGCCCAATGACACGGGCTTCGGCGAGGGAAGCATTCATCACCTGGTGCGTTACGACACCGAAACCGACACGATGACCGATCTGGGCGTGCTTGCCGTGGAGAACCCCGATTTCTTTGACTTTGACGGGGCGACGACGCGTTCCGACGGATTCCGCAAGCTGCCGGATGGAACTTTCACCCCGGACGTGGTGTATCTTGCCATGATCATCAGCAGCGAAGGCGATGCGTATGTTACCTTTCTTTAACCCTTTACGGTGCTGCATGTGAAAGACGTAACCAATTGAAACAGTTATGCAAATATATCCGAAGGAGGCTGGAATGAACCGGAGAAGAAGATTGTTTGGCAAGTGGCTGCGTGTTGCTAAGTGCGTTGCGAAACCCCGTGAATATCTTATCCTCACAGGTATATTACTTCTTATTTTTGTTACGTCAGCAGGCGGAGAGGAGGGCTCCAATCTTCGATTGAATGATGAGAAACTGTCGGGTCTGGAATCCACTACCATAGCTGTCGAGGAAAGATATGGGGAACGGTTTGAAAGTTATCCGGTTAATATCGGTGTGCCGATACCGGCGGAAATGCCGGTGGGAAATGTATGGCTCGCGCGGGTTGGGGAGGAGGGAGTGCTTGAACCTGTTGCCTTCCAGATATTCGAGGTTCTGGACCCGGACTGGCATGAGGGCAGCCCCGCCCGGAGACCTGTCAAAGTGATAGATATCGTTTTTCTGGCCGACTATGATCCGGGCGAAGAGGTGCGTTTTCGACTCTATTACGGCGAGGAGATCGATGACCTGCCGGAGCCGGAACCGGAACGCTCGCTCAGTATTGAGGCACGGCAGGGACTTGCCCGAAGCATCGACACCGGGCCGGTCGAGTTTCAGTTCCATGATAAATCCGGACAACTGCTTGATTACAAGCTTGCAGCCGCCGGGCAGCTTGTCGGGTTCTGGTCGCCTGATGACCCTCGGCCTATTCACCATAATCCTGATGTCTGGGCTCCGCCTCAGGCATGGGGGCATACCAGCGGGTGGGACATAGAAAGCGAAGAACTGGCGCCGGAGTACGCCGAGGCTGAGGGGCCGCTCGCCTGGCGTTCGGTGCGCAAAGGCCATATAACGCGTTCCAACGAAACCGAAGCAGTAGTGACCTACACGGCATTTGCCGGCCTGCCGGTTCTGCTCGAATCCTCGTCACTTCGTTTTACCCGTAACACGACCGTTAATGCCGTGCGTAACAACGAACTGGTCTTTCGTCGCGGCCTTCATACCCACGCCGTTTACATAGACCATGACGGCGCTGTACATACCTTTCGCGTTTTTGATCCCGGTAACCCGGAAAAATGTTTTGCTCATATAGGCCGGCTGCGGCTGCCGCCTGACATCCCTTTCGTCGGGCTTTTTCATGAAAGCCGCGGTTATGGTATCGGCATGGTGACGATGGAGTATTCCACTCATAGCATGGGCGGCATCGCTTCTTCGGCTGCCGGCAGCGCGCATTACTATTACTGCGATATAAAGGGCAGGGACGATCCCGATCATGATTTCACCTATTTTTGCCGTGGGGTGGTTTTCAACACCGACTTTTGCTATAAGCGTCTGACCTGGCAGCGGCACAGATGGAACACTACGGTTGTTCCTGCCGGAGCGCTGTATGCCGAACGTTCGGCCATACTCGCTTTCGAAGTGGATCCCGACCGGAACGGTGAAGAGGACGCATTCGGGGAGGTGGAACGCTGGACCCGGCTGCTGCGCCGTCCGCCCGGTATCTCGATCATAGATGGCATCGATTCAAGGCAATAGTATGTTTTATCGTAAATACTCGGTGAACACCGTGTCATCCCCACCGTGCCCAGTGCCGGTGGAATGAAGATTCATTGCTAAGTGTTGATTTTACATAACGTACCCGTGAATCCGCCCTGCTCGGCCCTTCCGGCACTTGCGCAGGCAGCTAAAATGAACGATAGACGACCTTGCAAGCGCCGGAAGGGCCGAGCAGGGCGGATTCACGGCTGATTGTGGCCCTCATAGCGGCTGTGCTGAGAATCTGCATTTCCACCGGCACTGGGCACGGTGGGGATGCTTTGACGTAGTTCAGTGAATACTTATGTTTTATCCATTGTATTTGTTGTTTCACTATAGTAACGGAGGTGATTTATGAAAATCCTCGTTTTGCTGATACTCGCAACAGTGCCATCCCAACTCTATTCTGGTTCCCGCGCTATGGGGGGCGAAACGATCTGGCGGGCTGAGACCGCAGCGGATTTCAACTTATGCACCCGCGACCGTTTCACGATCGTTCAGGAGCAACAGCCGGGCATTCGCCTGTGCCGATCCTGGCTGCTGGCCACCGAAAAAGCCGCCGCTCGTCCCGGCCGCTGCCGTCTGACGCTCGATGGGGAAACGCACGTTAAAAAAGAGTTCTACATGCCGCAAAGCGGCGTCGGAAAAGCGGACATATATATCTATGACGGCGGGCATGGGCGTATATCACCGGAATCCCCTATGCTTATCGAAGTAAACGGTCATGCCATCGCACATACCGGTTCTTCCGGCGAAACCGCCCGCGCATGGAGCCGACGGCCTATATCCGGCGACCTGTTCGTTGAAGGCACCAACACATTCATTTTCAGCGGGAACGGGGTGATCATAGGCGACGTGGACAGCCCTGTGGTGAGCAGCGAGGTAAGCTATGACGGCGGTGAGAACTGGCATCCGGGCGAAGGAGAATTTGTGATACGCCTGAGGGTACACGGCTATCCGCCCGAAGGCACCGTGACTTCAAAGGTTATAGATGCAGCGCGAGTCATTGCCCCGGAACGCGATATCGGACCAATGCCCACGGCGACCGGTGCCGAGATCGAGTTGAAGGCCGAGAAACCCGAAGGCACTTCGGTCCGGGTCATGTGGCGCTGCGGAGATACCCCCCGATTCGACCCCGAGCACTGGACGACGTGGTGCGTAGGGAAAGAAGCAGGGGAGATGGATGCCCGATACTTCCAGTGGCGCCTTGAACTCGCTTCCAATGATGCCTCCCAGAGCCCGCTTGTCCACTCTGTGGAGGTGAACTTCGCAAAATCGAGTATGCCGGATTCTCCCGACTGGCTTGACCGCCTGGAGGTGCGGCGCCATGACAGACCCGAAGTAATTAAAAGTTCCTATCCCTTCACCTATGAGACCGATGCGCCGCGCGTGCAATACCTGCGTGATAAATACGAACTTGCAGGTCTGGTTTCCCCTGAACGCAGCGATGTCGAAAACACCACCGAAATCCGCCACTGGGTGAGCCGGCAATGGACGGACGGGTGGAACAGGGGATATTACGAATATTGCCCGCCGTGGGATGCTCATATCCTGCTGGAGATGGCGCCGGAAAATCTCTCACTGGGCATGTGCACGCATTACGCTACGGTTTTCACTCAGGCGAGTTCCGCGCTCGGCTACCTGTCCAGAAACGTTATAGTGGAAGCGCACTGTGTATCCGAGGTGTTCCTCAACGATCTCGAGACCTGGGCAGTTCAGGACGGCGGCCTCAGCGGCGGCCCCGACGGTTTTGCGGCCGGGTTGCGTTTTGAGAAGGACGGGGAACCCCTCAGCGCGCTCCGGCTCCACCGCCTGGGGGCGGAAGGTTCCGACGCAGTCGAGGGCATCCCGCATCCGGAAGTGGAAGAGCCGCATCCCGGCCATGCTGACTGGGACGGATGGTACAGCCGGTTCGCCATCCCGCTCCGAAACGACCATCTATCGAATCCGGAACCGGCAGAAGAGGAACACGGCATGGCTCATTACCGTTACGACGGCTACCTGTGGTGGTGTGGAACCCCCGATGACCCGCCGGGCAACATCGCCATGTATTCAAACCTCAGCAACCGCAAGGCGGATTTCTACCCTGCGGTTAACCTCACGTGGATGGACTTTAAACCCGCCGGCGAAAATAAGCTGGAGGTGACCTTGCACAACACGGCGCCTAACTTCCATGCTTACGAGGTGAATATTGAAGACGGCGGTTGGAGGGAAGTATCATCGCCCACGCACTGGCCACTCAACGCCGGTGAGAACGCCATTAAAGCACGGGCGGTCAACGAATTTGGACGGGCCGGGCCGGCATCCCGTACGGTAATTATCCTGAAAGAACATTGAGCACCGCGTCAGGGCGCCCCTGTATTTATCCCCGCATTCATTTGACAGGGGGGGAAACGCACGGTATGTAATGCGTCATGATTCAGTATCAGACTTTTCAGCGACCAGCGCCTGCCTGCTGTAGACGGGGGGGCACGGTGGGAATGCTTTGACGTGGTTCAGTGAATACTTACTGTTCGGGCTATGCTTTCCGGTAATAAGGAGGGTTTTATGGATATTGTAGGGTTCGAAGATACGCGGGGTGCATCCGGATTTGTGGTTTACCATCAATCCAGCGGCCTTTCTTCCTCCGGTATTTCCACCACCAGCAATGCCGGGTGTCCGAAGCTGCCAGGGAAGGTGCCGTTTTCAACTATGACGACGAATGATCCGTCGCTGGAAATCTCCATACCGTAGACCTGTTCGCCCACGCTGTAGCCGTATTTTTCGCTGTAATAATCCTGCAGGAAAGCGATTGCTTTTCTGCGACCGGTTTTAATGTCGTACTGCACAAGCGGAGCCGGATAACCTTTAGGCTGGTAGTAAATATACCGTCCTTCAGGGCAGAGCGCCAGTTGCAGGACATCGCGTCCCCTGTCCCAGGTGGTATCGACTACTTCCACTTCGGGGCCGTTTTCGTGATCGGGCCGGAAACGAAAAAGTGCCCCGCTCAAAGTTGCCCAGTAATACCAGCCGTCTGCGGCTGGGCGACCGGTATGGCCGCGCAATATATGCTGAGTGCCGGTTACGGGATTGGCGGGCACTTCAGTATCGTGTCGCCTGAACTCTTTTTTCCTGGGATCAAAGCTTATGAAACGGTAAGGTTCCTCGCTGGAGTCCATCCCCCAGAAAATTCCCGTCTCTTCATCGACCAGCATCGAACGGGCGTTCCATACCCACCCTTCAGGCGGCGTTCCATCGAATAACACATCCTTCTCATTTACGTCCCATAGTAATATGGTGCGCTTGAGGCCGCCGGTGGCCATAAACAGCCCGCGTTCCGGGTCCAGCAGATGCTCCGGCAGTTCCTGGCGTTCCAGCGGCACGCCCCAGTTCTGTGCTTCTTCGGTGTTTATATTATAACTCAGAAGCCAGCTTCCCCTGTAGCCGGCTTCATACCATTCTTCGGTGGGCTCGGGGCCGCGATGGGTCGCCGCCCACAGGGTTCCGTCCGGCATGATGCCCATATGGCCGTGTATTTTGCCGTCGGTATAGGTATCCTTGCACCAGTCGAGCAACTCGTTTACGTCAACTACGCGTTCTACCTCCTTGTCATCAGGGCGGTATTCATATATATTTATCATCGCGTCGCGTCCGCGGTGGTCGCTGGCTGCGAAATAAAACCGGTTATCAGCGCTTCGGGTAACCTTCGCCCAGTTCGCCCAACCGGCCTGATAAAACTCCTCTCCTTCACCGAAAAACTCCGGTTCCAGGTTCGGCAGAATACGGAATCTGGCGGTCGGCGGCGTTTCTGCGACGTCGAATTCGCCGTAAATTTCACCTTCGGGCATCTGAATAAACTCCCCAGAGCGATCGACGACAAAATTGCCCCTGTCCCGCAGGTTCTGCCGGTCGTATTCCTCCACGCGCTCCTTGCGCGCCTGCTCGCTTTCGCTGAGCGTTATCCCCGGTGGGGAGCCGAGGGCCTTTCCGGCACGCTCCGCAAGGATGTTGAGGTTGAAAGTAAGCAGCAAAAGCAGCGCCGAAGGCCAGAGTGCTGTTTTCAAAAATCCGTCGCTTGACGTCATCTTGCATAAACCAAACTTGTTAATCGTCATTCACTCCTCCTTATCTATAAGTATTCGGCGGTGAGTATTCAGTTAACGTAAGTATTCACTGAACCACGTCAAAGCATCCGGCACAGGGCACGGTAGGGATGACACGGTTTTCACTGAGGAACTACCTCGATCACTGATATCATGGTGCATGATAATCAAATTTGACCTTCCAATCAAGTTTACATTTGTTAAAATATTCATTTGATCGAAAGGTCGAGTATGAGTATCATAATATTTATGATCGGCGTGGTTCACTGAATATTTACCAAAAACATCCGAAGGAGGCTGGTATGAAGTAAATCCTCAGTGAATACCGTGTCATCCCCACCGTGCCCTGTACCGGTGGAATGAAGATTCATTGCTAAGTGTCGATTTTACATAACGTAGCCGTGAATCCGCCCTGCTCGGCCCTTCCGGCGCTTGCACGGTCGTTTATCGTTTATTTTAGTTGCCTGCGCAAGCGCCGGAAGGGCCGAGCAGGGCGGATTCACGACGGATTGTGGCCCTCATAGCGGCTGTAGCTGGGAATCTTCATTTCCACCGGCACAGGGCCTATGATACCAAAATCCACTTGTTTTTATCGTAAATATCCAATGGAACACGTCTAAATTTTTGCTTGAAAACCGCTTTTAACTGCGCTTTTGACTTACCGTAGGGTGTGGCTCACTGAATATTTAGTGTTCCCTATATAGTAACTTTGAATACATTAACTCGGGAAAAATGGAAAAAAACCTTATTTTAAGGAGTTCTTTACTGTCTAAGACAAAATACTTTGATTTTGCCGCTCATGTCATTATATAGAGGTATTATAGAGCCTTTTCGATGTCGACGAGATGAAAAAATGAGCACTCAAAATAAACTGAATATTTTGAAAAATCCAACTAAAAAAGCTAAAATAGGCAGAAAAAAGATGCCATATCGTCATCACTATCTTATTTATAAACAAGCACTTACTTTATTCCACAAGTGGATTTTGGTATCATAGGCACAGGGCACGGTGGGGATGTTTTGACGTGGTTCAGTGAATACTTACGGTATGAACAAGCAAAGTAAGGCGTAACTATTTATACGAAATTCTGAATCGTTATTCCACCGGCGCACAGGGCTCGGTGAAGATGAGTTGAGGGCGTTTACTGGATGTAGGCAATATATGACAAAGAAAGTGGTGATCTTACAATGAAACTTATAACTGAAATACCTTACGGCAACGCAGCGGACGTTGCAATCCGCGTCGAAGAAGAAAACGCGGTAGCTGAATTTGCCTCCGACCCGCACGGCGGCCCCATCTCCCTTTGGTTCTGCTTCAGGATATATACCGACAATCACACTCCCCCGAAAACCAAGCTGCTCTGGAAACAGTTCGAGAACATACTCTGGGGGAAGAACCCAGAGTCCGTAAGGCCCGTTATCCGATACCAGGGGTCGGACTGGACACGGCTGGGGGCCGGCAAACCGGAGGCCCTGCCCGACGGGCGCACAGACGCCTCTTGGGTAATTGATTCCCCCGAAACATTAGCCGACGTGGCTTTTTGCTACCCTTATGGACGCGATAACCTCGAAGAACTGATCGATGACACAAGCGGGTACTGGAAAACCGACGTGATAGGCGTAAGTGAGAAGGGGCGGCCCATAGTGAGATTAAGCAACGGATATGGTGATGTCGGTGAATCGTCGCGCCCGGGATTCTATTTCGTGGCCAGGCAGCATGCGGGGGAAACACCCGGGTCCTGGGTACTCGACGGCCTCCTGCGCCGTGCCGCCGAGCTCGGAGAGAAGTCCCCGCTGATCTGGGCCGTCCCGATGGCTAATATCGATGGAGTTGAGGAAGGTGATTATGGGAAACACTATTATCCGCGTGATCTGAATCGCGCATGGGGCAATCCGGAAATGAGGCAGGAGGTAAGAGTGATGGCTCAGGATATGAAACGCTGGAAACAGAGATGCACGCCACAGCTTTGCGTAGACTTCCACGCCCCCGCCGCGTGCGATACCCGAGGAGTATTTCTGTTCTGCTCCGGTGCCGGCAACGAACTGTATAAAAAAAGCCTGGACAAGTGGACTGACCTGCTGCAGCGAGACCTGGCGGCAAAAGGTCACGCCGCGGATGAGTTCATTCGCAGACAAGGAGAGTCAGGCTCGAGTTTGTCTCAATATTGTTTTGCCACGCTGGGGATCCCCGGGTTTACCCTTGAAACACCCTATTCCATGATAGGAAAAAAACTCTTAACCCGAGAATCCTATCGAGAGATCGGAAAGACCGTGGCCGATGCGTTGTTCCGATTCTGGGTATAAAAGGGAGGGCAGGTGCATTTTTTCTTCAGGCGCTTAGTTCGCTTTTCGCACAACCCTCCAGCGGTGCTGATGCGCAGAAAGCAAACGCGGTCACTGAATTTCCTTGCGATCCTGATGATAAAGGCGGTTCAGCAGCTCTTTGTAGTATTGACAGAAAGTCTGTAATTATGTACAATACCTCCCAGTATGTCTTTTTTGCCCATAACACTAAACAGTTAGTGTGGAATCCTTTGCGAACACGATGATAGCGTAACGTGGTTCACTGAGGACTTACCGGCGATCGGAGTTCTTTTTAAAAAACGGAGCTATAACAATGTCTAAAACCGGTTATCTTAAAACTTCTGATGCAGGGACGTCGGCATTTTTTTTCAGTTTCTTCCTTCTTTTTACGGCTCTTTCGGCCGCTTTTTACCTTTTAACGGCCCCGCCGGCTCAGGCATCCCCGAACTACGGTGGCAGGATACTTGTCCCCGCCGAGACTGATCAGCGGCTGGATGCGGCTATAAGGGACCTTGGTGCATACCTGGAGCGCGCCACGGGCACTTCTTTTGAGGTTTCCGAACTTCCGCAGACCGGGCCGGGGATCACTGTCGCTTTGGCGGAAGATGACGGCATACCCTCCGGGCTGAGCGAGCAGCTTGACGGAAAGTGCCCTGAAAGCTTTCTGCTTTTCTCTGAAGGCGACGAACGCCTATGGATTCTCGCAGACCGCCTTGCGGGCCTCTCCCACGGTATATATTACTATCTTGAAAAGCTGGGCTTCCGCTGGTATTACCCCGGCCCGAACTGGGAAATAGTGCCTCAGCTCGATGACATTACAGTTGAGGTTGACGTGCTTCGTAATCCGGCGTTTACAGCGCGCAATTTCTTCGGGACGGGCGGTTTCGGACCATCAAGCCCTGTAGATCCGGATCTTGAGATGCGTACGATATGGCAGGACTGGCAGCGGCGCAACCGTTTCGGACAGCAGATTCCCGGCTACGGCCACGTCGGCCACGCATTCAGCATGCGTTTTGAAGAAGAACTGCGCGAAAACCCGCAGTACAGGGCCGAAGTTGACGGAGAACGGGCTGAATACCAGGTTGGAGTAAAACTGTGCTATTCCAGCGATAAGCTGCTGGAGCTTTTTGTAGAAGATCGCCTTCGCGAGATGGCCGAGCGGGTTGAGCGCGACCCTGACGACCCTTCTTCGTATCTTGTCGGAGCCGATCCTGCGGACGGCGGCGGTTTCTGCCGGTGCGATGAATGCGCCGAAATCGGCGAAGGGACGATCTCGGATCAGATATTTTACGCTGCTAACGCAGTTGCGCGTGCAATCGACAGAGAATTTCCGGGCCGGGGCGTCAGCATGTATGCGTATGGACACTACGCGGACATTCCGAACTTCAGGCTGGAACCGAATATAACCGTTACACTCATCCCCTATGCATTCCAGCGGACGGGCATGAGCGGCGACGACATGCTTCGTGCCTGGATGGAAAAAATAGAGCAGGAGAACCTTGCTTCAGTCGCTCCGCCCGGACTTTACGACTACTGGTCCATAACCGACTGGGGTCGAAACATGCCCGCCTTCGATTATGTTAACAGACCGCAGGAACGTCTCCGCTTCTGGCATGAAACGGGAGTAAGGCGCATCTATTTTGAAAGCACTTACAGTTCCGGCGCCATCGGCCTTCCGCTGTATCTCGCCTCCCGCCTGATGTGGGACCCGAATACCGACACCGATGCAATGATTGAAGAGTTCTACGAGCAAAGCTTCGCCGAAGCTGCCGGGCCGATGCGCCGCATGATGGAACGCTGGGCGGACGACTTCCTTCTTACCACGCATGAACTGGCCCTGTCTTACCGTGACCTGAAGGAGGCATACGAACTGGCCGAATCGGGCGAAGTAAAAGCCCGGATTAATGACTATGTTCAGTATGTAAAGTATATAGAAAAGTGGCATATCTTCAGCAGCACCCCTTCGGAACAGGAAGAGGAGCAGCAGGAAAAGGCCCGGGAACTTGCCCGGCTGATGTGGCGGATATACCCGTCGGCAATGATACAGCCCTACCGTCTGTGGCAGCTGCTTGGCTTCCGGCATGTCTCTGAAATAAGGGATTACCTGAACCCGACTCAGCATGATGCAACTGAATGGGAAGACATATCCCCGCCGGAAGAAGATGAACTGCTAAAGTGGCTGAGTGAAGGCCTTGAAAAATACGAACCCCTCGATTTTGAATTTCGCTCTTTTGACGGCGAGCTCGTTCCCCTGGATGACAGTGCTGATATGACCGGCGAGTTCAGCGGAAGCTACAGCTCAATCTATTCGACGACATTCTACTTCCAGGTTCCTCCCGGTATGGAGAATCTGCCTCTGGAGTTCAGCGTCAGAAACTGGAATGAGGGGCAGGAGGTTCGGGTGACAGCCTATAATGATGAAGAGGGCCGGGAGGTGTTTAAGAGGTCTTTCGTAGTCCCGCCGCGTGATGCAGAGCGGAAATGGCATAGTCTTGAAATACCGGCCGGCAGCCCGGGGCGTTACCGCGTGGAAGTGTTTGATCAGAGGAACGGCTTCCACCTCAGGGCCCCCGACGGAGTTCCCATGGGCTACAAACCGCTGAGGCCCCTTGGCTGGGTAAGGGCATACTTCTACGTGCCTGAAGGCCTGGAGAATCTGGCTATTCACAACCCGCCCCGCAACGTGCCGGCTGAATTGTTTGATCCCGACGGCGGGAAAACGGAACTGATGCCCGGGGACGGCCCGCTTTACGTGGTAGAAGTTCCCGAGGGAAAGGACGGGAAGATGTGGGCTCTGAGGCGGCCGGGGGGTGGTCCTGTTCGACTTCTTAACGCTCCGGCAATATTTTCAGTTACTCCCGACGCGGTGCTTATACCGGAGGACGCCAGGTAAGTCCCGGGACCTATCCTGCATATTTCAGTGCGCCGTGAAAAGGTGCATAGCTCCAGTGGGAGAGCGTAAGTCCCACCCGGCAACTGTTGCTCCGGCCGGTAGCAGTCGAAGCAGTCGTGGAGGTGACAAAGC
>PUMZ01000411.1 GCA_003551565.1 Candidatus Brocadiaceae bacterium | reverse complement strand
GGGGGGCCTGCCTCGTTCGACCGGCAGCCACAGCCTGCCCCACCATGAATTCGGAAATTCACGCAGGGACGATTATCCCGCCATCGGCACGGAAGGAAGACAGGTTTGTGTCTCGGGTGATTACGCCCCCGGTGCTCTGGAGGGGATCGTCGGGCATATCCGACAGCGCTATGAACCCACCGATGATATTTTTTATGTCGGTATGGGCCCTGAAGACGGAGGAGCTTATTCATACTGTAAATGCGACGGATGTAAGGAACTGGACGGAGGGGTGTATGATCCATTCTGGTCGGCCGAGTCGATGACCGATCGCTATATATGGCTTTTTAACCGTGCACTTGAAGAGTTGGAGGAAGACTATCCGAATCTTCATATCGTCTGGGATGTGTACCAGCGGCATATGATGCCCCCGGCAATAGAACCGGACCCCCGTATTGTCGGCGTTTTTGCGCCCATCAACCTTGACCGTATACGCGGTATGGACAACCCGATGAGTCCGGATCGGCACATTCTGCGCTGGCTGATCGATGAGTGGAGCGAGACCAACCCGAACGAGTTGTATTATCGGGGATATTACAACAACCTGGCATGCCCGCAGTTTCCTATCAGTCAGGTCGACAGGATAAGGCACGAGACTCCTGTTTTTCATGAGAAGGGCATCAGGGCGATGCGGGTCGAAGTTATCGATGGGGGAGCCTCATGGTACACGAATACGCCGTCACTGTATCTGGCCACCCGGCTGATGTGGGATGTCGATACCGATGTGGATGCCTTGCTGGAGGAATTCTATACCAAGTTCTACGGCCCGGCGAGTGAACCGATGAAAAGTTATCATGAGGCGCTCGATGCCGCTTTTCGCGATACACCCTATTTTGCCGGTTCAAGTTATGTGTATTTCCCGATTTTTCTGCATCATCCCCGGCGTGAGCGTATGCGCGGTATGCTTGACGACGCTGAAGCCGCTATCGACGACGAAGATTCGATCTATGCCGAGCGGGTCTGGGCCGTGCGGACGGGTTGGGACAGGTTTGAACTTTTTCTCGATATGATCGAGGCACGCAACAGTTTCGATTTTGAATCCGCTCACAGCCTGATGGAGGACTTTAACCTTATCAGCGATGAGCTTGTTGATTACGTGCTCGAGGGCGAAGATGCTCGCGATCGCGACAGCATGCGGCTTCTGACCTGGCGGTCCCGGTCGGAAAATCCGCGGAGCATGTTCAACCGTTTTTTCTCCCAGCCGGTCGAGTTCGGTTATGAACGTGCTGTGGAAAAAGGTGAAATTGTTGCCGAGATGGCGGATGAATGGATGTTTTTGCTGGATCCCGTGGATATCGGGGACATCAGTGGCTATCACCGTCCGGGCGAACTCGGCGGGAACTGGCAGCCGATAAAGACCTATAGCCGCAGCTGGTCGGATCAGGGACTTCATTATTACAAGGGCGTTGCCTGGTACCGCCAGAAAGTTACGATCCCGGCCGAATTTGAAGGTCAAACTATATATCTATGGTTCGGCGGCAAGGACGGTGATGTCGATGTGTGGATCAACGGCGAATTTATGGGGTCCAATGAGCGTTCACCGTTGGGCTTGCCGGGCGTGCCCGGCAGTTTCCGGCCGTTCGATATTCCGACGGTTGATGCTGACGGTGAGAGCGTGCTCGAGTTCGGAGGCGAGAACTGGGTGACCGTCAAGATCGCCAATCTTACACTTGCCGAACTGGGCACTGGCGGTATTTTGGCACCAGTGATGTTCTGGTCGCCCCATGATCCCGAATGGCAGCCGTGGGAGTAAAGACACATGATAATCCCATCGATAAGGCCCTCTTTCACGCTATCCTTGCCGGTTTAATGAGAGCTATGGTTATGTACTCATCGTCTCAGCTTAGCAGCTAACGGATCATGCGAGTCTGGTGGTGGCATTCAGCCAGTTCAGTAGACTATCGGTGTCGTCGGCGGGCTATGGTTTTTTCGGGAGAGAGGAATGGACCACCAGGGTTGGCCGAAAAGGCATGGAATTCTGCAGGTGTCAAGAAACACCCTCATTGTTCCCCCCGGCATGTGAAGATGAAAAAATCATAGGGTATACAATGTTCCACTCGTTTTATCCGAAATTTTTAGCACACCCAAGAGATACAGTTAAGAGTTCTCAGTAATTTATGTTTGACAATTATGTCAATGTTCAGTATAATATATTCAATGTTAATTACCTTGTTTGTTGACGTTTAATTTTTTTTATGAGGTAGTATCATGTTTAACTTAGTACGTAAGATATTACGGTTCACTTTAATCGAACTCCTTGTAGTTATCGCTATCATATCCATATTGGCTGCGATGCTTATGCCGGCGCTTCAGCGCGTCATGAACCAGGCGCAGAGTGTCAACTGTCTCTCCAACTTCCGTCAGATCCATGTTGGTTTCATGCTGTATGGCGAGGATAACGACGGGTGGAGTCACAGGCAAAATTGGTCGAACATCGCGCGCATGGAGAGCCACCCGGGCGCCCCTCCTCTGCGCGAAACTATGCCAGATTACTGGCCTGCACCGCTGGAACTGTTCGTGTGCCCGGCTACGGATCCGAGGTCGTTCGAGGATCACGGCACGTATTATCCGGGTAACTTCCACAGCGCCCGCATCTACATGTCATACGGCATATTCTTCGGTATCGGTACGCGTAGCGCATCCACATGGTTCCACCATCACAGCACGCGTAATCCGACGGTCGAGACGGCCAACCTCAATCATCTTGGACGTACAGTTACCTCCTGGGGTGCTGGCGGTGATGGGACGGGACTTACCCGCTACGTTCCTACGGCATCGCACCAGCCCCTTGCCCAGGACCCCGGCCGGCCCGATCGACCGGATACGGGATGGCACTGGACTGTGCCTCATAGGAATAGCTGGCCCACGAATCACGTGCAGCTCGGCCAGGCGAACTTTATCTATTTTGACGGGCATACCGCTACCTATTCCTTCAATGAGGAAGAACTGGTTGAGCACAGCGGCACCTGGAACAGGCGGCGAAACGTACCCCGCGGATGGGCGGAGCGCGTTCTTCAGTAATTTATGTTTCATTCGGCTCGTAGTGGACGCTTTCAAGCGTCCCGGGGAGCGCGTAGCAATTTTCGGTTTCCGAAGCCCTTGAAAGGTTCACTACGAACCTGTTGCAGCCTTTTCAGCCAAGATTCCCGGACAATCACGTGCATAATTGTGCTGCGAGGGCTTTCCTGAAGCTTTTGTCTGCCCGTACAAGGTGAGAGGCCCCCAAATATGCTGCCTGCCAATCATGATAACCACGGGGACAAGCCCCGTGGAGTCTCCTGTTGTTGACGTTATTTTCTGGTAGTCAGTCATGCAAGCAAACTTTTAATTGATGACGAGGACGTGGTGGATATGTTCAGAGCATGGCTGGAGGAAGATGCACCTGAAAACGCCGAAATGCAGAACCTCATCGGGTATTAAACTCATGCGTGAAGGCCCTCTGCCCGGTTCGGGGCAGTGGACTCATCAGTACGCCGATCCGGCTAACACCGGCGTATCTCAGGAAAGCCTGGTTCGGGCGCCTCTGGGACTGCTCTGGTTCGGAGGTCCTTCCAACCGCAACGTTTTCAACCGGCATGGCCGTGCCCCCATTCCGCAGGTAGCCGGTGGGCGCGTCATCATTCTTGGCCCAGATAAGTTGCAGGCGAGGGATGTCTATACGGGCCAAAAAATGTGGATCAGGGAGATTCCGGGTATTGGCGAATATTACCAGGGTGGGTTCCGCCCCGGGGCCGACCAGGTAGGTTCACCTTATGTCTCCCTTGAAGACCGTATCTATATCGCCGACCGTGATACTATCCTCATTCTTGACCCTGAAACGGGGAAGGACATCGATCATATCTCTTCTGATTCCCTATCCGGCGTTAGTAAAAGCCCGGACTGGGGTTTAGCCGAAAAGCGCACAATAGCCTATACGCAACGATCCACCGCGCCCCTTCAGGGCGCAAAAATACGTGTGAATCATCACCCCCGGGTTAAAACCCGAGGCTACCGTACTTTGCCCCGTTCGGGGCAAGGTCTCTGTCTTCGCCCCAGCGGGGCGAGGT
>PUMZ01000347.1 GCA_003551565.1 Candidatus Brocadiaceae bacterium | reverse complement strand
TTCACGACTGCCCGGACTGACCCTGCCACGGTTCGCCGATCGGCAGAGCCGGCCGTGTCTCATCCACGAACCGCCGCGCGTTCATCTTCGGAGGCGGTGTGCTGGCTTTCATTTTCGCCCAAGGCTATGGTTGGAAAAATGCCGGCAAAAACGCTAAATACAACTGCCGCCGTCCATATCGTTATTCTGCGCATGACAATCCCCTCCTTTATGTCTGCAGTTTATCTATCCTGCGACTGAAAATCCACTCAGAAGATTTCCAGACTGCCCGAGGTCGATTTGACACCAATCTGACAACACACAAAAAACAGAGCTCCGAAGGTGGCGACTCAAACGCTTAAAATCCGTTTTAGATATCAAAATCGCGTTGTAAGGTCATATAACGGCATAAAAACAAGCATAACTAACTGTCGTTTTTCGTGTTGCATGGGAACGGCACCTTTTAACCGCCTTTTAACCCCTTTTAACACCTATTACTACCTCTTTATTTTACGAATTATCTCTGCCGTGTTAACAGAAAAACCGTATACTGTCCCCGGAATTCCTATTCAGTTTCCACGATTGCCAAACTGTGATGTTTCCCGCCAGCAATTGTATTTACATCATTCAAACCATTAGGGATGGTTGACTGCCCTTCCTCGTCTCTTCCCCATGCTTCTACCGTACTATCTTCTTTAAGCGCCAAGCTATGCATCATACCTGCGGCAACTGCTATCACATTATCCAATCCATCCGGAACCGTAGATTGACCTTCGTTATCCGGCCCCCAGGCAACGACGGTACCGTCTTCCTTTAGTGCTAAACTATGCGCTCCCCCTACGGCAATTTCCGATACATTGCTTAAACCGTCTGGAACTGATAATTGCCCCTCATCGTCCCATCCCCATGTTACTACCGTGCCATCTTCCAAAAGTGCCATGCTCCGAGCTCCCCCCGCTGCAATTTTCTGCACATCGCTCAAACCGTCCGGGACCGTCGCCTGGCCCTCATTGTCCATTCCCCAAGCAACGACAGTCCCGTTTTCTTTCAAAACCAGACTATGTGCCCAGCCGGCGGCAACAGCCTTAACATCGTTCAAATCATCCGGAATGGAAGATTGCCCGTGATAATCCCATCCCCATGTCTCTACCGTTCCATCTTCTTTCAGTGCTAAGTTGTGTCTTGATCCTGCGGCAACGGCTGTTACGTCCGTCAGATTATCCGGAACTGTAGACTGACCATAATTGTCGCGGCCCCATGCCATCACAGTTCCGTCTTCTTTCAATACCACGCTGTGTAACCATCCCCCCGCAACTGCCTGGACGTCCACGTTGCTAAACTCCTCGGGGATTGTAGACTGGCCCCAATTATTATATCCCCATGCAACGACAGGACCGTTCCCGTTATCGTTATTATTATTTGCCATGACCACAGAAAAACTAAGTAGTGTAAACATGCACAAGGCTAAACTCAACAATCCAATTTTCTTAAACATAAGCCACCTCCTTTGTTAAAATTTTAAAAAACTTCTTTGTTCCTTTAAAAAGATTTTGCAAACTGATTTTTTTGCTCTTGGTGATTTCACTCGTTTTTTACAATCACCAGGGTATTCCAGCCGCCAGCAGCTATAGCCTTAACTTCCGGCAACCCATCCGGAATCGTAGATTGATCATGCCTATCGCACCCCCAAGCTCTCGCCGTTCCATCTTCTGTTAATGCTAAACTATGGGTTCCTCCTGCTGCAATAGCCTTAACGCTGCCCAAATCGTCTGGAACCGTGCACTGCCTCTCTTTGTTCCTTCCCCACGCAGTTACAGTACCATCTCCTTTTAAAACCAAATTATGTCTTCCATCCGCAGCAATTTCTTTGACCTGACTTAAATTTTCAGGAACCGTGGACTGGCCATCTTCGTTTCCTCCCCACGCAACAACCGTGCCATCTTTTTTCAGAGCAAGGCTATGAGTCCACCCTGCGGCGATATTCTTAACGTCATTTAACTCCTCAGGAACGTCTGATTGGCCTACATTGTTTATTCCCCAAGCAACCACTGTACCATTTTCTCTAAGCGCAAGATTATGTCCTCCCCCCGCTGCAATCGCCTTTACGTTATTCAAACCCTCCGGCACATCTTCTTCCGCTCCCCACATGGTCACAGTGCCGTCTCCTTTGAGCGCCAGGTTATGAAAATCGGCCCCGTCCACAGCCTTCACATCAGTCAAATTATCAGGGACAGTGGATTGATTATGATCATTACGGCCCCAGGCAACCACTGTTCCATCTTTTTTTATAGCAAGGCTATGCCTAGCACCACCAGCAACTTCTTTAATTTCATTCAAATCTTCGGGTACCGTTGATTCACCGTCGCGATCTCGCCCCCATGCAACCACTGGTCCAGCATTTTCATCAATTGTCGGTGCTCTACCACAAGCACTAAATTGGGAAAAAAAAAGCATACTCATCCCCAAACACAAAGCCAGCACTTCAATTCTTTTAAACATAGTTTCATCTCCTTTTAATGAAGTAAAACGGTTTACTTTTTCTAGAGAATAAGAAGGTTTCTCTTCTGAAAATATCATTTTGTCACATTTTCTCACCATGGTACAAGCTGAATTTTGTCTTCATACAAAGTCCAATGTTCCCAAGCCGTCCACGTTTTTGTCCGTGTATAAACCCCCCAAAGATATTCTATCTCATATATTACATCAGCACCTCCAGCCAAGATTTCTGTATCGGAATATAGTTCTGGCCCATCGGGATCTGGAACCCCAACAAAAGTACCACTGGCCTGTATACTGGTTCGTCCTTTTAATGTAGCTTTTGCCAATCCACTTACCGCACAAATTTCAGCTCCCACATCAAGCCCAACGGTACCAAAAGCTCCTCCTTCTCCAACAAAGTTGCATTCTGCATTCACCCCTACAGACCCTGTTACACCCAATTCTCCCCATAATTTTAAAAAAGCGTTGGCGTCCACTAAAGCAGGAGGAATACCAGCAGCGTAAAGCCCAAAAGCAAGTTCGGAATGCGCTCCCGCGGTAGCATCCCCTCCAAATTCCCAAGTACAACAAACCCTGTGTCCTGACATTTCTTGCCATTGATTTTCCCAAGAAAAGCTTCCCCCTATATCAACTCCCACGCTTCCTGGACTCCCGACTTTATCAGCAACCTCTTCAATAGTATTCATAGCTTCAACGAATTCTGCCAGAGCATCATCATCTGCAGCTGATATTGTTACCGTATCTTTATAGTCAGGGAATGCGGCAACTATTGCCTCATGGTCCGGACATACGTAAATCGAATAAATCTCAGGGGCTACATCGAAAAGCCAAAACTGCGCTATGTTATAATTTGCTGCGGTAAAATCCACCTCTTTTCCCACGTAGGTCGCCCCGTCTATATTCCATTCAGGATAGTCTATATCAACATCGGGCAATAAGTCGGCTTCGCATGTTATCGTCTTACCCGTCAAGAGCGGAACCACTTCCAACAACAAAACCTCCTCTCCTTCTTCGGTATATCTGTCATCATCATCCCACGCAGCATCTCTACCATTATCTCGAACTTCAATAGATTCCACACCCAGGATATGTATATCATCTCTTGTGTCCTCGCAATCCAAATTCGCGCAACTTGCTGTAACTTCGTATTCCCCAGGCTCCTGGTCCTCTGGATAAAAAGTGAAACTATGCCCCTCAGCTTCTCCAATAAGATCAGTTATCCAATCGATATCTTCACATTCACTTTTATCAGTCAAAGACACAACTTTCTTCTTTTCTTCATCGCAATGGTGACATTCGTAAATTGGCTCTTCTTTCTCGTCAATAATCACCTTTGCCACAAACACTTCGGTACTGTCCTCACCGTCGCAGTTCTCGCACCATTTCTTCACCGTATTATCACCCAGCCAGACGTCTCCGTCCTCGGCCATGGTGAAATTACCGCCGGCATCCATATTCTCCGTCTTTCTGTCCGGAGCATCGCAGTCTTTGTCTATCTCCACCGGCACACTTCCGCTACCCTCATCATAACAGAAATAATACTTATCTTCGACCCCAACGCTTATCTGACAATCGCATTCCTCAACGGTATAATCTGCAGACCCTGTGTATGACTCCCCTTCAT
>PUMZ01000319.1 GCA_003551565.1 Candidatus Brocadiaceae bacterium | reverse complement strand
CGAAGCCCGCGTCGAACCGGAAAAAGGCATTTCTTTAAGAATGGATGAGCATGCCTGGGTGACGGAGTTCATACCGCAAGTGAATATGGTCAAGCTTGAGACCAGGAGCTTGGAGGACGGCCAAATCAACTACGAATTCACGGATGCTGAGCTTGACGACCGCCGCGTCGCCGCCACGGAGGACGGACGGGGACTCGAGCTGGTCTACGCCTGGGGAACCATCCGTTGCGAGGTCGTTCACCGCGACGACGACGTCGACATCGAACTGACGCTCGACAATCGCAGCGACCATACCATCGCCGATTTCGACATCACCTTGTTGCAGTTGGATTTCCCGGAGCCCCCCGAGGGTGAGACTCGGCTGACAACCAACCGAGACCGGCCGGCCGTGGCACGGGCAACCTGGGGCGCGGACGATCAGGCTCTCGCCTTGCGCGCCGCAATCATGACGCAGGGGCCGTTGCAGGTCGGCTTCCTCGGCGGCGGAGCCCCGGCCCGACGCAGGCTCGCGGTACGCGGGGGGGTGCGGACATTTGCCCCTGGGGATGTGGAAATTAAACCGTTTGGCCAACCCCGAATCGCGGCGGGCGAACAAAAGACCTTCCGCATTACCCTGCGCCTGACCCCCGCCGAAACCCCGGATCATGCGGCCATGGCCGACCTGTATGCAACCTACCGAGAATGGCATCCGTCAATCGTCGATTGGAACGACCGGCGGCCCATCGGTGCCATCTGGTTCATGTCGCGCGGTCCGATCAGCGAAACCAATCCCCGCGGATGGTATAACGACCCCGAAATCGACATCAACTGCGAAGACGACCTGGCCAAGCTCAGAGAGCGCTTTCTGGAAGACGCCCGGCGGTCGGTGGACGTGCTGATCGGCATGGGCGCCCAGGGCATGATCGTCTGGAATGTCGAAGGCGAGGAGAACCCGCATCCAATCAGCTACATCGGCGATCCGCGGCTCCAAGCCGAACTGGCCCCGGAGCTGAACGAATTTATAGACGAGTATTTCCAGATTTTCCTCGAAGCCGGACTGCGCACCGGCGTCACTTTGCGCCCCACACAGCCTTACCTGAATCAGGACGGCGAGTGGCGGCATGGCACCGGCAGCCATGGCCCCGAGCGCAACCCGCACAACGAGTCTTTCGACGACGTGTGGCCCGAGGGGGTGCAGTGGTGGCGATTCTTCCCGATCGTCGAACGCATGAGCCGCAAGATCGCATTCGCACAGGATCGCTGGGGGGCGACGATCTTTTACGTCGACACCAACGGCATTCACGTACCTGTAGGCGAGGACTTCAGCTTTGAATGGATGCTGCTCGACCAATGGGTGTGGCGTGCGCTTCGCGAGCGCCATCCCGATGTCCTGATCATTCCCGAGTTCTCCCGCGGGCCAGCGTGCTTCGCGACGGTCGCGCCTTACGACCAGCTCGACCACACGCAGCGCACGTCGACCCCGTCGCATGTCCGCCGGCTCTACCCGGAAGCATTCATTGCCAATTTAATCGTGAATGCACGCCCCGAGCAGTTGGCTGAAGACGAACCGTGGTTTGGCGCCATGGTCGAGGCCGTAACCCACGGCGACACGGTTCTGCATCGCGGCTGGTTCAACTGTGCACTCAACCAGGATGTGCAAGCGATTTTCGCCGCAGCGGCGCGCCGGGCGCCCTTTGTGGTTCATGTCGGGGCCGACACCATGACGTTGAACGGCGAAGCCCTGCCCGATCCAACGGCGTTGGCGGAAGCCCTGGCGGCGCAAATCCCCCCCGGAGCCGAAGTTGCCGACCGGCGCGTGTATGTCGGCTATGACTCGGAAATGGACCGGCTTCAGCGGTTGAACCCGGTCCTGGACGCGATCGGCGAAACCAACGCCATCCTCGCCTGGACGCAACCGAAAGAACACGATAAACTATAGTGCCTCTGCCTCTGTGGTGTCACCACAGTATTTTTTTAACATACAAGACATTACGCAAGAAAAAGGGCCTGAAATGGCTCTTATGGCCGTTTTTCAGGGGGTGAAAACAGCCTGTAAGAGCCCTCCGGTTCCCTCAACGTCCAAAATTGTGGGCCATATTCGTTCCGGCCGGCTTCTGTATTCAGGGAAAACCGGTGGTGATATTCCTGTTTTATGTGTTTAATAAAGTCCTTTGAGCCTACTGCAAGCGCCTCCGTCCATTCCGGTTGGCGACGGGAGATGGATTGGTCTAAAACTTCATCATCAATTAACTCTTCTATCTTATCAGCATAAGTCTTCCTGAATTCATCGCGGTTGGGTTCACCCAGTGCTTTTAGTAGCCTGTCAATCGACAGCAGACAGTTGCGTTTTCGCAGGCCTAAAAGCTCCTGATAACCACACCATTCCCAGTTCTTTGGATGCTTAATCTCTCCGGCGCGAACCATATTGAGGTCTACATAACTCATACACCTCCTCAAGTGTTCACCATCCTGAATCAAGGTGCAGTGGTATTGCTCCGCCCAAAAGGCCCCGGTGCGCTCTTTGCGCCAATTGTAATTTCGCGCCGTCTGGCCGGCAGCCAATTGCATCATTCGCCCCACGTTCTCAGTATCATCCACCCGGGCGATTATATGCACATGATTGGACGTTATACAATAGCCGTAAAGGTTCACCTTGTACCTTCTAACCCCTTCCAGCAACCACTGGCGATAGTTTTTCCTGTCTTTAGCAAATCGCAGAAGGTATTCTTTGTTCACACACCGGTGAGTAAGGTGGTAAGTATACCCGGGCAGCAAATATCGATTGGCTCGTGGCATAATTGTTATCTCCTAATTTCTCTTAAAGGCTTACAGCCCCAAAACCCCCCTCGAAAAACGTATATAAGGCCCCTTTTTCGGCCTTTTTTTGTTATTTCTCTTTGTATCGCATAGATTTATTGTGGTGACACCACAAAAACCTGGCTCCAGGCTATTATACCTCCTTCTTCGGTTACGGCATCCAGTATGTGATTCAGCTCCTCGGGGGAAACCTCTTCCTCATAACGCACGTAGACCCGTCTCTGCGAAACCAGTTCCTCTCCGTCAAGGCGATCGGCAAAAAACTCGGCCAGATCGTCGGTTTCCCCGAACCGTTTCCGGTCCACAACCTCTACGTCTACATCATTCTCTAGAACATCGGAGGTGGTCAGTCCGGAGACATCACGGACTTTCACCGACATTTCATCGGCAGTGATTTCAAGGTGATATGGCGCCAGCCGGACGGCCGGCTGAAACAGAGCATTGATCTTTTCCATGCTGCCACCCCACCACCCATGCCCCCAGAACGTATCTCCCTCCACGGCCGCCTGGATATAATTTTTTCGATTATCGAGGATATGATCGGTATCACCGGTAATAATCGAAAAAGCCTCCGGATATGCAAAACGCACCCCGGGCGGAGTGATCGTTCCGAACATGCCGGGCACGTGCTGGTACTGGGGGCCATGGGCCCAGTACTCGGGATACTGATGTTCGGGGATAATCATAACATCGGAAAACATTTCGTTAAGAGTCCCGAACATACCCGCCGGCAGCCGTTTGGTTTCCCAGTCACTGGGCCCCTCTTCGTCATCGCGGACACGCGGGCGGTAAAAAGAATTGGTATCAAGATAAAACAGGGTTGCACCCCAGCGCTCTTTGGCATATTCGATCTTATTTGCCAGCCGGGTCAGCGCGCACCATGCTTCCTTTTGTTCGTAGAGATGAATACTGTTTTCGGGGATCTCCGGCATCCAGTCGCGCCCCTCCAGCCTGGACATTTCTTCCCATTCCACTAACTCCTCGCCTTCTTCGCAAAGCGGCACCTGGAGTGGCGGACGGATGGTGATCCCCACCCTGAGTCCGGCATCCCTTATCTTTTCAAAAAAATCATCCGCGGCAGCTTCCATCTCCGGGGCCACATAGCGCAGGTGTCTGGGTTCTCCGTAATAAGCCGGCCCCGAAAACTCCATCCCCTCTATCTGCCATACCACCACACCCTGTGCGCCCAGCCGTTTGGAGACATCTATCACGCGCTCTGCACCGGCCATCGCGGCCTCATAAAAGGCTTCATGGGCGTCCTCGTCCTCTATACTCCAACCGTCGGACGGACTAACGGTATGGGTCCATCCGCGCGGATT
>PUMZ01000182.1 GCA_003551565.1 Candidatus Brocadiaceae bacterium | reverse complement strand
GAGGAGGATATTCGCCATGCGGCAATAGAGACATTGAAGGCCGTCGGCGCGGAAGGAATAGCCGCTTCCGCTCTTGTTGAGCTGGTGCTGGAAGATGAGGAGCGCCCGCTCGCAGGCGAGGTGTTGCAGAAGCTGGATGTGGCGGCTGAAGCGTGGATGCCAGTGGCGGAAGTGGTGAAAGATGCAGGGCAACAGGATGAGATTCGCCTGCAAGCGCTTGATGCCCTAAAATCCGCCGGGCCGGAGATTTTGGAGATGCTTAATCAAGACGCCGATTTTCGCCGCGCCTTATCGCGGCCTCCGGTTGTCCATGCGCTGTATGAAGCTCAACGGCGAAGGGAGACGGGCGCATGGATATTGCTCCCATCACGCCATGATTTGGGTGATCTCTCCACACTTGAGCATTGGACCGGGCTGGAAAATGCGCCGGGAGCAGGCGCAGAAGGGAAGGATGCGGCCCGGCTGACGGTTCCCGGCGAAGCGGAGTTCCGTTATCCGGAGGACGATGCCTGGATCGCAAGAAAAGGGCAGCGTCCCCGGCTTAACCCGGCCGGCAGCTGGCAGGAGTGGCCGATCCTGGCCGTGGACATGAAGCTTGCCGACGGCGTGGAATCGGCGGAGGTGTCATTCTCTATTCCGGGTGTTAGAGAGGATTACAGGAGGGATGTGACATTTCAGTTTGCCGGCCGTGGCTGGCAGACCCTGTATGTTCCGGTGGATGATTTTCGGCTCAACGCTGCGGTCGCGCCTACCTATCTGAGCGACGCGCATGGGCTGCGCGTCCGGGCACAGGGCGATGGCGGCGAGCTGCTTCTGGATAACGTTCGGCTGCAGCGCGGGCGGGTTGTTGGTCTGAGCGCGCCTGTGCAGTCGAAACCGGGCGATCCGGGCGAGACTATCGAGTATAATGTGATTGTGATGAACTGCACGGAAGAACGCCAGGCAGTGGCGTTGCGGCTGGACCGCGAGGGCGGTGAGGTGATGGTTACGAGCGTCGAGCCAAAGGAAGTACATCTTGCGCCCGGTGAGTCACAGCAGCTAACGGTTCAGGCCGAAGTTCCCACCCCTGGCACGCCCGGCGTCTCGGGCACACTTCCAGAGGGCGCGCGCGAGCGCTGGACGCTGACCGCGATTCCCAACGGCCGGACTGAACTGGCTGAACGGATCGATTTAACCCATATTGTGCGCATGAAATCGCCCACAATTTCTGGTGAGGAACTTTCGCAGGCAGAGATGGAGGGCAGGGCGGGCCGTCTGCGTAACTTCGGCGACCCGGAAGGCGGGTATGCCTCGCACCTGAACATCTCGGGCCAGGGCATGGTGCAGGAGGGCCAGCGAATCCAGAGATTGGCAAGAGACTACGATGCGGTGCGGGATGGCGGTGTTTTGACCGCTGACGAGAAGGAGCAGATAGAAACGGCGTTTCGACTTTTCCTGGATACTGCCCGCCGCAGAGTGGACGGTGTGGGCAATCAACCGATGTCGGTGGTCACCGGCGCTATTTTCAGCGCTCTGGCCATTCAGGACTGGCATTGGGTGGTACGTTTTCTGACGGGGCCGGGCGGTGTCGAGTGGCAGATCCGCCGCGGGATTATGGATGACGGCTGGTACTGGGAGATGTCCACCGGCTACAGCATGTGGAGCGCCCGAATGAAGACCCAGGTCGGTGAAGCGCTGCGGCCATGGGGAGTTGAGATTCTGGAGGATAAATTCCCGGCGGTGTACCACGAGGGGTTGGAAACTTCGTCCCGTCCGGGAGAGCCGGCCGGGGCGTGGTTCGGCGCCCACCGCGGGATGTTCGCTTCGGTCTGGGGCCCTTCCTATCGCAACTACCGCCAGATCGGTGATCTTTATAAGTCGGTGCTGCCGTTGATAAACGAGGACTACCGGCTGCCGGGAATAAATGATGCTACCGCCGAACACAGTACAAATCTTGAGAGTTTCGTTGAAGCGGGACTGATCGACAGGGAAGATGTCGAGAATTGGGGGGAACAGCTGCGGCCCAGCTCTCATGCCGACAACGCCGGCATTGCGATGCTGCGCTCCCAGGGCGTGGAGTCGCCGCGCGAGCAGTATCAGGCGCTGCTCAGTTACGGCGTCCACGGCGCGCATCACGGGCACTGGGACCGGCTTAACCTGGGGCACCTGCGCCGTTTCGGCAAGCTCGCCACCCAGAACCGCACCGCGTGGTTTGGCTACGGTAGTTTTCTCTACCAGATGTTCGGGCAGACGTCGCTGGCCCGTTCGATGCTGATCGTCGACGGGAAAAACCAGTATCCGGCCCCGAGCCATCCGCTGCTTTTCCACAGTGACGAGTTATTCCAGGCCAAGGTTGTAGAGAACAAGACCGAGTGGTCGCACCCGCGTTTCGGCGGCCACCGGGGGTATACCGAAGCAGAGCAGGAAGCGGGCGAAAAGAAACAATCCGGCCAGACGCTGCGCATCCCCGAGGATGCGCCCCCCAGCGGGCATATGAATGAATTCACCGAACCGGTTCTCTCGCGCCGGGCACTGGTGGTGACCGACGATTACGTGCTGGTGTTGGATTATGCCGGGGGCGAGGAGGAGCATACATTCGATGTGCTGTACCAGTTTTACGGTTTCGATGGATTCGACCAGGGGGATATCGAGCAGACGGCGGAGTGGGACCGGTTTGACGATGACTATCGCAGCGCCGGGCAGTTCATTTCCGACTGCCGTGTGTTTGACGCGCAGGGTACGGTACGGGCAAATTTCATCTCCGGCTACCATCGGGACCGGGACGGCTGGAAGGAGTCACAGCCGCACCCGTACGTGCGAGAGGGTATGGAGACGATGCACATCGACGTCTATACTGCCTGGCCGCGGCAGCGCCGCCACATCGTAGGGCGTAACCCGGGCGGCCGTGTTCCGTCGGCGGATACTTACAGCGCAGGGCGCGCAAGCGGGCGGGAGGCGACGTTCGTGACCCTGATCGAGCTCCAGGAAGATACTGATCAGCGCCAGGTGGAGGCAGTGACCGCAGAGGATATCGGTGAGATCCGGGTGCAGCTCACCGATGGACGGGTTCATCGCTGGGAAACTGCAGGACTGGATGCCGAAGGGACTTTTCCCGATGTGCGGTTGCAGCTCGTGGAAGAGGATGCCGACGGGAAGGTCCGCCAGGGGATAGCGGAATGAATAACGCGTCGCTGAAAAACGAACCGAATCGCATGGCTGCTATGCTCAGGCTATTGGGCGGTAGGGGTTATCAAATGGGAGAGGATTCGGGCATGTATGAAAGCACAAAGAATGATTTCGATCCCGATAGCGATCCCGACTTGTCTTAAAAGCCGTATATCCCGAACTCTTCCCACGCAAAGGCGCTAAGAAAAAAGGCGGTAAAGGGTTCAAATAGGTTTGATTTTCTGCCGTGCCCCCCGAGTTCAAAGTGCGCACCGCACCCACAGCTCATCCCGTACAGGGGCTGGCATATCATATTACCGATACCCGAAATGGATCTACCATCGGCATATCCGGCGACACTAAATATTTTCCCGATATGGCCGATTTCTTCAGCGGGGTGGACATACTGGTGATGGAAGCTGCAGCCGGGCTTGAAGATCCGGTGCCCCAAGTTGCCACGCATTCAAGTGTGCGCCAGTCTGCAAGTATAGCGCGCAAAGCGCAGGCCGGCGAACTTTATATCGTTCATACCAGCACTGCGCCGGAGGAAGTTCTTGAAGCGGCGCGAAGTGAATTTGTTCGAACGAAAGTCCCGGAGCCGCGAATGACCATCACAATATAAAGATCAAATCCTCAGCGAATCCCTATGTGGTTTCACATAAACAGGGATTTGCTAACTCAACTTCCATATTGTAGTATGGCGTAATTGTGAAATCTTTTCCTTTTATGGACTGTCTATCCGTAAGAGAATCCATTTTTACATGCTCTTCCAGTCCTTCAGACCGATTTTTCCCGTTCAAAATATTTACAGCGGTCATTATTTCTGGGTTGCCTTCATCGGGCAAATAGAGATTAACACCACGTTCGGTCTCAATTTTCGACTCGGCATTTCGCCTTGATTTAATGATTTCTCGAAGTAGCATCGGGAGTCCATAAACATGATCCGAATGCAGATGTGTTATGAAGATATTG
>PUMZ01000179.1 GCA_003551565.1 Candidatus Brocadiaceae bacterium | reverse complement strand
GCCGAAGGTCGCGGCGGCGGTGCCGGCCTACAAAGAAGAGCCGTCCGTCCTCTGGAAAACGCTCGTGTCCCTGATCAATCTTTCCTATGAAAACTGCAACGTATATCTTTTGGACGATACCCCCTATGATGTGCCGGAGAAACGGCCCGATAACGCGGAGGACTATCGCCGGCAAATCGACGCGATGTGTGAAGAGCTCGGAGTGGATCTTTTCCGGCACCGCTGGCGGGGAGCCAAGGCCGGGATGATCAATGATTTCCTTGCCTTTATGCGGGGGGAACCGCCCGAAGGGTCCGGACTCGTCCATAACTGCGGGGAAGAACATGCGGTGGAGGCCGATTACCTTGTTATTTTCGACGCCGATCAGAATCCGGTGAGCGATTTCCTCGAACAGCCGGTTGCCGCGATGGAGGCGGAGGCACAGCTCGCCTTCATACAGACGCCCCAATATTACTGGAATTTCGAGAACAACCGGGTGGCAAGGGGGGCGGGGTTGCAGCAGGCCGTTTTCTACGAGTATATCTGCGAGGGGAAGGGAGAACAGAACGCCATGTTCTGCTGCGGCACGAACGTTCTCTTTCGCATCGCCGCCCTGGAGGAAATCGGCGGGCTTTTCGAGGGATCGGTGACGGAGGATTTTGCCACGGCTTTTGAACTGCACCGCCGGGGCTGGCAGTCGCAATACTTTGACCGGGTCGCCGCTTTTGGGCTCGGCCCGGAGGATCTCGGCGGTTATTTCAAACAGCAATTCCGATGGGCTTACGGGACGATATCGACGTTGAAATCGATAGTTGCGGCTTTTTTCCGGACCCCCGGAGCGCTTTCCCCCGGAATGTGGTGGGAATATCTGCTCTCCAGCACGTATTACCTGGTCGGAGCCGTATTTTTGGTGCTGATAGTTTCTCCGATAGCTTTTTTGCTGGCAGACGTGCCATCCTATTTTGCACGTCCGGGTATCTATGCCGGTGTTTTTATACCCTATATAACGATAATGCTTTCGATTTTTTTCATTTCCCTGGGCAAGCGAGGATATTCAGCAAAGGATATATTTTTGGGCCAGCTTCTTGTTCTGCTTTGCTTTCCGGTTCACCTCCTTGCCGCCGCATCGGCATTGGTCGGACGCAGGATCGGGTTTGTTGTAACACCTAAAGGCGCCTCGGGCAGGCTGAGCCTGAGGGCACACTGGATGCAGCTGTTCTTCCTCTACCTGACCCTCGCGGCGGTGGTGTGGGGGATCCATCGGGCATACTACGAACCCGGCGGTTCGTGGCCGGTCATGATCAACGCGATCTGGTGCGCCTACCACTTCGCCATGCTCTGTTCGATATTCTATTTTGCAAAGGCAACAGAAGAGACGTCTTCAGTTGACAGGTGACATTTGCCAGTATCTTCATTGCTCCTTATAACTTTAGTTAACCATAAGTTGCTTGTTGCCGGTTGAAAACGATGTTTTTGCGAAAACCGGCCAACGTTTATTATGAGGCAGAGAAAGCATTGTACCGACCTGGCGGTATGGCAAAAGGCGCATCAGTTGTTCCTGGTCATTGTTAACGGAACAACTACAGCCATCTTCGCGTTTTTGCCCGCCATCTGTTGCGCTTCATGTTCCGCGGATGCGCCGGCAAAGGGCCCGCCGGTCTGGGGATATGCCGTCGAAGGGTTTCCGATAGATTCCGGACGGATGGATGAGCTCGAACGCGACACCGGCATCGCCCCGGGCATGGTGAACTTTTTCCTCCAGTGGCCGGGTCCGGACGGGGAATTGGAGTCCGGTCATTTAAGCTCCAGCCTCCGGGCCATCCGGGAAGCCGGCGCCATACCGGTCCTTACCTGGGAACCGATGCACCTGGAAAACGGTGAAGAACACGTAATAAAAGCCGATGTTCTATTCAACGGCAAATACGATGAGTACATCCGCAGCGTGGCGGAGGTGATAAGGGAGCAACGATTCCCCGTCCTCGTGCGTTTTGCACATGAAATGAACCTCTCCCGGTACCACTGGGGAACGGAAGCAGAGGGATACGGTCCCGAAAGCCCGGATATATACCGTAGAATGCACCGTTACGTGGTGAAGGCTTTCCGGGAGGAAGGGGCGGACAATGCCCTGTGGGTTTTTTGTCCGAATGCCGAATCCGTTCCCAATCCCGATTATGAGGACGATGCGGAATGGAACCGGGCCTCGAATTATTATCCGGGAAGCGATTGGGTTGACGTAATGGGCATGGACGGCTACAACTGGGGAACCACCAGAACCAGGGCCGAAGAGGGATGGGACAGCCGGTGGCAGAGCTTCCGCGAGATATTCACTCCCCTTCGCAATGAACTCCTGGAGATCGCACCCGACAAACCCCTTTGCGTCATGGAAACGGCCAGCGTGACGAAGGGCGGCGACAGGGGGGCGTGGGTAAAAGATGGGGTGCGGACCGCCATCGAATGGGAGCTTGATGCGGTGGTGTGGTTCCAGGCCGATAAAGAATTCGACTGGCGGCTGACCCCGGAGGACACGGCGCCGCTGGCCGGTTTTTTACACCGTGATCCGGAAAAGACTGTGGAATGGGCATGGGAGATGATCGATGGAAAAGAATGAACTTATACGGCGGTTGAAGAAGGCGCGCAACACCGAAGAGAGTATCATTGCCGTCTCCGCAGAGCACCTTCGGGCCCTCACCCTCCGCAGCGGCGTACCGAAGGAAAAAGCGGCGGACGTCAGGGCTTTTCTTCAGGAAATGATCGGTGAATGCACGCGGCACAGGGAAAAGGCAGAATCCCTGATCGCCGATATCGAGCAGGAGGAACGCAATGATTACTAAGGAAGATATGCAGGGTTATCTGCGCAACATGTTAAGATTTGAACGGGAGGCGGAAAGCGGCTATAAAGAACTCCTGAAAGACATTAAGGATCGAAGGATCAGAAAAGAGCTGGCCGCCTTTATCTCGGACGAAAAAGAACACGTCCGGAAGGTTCAAAAATTGATCAAGCTTTTCGAAGATGAATAAAAAGCAAGTTGCATGATGTGGAGGAGGCCGTAAAATGGCGCACCGGGTCCTGGTTATGGGGCATTCACCCGGCAGCATCGTCGGCAGCATGGCGCGTGATGTCCAGCGTCCGCGAGAACCGTCCCATGGCGGGTGTCGTGACATCAAGCGCATCCTGCAGGATCGGCTGCAGAGTGCATCGGTGGAGCGAAAGAGAGATGATTGTTAAGGAGAATAACCATGGAATGTGAAAAAATTGAGCAGATGGCAGAACAAGTCAAGGATATTGTGCTGAGTGGTTACGAGAAAAGCTCTTCTGCCGAAAAGTTTCCGGACCATCCTCTCTGGGCCAGAATGAAAAACCTCGGGAGCGAGCTCTGGCTGGATACCGGTGATATTGAAGCTTGCGAACCTCTCTGGAACCAGGAGTTCAGCGCTTTTACCACCAACAACACCCTTCTCAACAAAGAAGTGGCAAAGGGGACCTATGACGAGTTGATAGAGAGAACGGCTCAAAAATTGCGGGACCGGGTGCCGGAGGATGATCTGGCCCTTGAGGTGGCTTTCGTGCTGAACGCGCGGCATGCTCTACGTCTTGTCCACAAGTTTAACACCCATGTGAGCGTGGAATTGCATACCGATCTTTTGAATGATACTGAACGATCGGTGGCCTATGGCAAACGGTTCCATGATATCTGTCCGGAAAAATTTTACGTCAAAGTGCCGTTCACGGCTTCCGGGCTTCTCGCTGCACTCAAACTCGAACAGCAAGCAGTGCCGGTCAACTGTACACTCGGTTTTTCAGCCCGGCAAAACTATTTGATTGCTGCCGTTGCGGAAACGAAGTTTTGCAATGTTTTCCTTGGGCGTCTCAATGCTTTTGTGCAAGACAATGGCCTGGGAACGGGCGAGATGGTGGGAGAGAGAGCCGTCATCAGCAGCCAGCGGGCAGTGGCGGAACTCCGGGACGTTATCGGAACTCAAACCCGCCAGATAGCAGCCAGCATCCGCAACGGTCAGCAAGTTCTGTCTCTGGCCGGGATCGACGTTTTGACGATGCCCC
This sequence comes from Candidatus Brocadiaceae bacterium, assembly GCA_003551565.1. Classification (GTDB taxonomy): domain Bacteria; phylum Planctomycetota; class Brocadiia; order SM23-32; family SM23-32; genus PUMZ01. The sequence goes on along the minus strand of PUMZ01000179.1, from coordinate 78 downwards.
TTCAGGCGGCCAGGGAGTTTGAAGATCTGCGCCCGGAACCCGAATCTATTGTGCCCAGAACCAATTCTCTGCCTGCCG
>PUMZ01000401.1 GCA_003551565.1 Candidatus Brocadiaceae bacterium | reverse complement strand
TATAGCACGCATCCCTGCGTGCGCTTATGACATGCAAGATGCCTGTCATACATTCCGCCTGCACCTTTTCGGCCCCCCCCCAGGCGGCCGTGCTGGAACTACTCATTGTTCTGTGCGCCTGTCACTTCCTGCAAAAGCTCCTGAACAGCCGGATAATCGTCCCAGGCCTGCGGGGCAGTGGAAGAGGGATGCCGGCGGCGACCATGTCTTTTTTCATACTCCAGGGCGGCCTCCAGGCGGGCGGCGAATACCCCGGCTTCCTCTTCCGGCCAGTTTCGCGCCGCCAGCTCGAACACCTCCCGAGTAATATTTCTCCTGATTCGGTTGCGAGCGTATTCGGAAAAAGATGCCAGCCATCCGTCCAGTTTTTCCTCCTCACCGGCCACCCAGTGCAGGGTAAAAACACATTCCAGGAACCGAGTGGAAATGTTCGCGTTGCGGTCCTGTATTTTTCGCGTCTGTAGTTTGAATATCTCCAGCGCTTCGTCCGGCGTGCAAGCCCAGTGATACTCCTCCGGTGTGTATCGCCCGGCCATGATCAAGGGGATGAGCTCGGTGGCTATCCTACCTATATGATAGTCTTTATTCCGCCCGTCAAAGCCGTCGAAGAGCACCATATCACGCACCAGTTCTTTTGCCTTATCCGTCTGTCCTTCCATGAGGAATGATCCCAGCAGTCGGGCATACAGCATCTGTTCGGCCGCCATTGTATTACGCGGCAGGGACTCCTGAGAAAGGTAACGCCCGTCCCTGAGCGTCAGCCACCGGGCGGCGGGAGCGGTGAGGTGCGCCCATTGGCTGCCCGACATCAGAAAGCGCAGCGTATCCGAGCGAGCGGCCGGGGAATCAAAGGCGTCGGGGTCGAATGCCCGCACCAGCTCCGCCGTTTTATCCTGCTCAGTACCTTGCAGGCGAAACGCCGGTGGGGTTCTTTCCAGCACAGGGAATGAGGCGAAGAATGCCTCGCTCCACCGCCGCAGGTCGCCGTCGGGCAAATCCTCCAGAAACGCATCGATACGTGCAAGAGTCTCTTCGTTTTTAATCCCGAAATCGACGCGTTCGTCACTCTGGAGCGCACGATGAGGAAAGGGCTGAATGCGCGAACGATGTTTTTCGAGCGTCCGGGCGAGCAGTTCCGCCTCCTCCCCTGTCAGCAGGGCGAGATAGGTCGGCGGGTAAATGCCCGGCTGTATGACACTGTCCTCCAGCATTCTCTCGGCCGGCCTTTCCAGCCCGCACCGCAGATGCAGCCCGAGCATGGTCGCCCATTCCTGGCGGGTATGGCGTGAGATTTGGCTCGCCGTGCTGGTCTGCTCGAAGGCCTGGCGCCGCCACGCGTTGCACAGGGGCGTTGTCAGTTCCCGCCAATGTTCATCCGCAGGCAGGTGCTTGAGTTCCCGGGCGAGCCGCAGTATTCGGCCCCGATCGAGTTCACCTGAGGCATCTCTGCTCAATTGTGCGCCATGGAGCGCCAGCGGCCGGAGCGGGCCGCGATCAATAGCCGGCAATCTGTCCGAAGCGAAACGGCGTTCGGGAGTGTTCCTGGTTAAGTACAAATCCAGCGCCGAATAGATGCCGAACCGCCACCCGGCGGGAATGTTTTCATCGGCGAGCAGTTTTTCATAGAATTCTCCGAACGACTCCGGCGGCGGGACCGGTTGCGGTTCACCGTCGTTTTCCAGTTCCTCGACCCGATGCAGCATCCATTCCAGGTGCACCCTGGCCATACGCATGAACGGGGTCAGTTCCGCGGGTTCGGCGGGTATGTCCTGCAAGATTTGCCGAACATCCTCCGCGGAGAGCAGTATCTCCTCCATGTCGAAAGAGGCCCCCGGTTCCGGGAAATACTGCTCCGTCATGACATCATCGAACCTTCTCAGGGTTTCAGCCACGGCCGCAGCGCGCACGGTCATCGGCGGATCGGGTTGTTCTATCCGCTTTTTGCAGCGCCTGACATGCTCTTCAAAAACGTCGGGGAGTTTTCTTGTCACCGCCTCGCTGATGCTCGCGGCGGAGAGCCCCAGCGCAGCACCTTTTTCGATCAGGAATAACAGTCCTTCCGGGTTCTGAACGAAACCGACGGCCTGGCTCAGGAGCGTATCTTCGATGCCCTTGCGGAAGGATGAACTGAACCTCTCCGCGGTGCGCCGGTCTTTCCCCGCTTGGGCAAGGGCATGATGATAGACCCGGTCGGCCATCTCGGCATCCACTCCGGCGAGCCGTCCGACAAGCCTGGCCGCCGTTGCACGAAAATCGCTAATATTGCATTGGCGCGTCAGTTCCCATTCCATGAAACTCTCCGCCTCTTCGGTTAATCGTGACGTATCGTGCTGCAACACAAAGGAGTGAAAGTTGCCGGCGTTTCCGTCAAATTGCTCCGGTGCATCTTCCGAGGGCAGCCGGTCTGTAAATTGTGTCACGGCTTGAACGAGCGCGGTTTGGACGGCGGGATCGAGGCTTTCCACTTCATCCATCCGCCCGCCCAGGTAATCGTAGGCCGCCCGGCGGGATGGATTCTCAATAAGGGACGCCAGAAGTCCCGCCCCGAAGGTCCGGGGCTCCATATCTTGCAGATGCCCGAGGATAGTAATTTCGGGTTGTTCCCGTCCGCTTCGGGTAAAAAGGCCGTCAACCCTCATATCTTCGTCCCGGCGGGCCAGGTCGATAAAATCGTCCGGCCCCTCACCTTCACCCAGCGCTTTCAAAACGACCAGTTCGAGCAGACTGCGCGATTGGCCGTCTATTTCCATTAAACAGGGATTAAATGTATCGGTGTCGCCGACAACGGGGGTGAGGCTCAGGTATTCCCAGCAATCGGTCAGTTCATATATCCGGCTAAAAACACGTCGAGCATCCCCGGTATCGTGTCTTCTTTTACGGGGATGGACATCCACAATCGAAACGGCGGCGAGCATCTCCATGGACTCCACATTCGCAAGGTATACGGCGATCTCCATTTTCATGTCCCGATAAACTTCACCGAACTCCTGCCGGATAGACGGACTCCGCGTTCGTGATTCGGCGAGGGCGTAGGCGGCGCGGTCGGCGTACTCGATAGCCGCCGACGGCCCCGTCCGTTCGTTCACAATGCTGAGCCAGCCCGTCACGGTTTCCAACATTCTTTGAAGATTGACATTGTGCGGCCCCATACCTCCGCCCGTCTTGATACCCTCCAGCATAAGATCACCGATATCGGCCTCTTTATCCAAATTTTCATGGATGTTGATGATCGTCAACATCCGGTGCGGATTCCAGAACGGCCATTCAATATCCTCCGCCCCGGGCCTCGGTGGTGAGGTCGGGAGCAGCAAGAACTCTTTGGCTGTACGTAAAAAATCATCGCCGTCGCGGTGCAGGAGGCGTTGCAAGGCATCCAGGCGTTTTCTGATCGTTTCTTCGCCTTCCGCCTCCAGATGATCACGCAGTTCCGCCAGCACAGTTTCGGCGTTCTGAACGCCCAGAGCGGCGTGGATCACCAGATATTCTTTCGCTGCGGCAGTGGGGTCTTTATGCAGCGTTCCTTGCGGTTTATAAACGCGAGGTTGACGGGCGTTATGGGTGACAGGTTCCACGGTGGAGTCGATCATGACAGCACTTCCCGCCTGTTTTTCCAGGTTGTCCGTATCCTTCTCAAGCTTCCGGAGAGCCGTCAGTTTATATTCAAAAGCGCGACCGGCAGCACCGGGCAGCGCGAAAGCCCGGCGGCATAGTTCCAGGAAAACGTTTTGCCGGCGGCGGCGCAGTTCTTTAAAATCACCCTGTCTTTCCTGACGCCGGGCCTCGGAGATGATATGCTGTGTTCGGTCATCACCGGAATGTTTAATAAGCGGGGCCATATAAATGCGCCTTTCGCTGTCCCAATAGGCGGTAGCAATACTCTCCAGAAGTTCAAGCACGGCAGCGGCCATCGGGGGGCCGGGATCCGTCATGTCGGGTATTGTCGATACCAGCAGCGAGGCGGCTCTCAGCCGGCTTTCGTAGGTCTTTCGATGATAGATGTTTTTCAACGCGTCGGCGGCCGCTTTCCAGTCGATATCGTCCTGCTGTCCGATATGGTGTCGAAACTCCTCCTCGGGACTCCGGAAATCCACTTTTTGCACTTTCTCACGCACAAAATCCAGCCAGGG
>PUMZ01000295.1 GCA_003551565.1 Candidatus Brocadiaceae bacterium | reverse complement strand
TTTATTCAAAACTTATAAAATGGTTTCTGCTATGACCGCAGACCGGGCAGTAGTCCGGTATTTCGCCTTCAATCGTGTAGCCACAGACATCACAGACGCCGATCTTATCCATGTCTACATCCTCCCCCTTATCAGCAGCTTCTTTAGCTTTTTCAAACAGATCAATATGAGCTTTTTCGGAGGCCAGGGCGTATTCGAAGGCTTCTATAGCCCCCTCTTCGTTCTGTTTTTTCGCCACTGCCAGAAAGGCCGGGTACATTTCCTCAACCTCGAACACCTCTCCGTCGATGCCTCCCTGGAGATTATCTGAAGTCGAACCCAGGCCGAAAACAGCCATCGATGCAACCAGCTCCTCGCCCGGATGATCGCCCATTTCTTCAAAATGGTTGTCGGCATGAACCTTTTCAGATTCGGCAATAGCGCGGAATAGCCGGGCGATTTCGGGTTTTTCATCCTTCTCGGCATGATTCGCCCAGAGAACGTAGCGCATATACGCCATCGATTCGCCGCCGAAGGCTCCCCGTAAATTGGCGGCCGTCATATCCCTGACTATTGAAGGCTCCGTATGAGAGCCTGCCATGGCGGTATTAGAAAGCGGCATTCCCGCTACGGTTGCTCCCGCAGCGGCTGCCAGAGTGGCGCCTGCTGAAGTCGTCAAAAAACTCCTTCTTGATACATCCGTCTTTACTGCCTGATTCACTCCTTTCATCATCATACCTCCTTGTTAATGAAAGTGATCTTTTTCAACGGCTTACGGGAGTACACTCACACTTCCGACAATTTCACGCTATACGGCATTTGAAGAGATAAAACCGGATTCAGTCCAGGACGGAAAAGGCCGATATTTTTGTCGGCTTCCGGGTTTTTGGAAACCTCCTGGTTCCGGGAATCTTGAAGAGCACAATGCCTATTTCCTCCTATGCCCCCGTGTCTTTTGCCGTGAGATGTACATCCCGAAAAAATGAACGTCAGTACCATTATCGACAACAGTCCTGTCAGTATCGCCAATTTCTTTTTCATCAAGCAAAACCTCTCTTTCAGTAAAGGAAAAAAGTTATCAATGGTGCTCATGCGGGTCCTCTTCCTCGACCTCTGCCGGGGCCTCATCGACGGCCGGTTCTCCGTTGCGTGCGGATATTGTTACCAGCACACCTGTAATTATAATAAAGGCAACAATGAAAATCAATAGTGTTTTGATAGAATCAGTGAGAATCTTTAATGTTTTCTCAAAGATACTCCTGTCAGACTTTTGAATCCGCAGTTCCTGCAGCATGCAGTACAGCACCGGCACCATGAAGTTCGACAGCACCACGAACGTCATACCGCCTACGGCCGGTATGGCCATCGGGATCATCACATCGGCGCCGCGGCCGGTCGAGGCCAACACCGGGAGCAGAGCCAGGATAGTCGTGGCAGTGGTCATGAGGCATGGCCGTATTCTCTTCGAGCCGGCTTCGATACTCAGTTCACGCATCTTTTCCGCGGTCGTTGGCTTGTCACGTTCGAAAAGCTGCTTCAGATACGTTGCCATAACCACGCCGTTGTCGGATGCGATGCCGAACAGCGCCAGGAACCCCACCCAGACAGCCACACTCAGATTGAAGGTCTGCATGTTGAACATATCGCGCAAGTTGACACCGAACAGGGCGAAATTCATGAACCAGGGCTCGCCATAAAGCCACAGCAGCAAAAACCCACCGCTCCATGCGAGCAGTATCGAAGCAAAAACCAGAAGCGATACGGCTGTCGACTTGAATTGCAGGTACAGGATTATGAAAATAACGAACAGCGAGATGGGCAGAATAATCATCAGCGTGCGCTGAGCGCGTACCTGCTGTTCATAAGCGCCGGCGAAACGGTAAGTGACGCCGTCAGGTATGGACAGTCGTCCTTCGTCGACCGCGCGATCGAGATGATCCCGGGCCTGGTGCACGACATCCACCTCGGCGTGTCCCGGCTGCATTCCGAAGGTGACGTAGGCCACCAGGAAGGTGTCTTCGCTCTTGATAACCATCGGGCCGCGTTCATAGCGTATATCGGCCACCTGTTCCAGGGGCACCTGCTCGCTTCCGCCCATCGCCGGCAGCAGTATGCGTCCCAGTTTTTCCAGGTCGTCGCGCAGTTCGCGCTTGTAGCGCACACGCACACCGAACCTCTCGCGGCCCTCCACCGTACGGGTTATCTGCATCCCGCCCAGGGCCACCTCGATGACCATCTGCGTATGTTCAACAGACATGCCGTAGCGCGCGAGGGCTTCACGGTCCAGATCGATCATCACGTAAGGTTTCCCGACCACCCTGTCGGCGCGTACAGTGGCCGGCTGTACGGACGGCACATCTCTGAGCTGTTCTTCGATATCGATGGCCACCTGTTCGAGCGACTCCAGGTCGGGCCCGTACACTTTAACACCCATCGGCGCCCGCATACCGGTCTGGAGCATGACCAGCCGGGTCTCGATCGGCTGGAGTTTGGGGGCCGAAGTGGTGCCCACGATTTTCCCGGCTTCCACGATCTCGTCCCATATATCGTCCGGCGACTGAATATGGTCGCGCCACTGTCGGTAAGGCCTTCCACCCGGGTCGGGGATCAGTTCCCCGCCTTCGTCCCTGATGAACTCGCCGCGACGGCGGTCGTATTTGAAATTTATCCTCCGCCCGTCGTCGTCCGTTTTGTATTCGGATTTATACAGTATGACGGTCTCGATCATGGAGATGGGGGCCGGATCGAGCGGCGACTCAGCACGACCGATCTTGCCGGCCACGGTATCCACTTCCGGTATGGCGCTGAAAGCTTTGTCCTGTTTGGCCATGACATCGATGGCCTCACCGATCGAGGCATGGGGTGCGGTAGTAGGCATCCAAAGGAAAGAACCCTCGTCCAGGGCCGGCATGAACTCGCGGCCCAGCCCGGGAAAACGCTCCTCTGCCTCCATCCAGAATGTAGTATGCCTGACATCCGACTCTTCGATCCCGGCTTGATCGAGTGCCCTCGGGACGAAGGAAAACATCCGGTCAAATCCCTGCCAGGCGACAAAACCCAGCAATACTATAACGACAGGAAGCGAAAGGAATGCCGCCTTATGTTCCAGGCACCATCCCAGCAGCACGGGATAGAAACGCCTGATGAGCTCGAAGACGCCGAGCATCCCGCCGATGGTCAGCAGCAAAAAGACGATGTTGGCATGAACGCCCGGCTCCGGCCCGAGCGGCTCCCAGTATAGGGCCAGGATGACCAGCATGAACGTCGCGGCGATCACGAGCGGCCCCCACCTGACCGCCTTACCGGCCCATCCTTTCAGGTAATCCCTGCCCAGCCAGCAACAGGAAACCAAAAGGAGCGTAGGGCCGGCAATCAACATCCCCATCCCCAGGGTAAGAACCAGCCCGGCGGCGGCCAGACCGCCCAGGAAAAGGTGCTTGATCGTCGCCGATTTGAACTTCCGGGTGAAAACGATGTAAGCGGCCACGGGCATGACCGTCAGCGCAATCACGATAGAGGCCACCAGCATGCTGGTGAACGTAAAGGCGAGCGGACGGAAAAGCCGGCCCTCCGAACCGGTCATGGTAAATACCGCCATGAAACTGATCACCGTGGTCGATACTGCCGTCAGCACGGCGCTGCCCACCTCGGAGGCCCCTTTCAGCACGACTTTTTTTCTGTCCTCATCGGGTGAAGCCTCATCGAGATGACGAAATACATTTTCACTCACGATGATGGACATGTCAACGATAGCGCCGATGGATATCGCTATACCCGAAAGCGACACGATGTTGGCGTCCACCCCGGCGAGTTTCATGATGATGAAACAGATAAGCACCGCCAGCGGCAGCACGCCGCTCACCAGAAGCGAACTGGCCAGGTGCCCCAGCAAAACAATGATCACGATGATCGTTACCAGTATCTCCTCGCTCAGCGCCGTGCTCAGCGTGCCGAGCGTTTCGTAAATCAGGTCGGTGCGGTCGTAGAAGGATACGATTTCAAGACTGCTTGTCGTAACCCACTCCGGCCAGTCCTCGCGCGGTGTATCATCCAGCCAGCTCAGCCAGTCGGCTTCATTGAGATGCGCCCCTCTGTAACCCTGGAATCCCTGCCCGGCGGCAAACCTGGCCACGTCCATGCGATCGACC
>PUMZ01000366.1 GCA_003551565.1 Candidatus Brocadiaceae bacterium | reverse complement strand
CACGTACCAGTCCTGCACCGTCCTTAGTTCGTCCAGGTCCCAGCCGCCGACAGGGTTTCCGTCGGGGTCGCGGCCCTGGAGCGTGTACCAGAATATCTGCCCCAGCGCCGTTGCGTCCGGGCCAAGCGTAGGCTCGACCTCCCCCGGCAGCTCGCCGGGGGGGAGGCTGTCTAGTTTTTCAAGCACGCGGCTTCTGGACCAGTAAAAATCAACGCCGTCCTCGAACACCACGTAGATCTGGGAAAAACCGAAATACGAAAAGCTCCTTACCTCTTCCACGCGGGGGATGCCCATAAGGGCCACGGTGAGGGGGTAGGTGATCTGGTCTTCGACATCCTCCGGCGAGCGTCCCATCCATTCGGTGAACACGATCTGCTGGTTTTCGCCGATGTCGGGTATGGCGTCCACGGGCACGGGGTTGCGCGGCAGGAAACCCAGATCCCAATCGAAAGGCGCCACCATAAGGCCGAAAACGATGATTACTATCAGCAGCAGCCCGACTATCACCGGGTTATACAGGCAGAACCCAATGAGTCGGCCCACCAATGACTTTTCTTCGGCTGAAAGTGCGGGTTGTATTTCCCGTTCTTCCTTGTTTTCTTTCTCTGCCATGTTTATTTCTCTACTTTGTGTTTGGTTTTTTGGCTCATTTTTTTAGTAGTCGATTTATTTTCAACGACAACTGCGGGCAAGACGCCCGCGTTCCCGGGGTGTCATTCCAGGGTCTCGATAACTTCCCCGCATCTCAGCATGGATTCGCCGAAATAAGGGTTGAGCACTTCTTCCGCAGCGGAAAACCAGTCGGCGCCTTCATCATCGAACGCCATCGGGCAATTCAATCGGTAGAGTGTGACCCCCGGCGGCATGCCGAACTGCTCGAGAATGCTTTTCAGGGACAAAGTTACCTCTTCAAAGGCCGCGCGGGCTTCCTCGATATCGGTGCCATGGTGAATGTGGTGCAGCATGTGCTCCAGTGTCCCGGCCGCTTCGTTCCATGCGCTTTGCTGAACCTCGTCCAGCAACCCGGCATCGACCGCCTCAAGAGCCTCGATGGCCTGTTCGGCGTGTCTGCGCGCCACTTGGAAATCATCGCCGGCGAGCGCGAGGACAATGTCAAGATACTGCGATATAACATCTTCAAACTGTTCGTGGAACGCTTCATCGACCTCCCAAACGGGCTCGATCTCTTTTTCCTCTTCCGGCGGCGACATCATGCTCGGACGTCCGTCGAGCTGGAGCTCGCTGTCGAGTTTGAAGTTCCCCTTCACCACTACCAGTTCGCCTTCTTCGAGTCCGTCCCGCACGTGGTAGTACTCGCCGGCGCGCGGCCCTAGCGTGATCTCGCGCCCTTCATAGATTATCAGTTCGTCGTCGGGCACCCTGACATACACCACGGCCCTCTCGCCCGTTATGAGCGGTGCGCTCGCCGGTATGACCAGGGGATATTCTTCGTCCTCCGGCTTTTCTCCCACGTAGCCGAGGTCTTCGGCCCTTTCCAGTTCAACGCCACTGATCGGGCAGCGGCCGGGCTGGTCGGATATGATCTCCGGATGAAGCGGGCTGATCCATTTTCCGGCCAAATCGGACGGTGTGGCGGCGCGGCCCCCGGCGGTCAGTCCGGCTTTTACTACTCCTCGCACGAACATGCCCGGCCTCAGCCGGCCTTCGGGGTTCGGCACGCCGGCTCGCAGCTTGACGGTGCGCCGGCTGCGGTCGAGCACGGGGTCCACAAACACTATCCGGCCCCCGAATTCTTCGCCCGGCATGGCTTTGTCGGCCGTAAATGTTATGTGCTGTCCGTAATGCACCCATGGCAGGTCCGATTCATAAGCTTCCAGACGGACCCAGACGTGCGACAGGTCGGCCACCCTGTAAACCGGTTCGCCCTCGGCCACGTAATCGCCCTGATCCTTGCGTTTTTCGACAACAAATCCGTCGATCGGACTTTTTATCGTGAGCCGGTCCATAATCTCGCCGGTTTCCTCAATGCGTTTGATCTGCTCCTCGGTAATGCCCCACCACCTGAGCCTCTGCCGTGCGGCTTCGACGTTGGAACGTGCGGATTTGAGGCGCCTTCCCTCCTCGATTTCATCAAGTGCGTCCAGCTTCAGGTGTGCCTGGAGCAGTTCTTCCTGAGCGCTGATGAGCCGGGGGCTGTAGAGCTGGAACATCGGATCGCCCTCCCTTATACGGGAGCCGGTAAAGGCTATATAGAGCCGTTCGATGCGTCCATCCACATCCGAGCTCACTGCCTTGCGCCGGGTCTCGTCGTAGTCGACTTCGCCGAAAAACCTGACCGGTTTTTCCACAGCAGTGCGCCGCACCGGCGCCACCTGCAGTCCTGCCAGCGCTTTTGCTTCTTCGGATATGGCCACCTGGTTCTCTTCGAGACCGAGATCATCGACTTCCACGGGGATCAGGTCCATCTCACAGAGCGGGCACAGCCCCGGTTCCGGTTCGCGCACCTGTGGATGCATGGAACACGTCCAGATCACGTCAGCGTCTTCAGCAACTTCCACCTCAGGCGCTGCTATGGACGGGTGGGGAGCGATGAGTATCCGGCCGAAAAAAACAAACACCGCCGCCAGAGCGATCAGTGCCACTGCTATACGCCATCTTTTCAGTATTTTTTCCAGTATTTTTTTCATGATGTATCTTTCCGAATTATGGACATTATGGGTTAACGAGGTGAGCCTGCACCGTCGGGCAGTTCACCTCCCACCAATTTTTCTATTTCTCCTACGGCCTTGAATCTGTCGGCCCTTGACCGCTTGAGTTCCAGTTCAAAATTCAGCAGTTCCCGCTGGGCGTCGATAAGTTCTATGACGTCGACCTCGCCGGCACGGTAGGCGCTTTCGGAGACTCTCAGAGATTCCTCCGCTTTGGGAAGCAGGTAGTTGCGGTATAGCTCGAGCCTGCGCTGAGTATCCCTGAATCTGAAAAGTGCATTTTCGAGGGCTGATTCCACCCCGTATTCGGCGTCTGCAAGTGTGCGTCGTCCCGCCTCCAGGCGCCGGTCGGCCTCCCTTACTCCCGCGTCGTATTTGCCGCGCCAGAGAGGGATATTTATGGAGACCATGGCCGCGTCGATATCTACGCCACCGCCCATACCGCCCATCGCATCTTCCATGCGCATGACACCGACCGTTATGTCGGGATAATACTCTTTACCGGCGAGATCTTTCAGGTCGCCCCTGCGGTCAATCTCGTGGCGGAGTGCCAGGAGCTGCGGGTTGTTCTCTATTGCATCGTCGATCAACCTGTCCTCCTGAAGTTCTGTTATGCCCTCTTCGGGCAGACTGACCGGCCACGGGAGCCGGGCCGAGTGCGGGCGCCCGAGCACGCGGTTCAGAGCGGCGGCGCGCGGCCGGCGCTGTTCCCGAAGCTCCTCCAATCGGTCCCGGAGCTTTTCCGACTCCACTTCGATGCGAATCAGGTCAGAGTGGGGGGCCAGGCCCGCCTCGAATCGCCTCCTTACTACTTCCTCAAAGTATTCAAGCAGGCCAAGGTTCTCAGCCATGATGTCTGTAGCTTCTGAGAGGTAGTAGTAATCACCGTAGGCGCCACGTACAGTATTTAACACATCAAGGGTTTGGGTAAGGTAGCGGGAGTACTCGGCCAGTGCGCCGCTTTTCTCCGCCTCTGCACGCAGGGCACGCTTGCCATGCCATGGGAAAGTCTGCGATACGGCGAGCTCGCGTGATTGGAAAGAATCGTCGGCCTGGAAGGACACGCGTGGGTCGGGGAGTGAACGAGCCTGGCTGGGGCGCTCCGAAGCCGCCGCCCAGCGGCTGTAAGCCGCACGGATGCTTTCGTTGTTTTCCAGGGCATACCGGAAATAATTCTCGACCGGGCTGTCTTCATCCAGATCGGGCAGGTCTTCGCCGCCGTAATACGCGGGATCCCGGTTTTCCGAAGGGCCCCGTGCAGGTCCTGTGCGCGGACGAACGCCGGCCGGATCGTTTCGAAATTCATTTCCCCCTGCGCAGCCTGCCAGAAGCAGCAGAAATGCAGCAATCCCTGTCACTGCCACCTTTCTCATTGCAATATGTAACTTATCTTTCATGGCTTACCTGCTTAAAATCTTAAGTGATGTTTGTTATCTTCTTCACACTTTATACAAAAGCCCGGTCACTGCCTGAAACATTCT
>PUMZ01000253.1 GCA_003551565.1 Candidatus Brocadiaceae bacterium | reverse complement strand
ATCGAGACAACCTATACGGTCCGGCTGCATTTCGCTGAACTTGAAGACGGCATCGGCCGCGGCGAGCGCGTATTCGACGTGCTCATCGACGGCCGGGAGGTTCTGGAAGGCTACGATATCGTCGGCGAGGCGGGCGGTTCATTGCGCGGAGTGGTGGAGGAGTTTTCTGTGGACGTGGAGGGGGGACGGATGAACATTGAGCTGCGCAAAGCGGATGATTCGGAGCGCGATCCTCTCATCAGCGGCATCGAACTTCTCGCCGAAGGCGCGCAATAGCACATTCCAGGGCAAGCTGCAACTGCCATGAACATCGTCGAAGACATAGGCCGGTGCAATGCTTCGGACCCCGAACACATTGCCGTCGTCGACGGCAAGAACGAGCTGAGTTACGGCTCCCTTCTCGCCCGGGTCGCCGAACTGCAGGGGCGTTTGCGCCGGGAGGGTGTCGGTCCCGGCCAGCGCATTGCCTTCCGTTGCCGTGACGGCGCCGCTTATATCCTCGGGAGTCTCGCTCTGCTGGGAACCGGAGCGGCGATCGTTCCGGTGGATATGTCGATGCCGGACGAGGAAGTGCAACGCCTGCTGAACCGGATGGAAGTCAACGGGTTGCTGTTCGGGAAAGGCGATCTTCCGGCCGCTTCCGGCGATCAGGAGATCGGTCCCTCACCCGCCGCCGCGGGGTTCCTGTGGCGCCCGCGGGAGGGAGCAAAACCTTTGCCGAAAAAGCTGTTGGATCTGCACCCTGCTTTTATACGGTTCTCTTCCGGCACCACAGGCGCCAGCAAAGGGGTGGTGCTTTCGCACGCAACCATTTACGATCGGACCGAGGCTGCAAACGAGGCGCTGCAGATATGCAGGAAAGACCGCATCCTCTGGGTGTTGTCGATGAGCCACCATTTTGTCGTATCCATCCTGCTTTTTTTGCGCAAGGGCGCAACGATTGTCATCGGCCACCGCAACTTTCCGGCCTCAATCTTCGATACCGCTATGGAGGGGAGAATCACCATGATCTATGCCTCCCCCTTCCATTACCACCTGCTTGCAACCGGGACAACGGTCCCGCAGCAAGCGCTGGGTAACGTGCGGCTTGCCATATCAACGGCAATGAAGCTGCCCGCGGAGACGGCCGAGGCTTTCAAAGACCGGTTCGGTTTCTATCCCGCCGAAGCCTACGGCATCATCGAGGTGGGACTGCCGTTCATCGACCTGACGCCTTCCCGGAACTCCCTCGGGTCGGTCGGAAAGATGCTGCCGGCCTACAGTCTCCGTATCGACAACCGGCCCGCCGAAAGCGTCGGCGAAGTTCTCCTCCGGGGCAAGGGCCTTTTTGACGCCTACATCTCGCCCTTCCGGCTGCGCGAGGAAGTGCTGGAGGGGGGCTGGTTCCGAACGGGCGATCTGGGTTCTCTCGACTGCGCCGGGAATCTCAGGATAGAGGGGCGCAAAAAGACCGTTATCAACTGTGCCGGCATGAAGGTCTTCCCCGAAGAGGTCGAGAAAGTCCTGAACTCGCATGCAGCGGTCGAAGAATCGCTCGTTTACGGCGTTGAACATCCCGTTTACGGGCAGATTCCGGAAGCAAAAATAATACCCGCCGGAGAAACAACCGACAACACGACGATGATTCGGAGCCTGCGACGCCATTGCTATGCGGCCCTGTCCTCTTACAGCGTTCCAAAACGGTTTGAAACCGTCGCCGACCTGCCCAGAACCACCACCGGCAAGCTGCGCAGGCACTGAATAACGGATGGCGGAGTGATCTCCAATCATCCAGGAAACATTATATTATGAAATGCAAACATTTGACCCCGCCGCTCATGATCGGAGGGCTTCTGGCCCTCGCCCTCACGACCGGATGCGCCGTCGCCCCGTATCAAAAGGTCGACATCACCGACAGCGCACGCACCCTGCGCCTGCGTGAGGATGAGGAACAGTTCGTTCGCGGCCGGCCGATACCGGTGCTGGACAGAAGCATAGGATGGATATGGCCCGGGAGCTTGCTCGGCAAATTGATATTATGGGACCACAGGGTTGACAGCCACGTCATCTCCGATGCGACCGAACAGGCATTGCGCGACTACCTTGAACGCAACGAAATTGAACACGTCAAGGTGCGGATCAATGCCTGGAGCGTGGGGGACGAATGGCGACGCTCGCTTTTCAACCGCGAGATCGAGCCCTGGTTCCGTTACACCTTCGGGGTATTGAACGCCCTGCAATACACGATCTTCCCCGGCCGTATATTCGGGGGCGACAACTACCGGCCGTATTCAAACACCATAAATCTGTATTCGGATATTCCCGCCGTTGCCCTCCACGAGGGCGGCCACGCAAAAGATTTCGGCAGGCGCTCGCTCAAAGGGCTGTATGCGTTTGTCTACACGCTACCGTTCGGTGCGCTTTACCACGAAGCGGTGGCGACGGGAGACGTGATGGGCTACCTCCACGAATACGGCGATGATGAGGAGCTGCGGGAGGCCTATCACGTCCTTTACCCCGCCTACGGAACATATTTAGGGAGCGATATTGCAGCGATGGCGCCGGACGATGCCGCATACTGGGCGATCAATGCATCGGTCATAGCCGGGGCCCACATGGTGGGGCGTGTGCGGGGGAGGCGCGTCGGGACGCAGGAGGAACCGACCCCCTCCGGGCAACAGGCACCGTAATCGTTGCACAGCGGCAAACGGTTTGTCCGTAAATACTCGGTGAACTACGTCAACTCATCCCCACCGGCCCCGTGCCGGTGGGGGAACAACAGGGTTCACTGAAAACTTGCGATTTATCCGTTTGTATTCCTCAGGAGAAAGTCCCTTTCCCGGCAAACCTTTTTATTCTGTCATAACGCTCCGATTCAAACCCCCACAGCGCGGCCGCAGTCGGATTGTGAAGCAGCGGTTCCGTGCGCAACGCAGGAAGCAGCCGGCAGTCCTCTTCAAAATAAGCCGTGCCCGGCGTGGGAGAATATCGGGCCGGTTTTACCCGCACCCCGAGACCACGTATCAACCGCACCGTCTCCACGATATCCTCTTCCTTCTGACCGGGGACGCCGACCAGGGTGTAAACATCTATTTCACCGGGTTCGTAACCGGCTTTTACCAGCGACGCAACAGCATTCTCCAGATGCCCGGCGCGGGCCTTCGGCACGGAACAGCCGGGGGCCTCGATCCTGTCGAAGCTGAGCCGTATCGTCCTGAAGTTGCTGCCGCGCATCAATCCTGCAAGCCCTGGAGTCATAAAACGCGCGTGCAGGCCGTTCGGGGTATGGAACCGGCAGTCCCCTCCCCTGGATATGAGCAGATTGAGCAACGGAACGAGCGCGCGTTCGGTCTGTACCAGCAGGGCATCATCGTAGAATGCGATATCGCGCACCCCCCTCTCCACGTTGCTCACAATCTGCCGCTCAACCTGTTCGGGAGGAAATGTGCGGAAAGCGCCGGAAAGCCGGCCGGAAGCACAATAACTGCAACGGAACGGACACCCGGAAGTCAGCCGAACCACACCGAAGCCCGTGCCGGGATAAAGCATGGGCTGCGGCGGCATGGAAAGCTCCCGGCGCACATCCGCTCCGCTCACCTTCAGAGCATACTTTTGCTCCAGCACCTTCGGGAGCGCCGCCTGCCAGTCGCCCGCTATCACCGCATCCGCCCCCGCATGCAACTCCGCGTGGGCGGTGCAGAGGGTCGCATAAACTCCGCCCAGAATGATGGCGGCGGCGGGGAAAATGTTCCTGAGAATGCTTGTCGTCTCGCGCACTCCGGGATACCAGTATGTCATACCGGACGTGACCAATATGCAATCGGGGACGGGCAGGCGCTTCAAACGCTCCCGAAGCACGTCGGGCGGCAGGCCGTAACGGCGGTAATATCTGGGGACATATTTATACGGCGCCGGTTTGTCGATCCGCTCTTCAGGGAGCTTGCCGGTATGGTATTTTTTCGACTCCGGCCATGATAATTCGTATTGCGCCGTTTCCCCGGGAGTGGGAAACAGCGCATCGACAAAATGCACATCGTGCCCCAGATCGCTTAGAAATCCATAGAGCAGCAATAATCCAATCGGCCGCATCCACAGGTTATAGGCTGCGAAATCATGCACGTATGGATTGATTAACAAAAATGTCTTTTTTGGGGACACGATTATTGAGCGAACGTGTTTCCTCTGGCCTCTTTTGTAGTGAGCCCCGACAGGGGCGGCGACATAAATAGCCCGCGGTGAACGGAGTGAGCCGCGGGGAACCGTAGCGCATACCCACGCCAGCCCCGGAGGGGCGTGACAACCTTCGCTTCCTGGTTTTGTTTCGCCCCTTGCGGGGCTGATTGTATTGCGTATCCCCCGTTCCCCCGGGCGACCAAAGGGAGCCCGGGGTGAATTGGACTGAGCAAATCACCCACGGATCGCCACGCCAACGGCAAGAGCCGCTTTTGGCGGCTGCCAGCTTCGCTGGCGCGATCCGCTCCATGAAACTGCACATCTTTACACCCCGGGCTCCCTTTGGTCGCCCGGGGCTACGCTTGAAGCGGCCTTTCAGGCCTTTTCGGCCAGGCCCCTGGTATTTCTTAGTACTTCCTGCCATTTCACCAGTACTATACCTGAAAGAACGCGTGAAATTAACAGACTAAATTTCTTCCGCATCCGTCAGGATTTTCCGGTAATCGCGGTAAATACCTCGCAGTGCCATCCCATAGCGCGCCCCTCCGGAGAAAAAGCGCACCAGATCCTTCACGGGCACCTTCACGCGGTTGTGCCGCCACGGATTATGCCGCACGCCAAAGAGGTAAAGCTGCGCAAAACGCCCATAGAACCTTTTCAGCGGCAGCCTGGTAGGCAGTATTGTGTGGAAACAATCATAAAACGCATAAGGATCAGGACAGATAAACTCGTCTTTATGTTCTTCCCAGAGCGGAGTGCCGGGCGAAGGCGAGAACACGGTAAAAGTCACCTCGGCCGGAGCGACGTACTCGACCGCCTCGCGCAGCCCCAGGAAGTCCTTTTCATCGAACTCCGGACGCACCATAAATGCGGCATGCAGACCGATGCCGAGTTCGCGCAGCACCTGCACCGCCCGCCTGTTCACATCCGGCGCGATCCCCTTGTTGAACCCATCCAGGGTTTCGGCTTCCATTGACTCCAGACCGACGTAAAGGAGCGACAGCCCGGCCTGCTTCCAGAGCTTGAAAAGTTCCGGGTGTTTGCAAATCGTATCCGCCCGTGCCCAGCTCACGTATTTTTTCCCGATGCCGCGTTCCAGCAGCAACCGCGCAATGCGCTCGCAGCGCCGGGCATTGATAAACATCTCATCGTCAACGAAGTAAATATGATCCTCGGGCACCGATTCGATCTCGTCGACCACCTCGTCGGGAGTACGCTGCCGGTATTGACCGTTAGCCAGGTAGTGGACCACGCAGAAGTTGCACCGGTTGGGACAGCCCACACTCGTGCGCATCGCCGCGGTTCGGGGAAAGAGGGAGGGCAGTCTCTCCCCCTTATCGCCGTGCCATATACAATAATAGCGGCTGCGGTCAACCAGTTCGCGCCGCGGCGTGGGCACCTCGTCATACGGGGGAAGCTCGGGCGGTCTGAGCTGCGCGAGTTCCATGAAAGCCGGAGAGCGAACGGGCAGAAAAACGTTGTCCTCCGGCAGCGCCTCGCCGGTCTCCAGAGCGGCGATGAGCCGCCTCATCGCCGTCCCGCCCTCGCCGCGCACGACCAGATCTATGGCCCGGCAGTCCTGATAATCCTGGGGAACGACCGTTGCATGGACTCCACCCGTCATGATAAGTGCGCCGGGCAGACGCTCCCTGGCGAGTGTGGCCAGTTCTTTCACCGTCCGCGCCTGGTTGGAATACCCCGTGAAACCGATCACATCGGGGCGGTAACCGGCGAGCCGGCGGAGAAACTTTTTTTTCGGTCTTCTCGCCGAGGCCAGGTCGAGTATGGAGACCTCATGTTCCCGCCCGACCCCGCCCGCAACGATTTCCAGCGCGAGCGGCTCCAGGTGCAAAAAGGCCCGCAGACGCCTGGCAACCTTCAGGGTAATATGCGGTCTTACCAGCAGAACTTTCATGCCATGCTCCATGCAAGAAATTTTATCGGAATGCCTTTGAAAATCCGGAAGGTCTGCATTCAGTGAATCCCGTTCGTTTCCACCGCGCCTGTTCCGGTGGAAAAATCTCATGAAATAACGTGTTCCACCGGGAACTGACATCCAAAACCGGCCCGGTTTGAAGAGTCACAGCGGTCTATGATAAAATAAACGGCGCGATTTTGCGAATAAAAGAGCTTGCCGGAAACGATCCGGAACGGTAAATGGGGCGTATCATGAATCCACCTGTCCTCAGGGCCAGACTTTCAATCCTTCGCGGCACATTGGTTGTGCTGTTATGTGGCTTCTTTTTTTGGCCGGGCGGCAGCGCTCTGGCCGAAGATCCCGACCGTCCGTTCCCCACACGCACCGGTTTTTCGGTCGCCATGGGCCAAATTTACGACCCCAACACCGATCGCGCCCTGTTCGCTCAGATGACCGGATTCGTCACGATGGACCACGACCGGGCGGCGTTTTTTTCGACCCCCGATCACCTCCGTTTTAAGCTGGAGGCCACCGTGGGAACCGGCGAGGACTCTCCCTGGAACACCCTGGTATCGCTCAACATGCTTTCACTTTGCTACATCGATTACCTGGCCACGGAAACTCTCAGACCCTACGTGGAAGGCGGGATCGGCCTGCTTTACACCCGGCGCCGCTGGGAAGGACAGGGGCTGCGCTTTCTCCACAACCCCGTAGCGGGCGCGGGAGTGCATATTTCCCCCCGCGGAAGCGAGTATTCGTATCAGGCAAGCTTGCGGTTCTCCCACGCCTCCAACGGCGGACTGCACAGGAACAACAAAGCCATGAACGCGGTACTGGCCTCGGCGGGAATTTTGTTTTGACCCCCTTGGCGGCGCCAACCACCACCACCGATGGAGAGGAACTGATTACCAATGAAAGGGCTGCGTCCGCTTTTTACCGGCGAGGGAAAAGATTTTCCCCCTTCGCTCACCGCTGAAGTCAGGCAGAGCGGCCGACGGCTATTCTGGCGATTCTATACTCTGAACGGCATCTCAGTGGCGTGCCTGATGAACAACGTGCTCGTTTTGTATGCGATACGCAACGGGCTGGACGATTCGATGGTCGCGGTGATGGCCTCTTTCGTCCATCTGGTCATGCCCTTCATGATTCTCGGCAAACCCGCCGTCTCGAGGTTCGGCGCCGCCAGGACACGCGGGCTTGGCTGGTTTCTGCGCTACGCATCGGCGACCATCATGCTGCTGGGCCCCGCCGTCGCGCCTTTCACATCGCAAGCGGTCGTTACCGCTTTGATAATGTCCGGTGCATTCGGCTTCGCCGTTTTCCGAAGCATCGGAACGGCGGCACTCAGCCCCCTCGCCGGGGAAGTGGCGGAATCGGACGAACGCGGCAAGTTCTTCTCCATGGTTTTTGCGCTCAGCCAGTCTTCCTACCTTGTTACCATGGCGTTGATTGTAACCCTTTTCAGGTATGTCGACGAGCTGTGGGTCTACCAGCTTGTTATCGGGACGGGTTGTGTCGTGGGTTTTTATGCCAGCACGGTCATTGCACTTGTTCCCGAATCCTCCGCACCGCGTCATTCGGCGCAAAAGCCGTTTGCAGAGATGGTGAGCAATTCGTGGAAAAACGCCCGCAACCGGAGGCTCCTGTTTGCATGGTGCGCCGGGGTCATCGCACATGTCATCGTCATACCTTTTATGATGATAACGGTGAAAAACGGCTATGAGGTGTCCGATTTCACGGCTTTGGTGTTTGCACTGATACTTGTGCTGGGCGGAGTGATATCCGGCGTTGTCAACAGAAAAATAGCCGATATCGCAGGGGCGCGCCTTTTGCTGATGCTCTACGTCCTTGGCCTGATCGCCGTGGCCGTGTTCTGGAGCCGGGCGCCGGGGGAGTTCCTGCCGGGCCCGGTGGCAGCGACTTTTCTCCTTGCCGGATTCTGTCATATCGGCATCTCGATCGGACTGAACCAATATTTTCTCACTGCGATTCCGGGCTCCGATCGGGTCGGGAACGCATTGGTCATGCGTATCGCCTCCGGAGCCGCTGCCGGACTGGCCGGGTCGGTCGTCGGGGGAGGACTGTTGCGATTGCTTTCGTCCACCGGCATGGAAGAATTGGCTGTTTATCGCTCCTATTTCCAGCTGATACTGGTGCTGCTCGTGATGTTGTTGCTGGTGGTAAGGAGGCTCGAACAGGAGACCGATGGGGATGGGGCCTGATTCTTGAACGGAACGGTTGTCGATCACCCTGCGGGCGGTTCTCCGGCTCTGCGGATGCCTTGAGATAGCCGGGGGAGGGCAACCGGCACGCAGCGCTCCTATCAGCTGCCCCCTTCCCATTTTCTGCAACGGCCTCCGCTCCGTGAAATGGCCGTGTCCCGGTCCACGACTTCCACAATTTCGCAGTCGTTCGGGCAGTCCCCGCAGATGAAACTGCGGGTGGTGATCTTGCGGGAACAGATATCATATCCGCGGTATTTGCTGGTTGCGATATCCGCCTCCGAGGCGATCAGCGCGGCGCCGTAGGCGCCCATGACCATGTTGTAGCGCGGTATTATCAGACCGGTGCCGAGTATCGATTCGAACGCGCGCCGTATGCCCTTGTTGGCGCTGATGCCTCCCTGAAGAACTATAGGGGGCTGTATTTCTTTGCCGCTGCATACGTTGCTGAGGAAGTTGCGTGCCATGGCGCGGCATAGCCCCATAATGATATCTTCCTGGCTGTGCCCCACCTGCTGTTTATGGATCATGTCGGATTCGGCAAACACCGTGCAGCGGCCCGCTATGCCGGTCGGGTTCCGGGAGAGCATCGCCTTCTCGCTCAGTTCTTCAACCGATATATTCAGCCGTTTCGCCTGAGAATCAAGGAAACTGCCGGTCCCGGCCGCGCAGACCAGGTTCATGGCGAAATCAACCACCACGCCCTCGCGCACAATGGTAACTTTGCTGTCCTGCCCGCCGATCTCAAAGATGGTGCGCACGTCCGGATGGAGCTGGATGGCCGCCCTGGCATGGGCGCTGATTTCGTTCTTGACAACATCGGCGCCGATCACCCCGCCTATGAGACGCCGCGCGCTGCCGGTAACGCCGGCCCCGGCGATACGGAATCCTCCCGGGAGGGCATCGCGCACCGCAGGAAGTGTTTTTTGGAGCGATCCGATCGGATCGCCGTCCACCCGGCCGTAGGTCTGGAACAGAACGTCCCCACCGTCCGATATCACGACCAGGTTGGTGCTGATCGATCCCACATCTATACCAAGATAACCGTACTTTCCCATGGAAACGTGTTGCCGTGTTAACGTTTTATTCTTCGTTGCCGGAGTATGTCAACAAAAGCCTCCAGGCGTGTGACCACGCCCACATGGCTGGTATGCTCGTCGAAGGAACACTCGAGCACGGGCAGATCCATGTCCCTGCTGACCCTTCGCAGAACGGGCCTGATGCTTATCTCGGGCATGCAACCGGTCGGACAGACATGCACGACTCCGTCGTAGCCCGACGAGGCGCACCGGATCGCGTTGCCAACCGAGTCCAGGGCGTGCCCCCCCACCAGTGATTTCAGGTACGGCCGCGCCAGCCTCTTCAGCGTCCACCTGGAATGCTTTCCCCACAGCCCGATCCCGAAGATGTTTTTCATCTCTTCACCCAGCAGAAAGAAGTTGAAAACCTCGACCCCCAGTCCACCGAGAATTTCTTCGATGTTATGGTTCAAAAACCTGTTGCGCAGCACCGTGGCCTCGCCCAGCAGTCCAACCTTCAGAGGCGCCGTGCCCCCCCTCACCGGTATCGCCCCGAAGCGCTGACGCAGGGTCTCCCTGACCCTCCGGATGTCCAGAACGGTCGTTGCGCGTTCGAGGTCTTTGAGGCACCCGTTCATCACCCGGGTTGTATCGCCCCGCTGCTGCTCCCTGGCGCGCAGGCGCCAGGCCGCCTTTTCAATAGCATCCACGGCCAGCACCTTCGCCCGCGCCCGCACGCAGCATCGCAGAAACGGCATGAGATCGGGATCGAAGTGCCTTATAATCGGCGGTTTCAGTCCGTCGTAACCGAGACCGAAGATAAAAAGCCTGAACCCGCGATCTTCCAGAAGCTTCTGCTGCAATATGCGGTAATACCGGAGCCGGCAAGTGCCCTCGCTGTTGACCATCACCCCGTATTCCACCCCCTCCTGGGCGGCTTTGATAAAATGGCCCGTGCACGCCTTGAACGAAAGGCAGGCGGAATCCGGTGAAGCCGCCACCCCCAGCTCCAGCACCTCCGGAGTGGTCGCGGTCCGGGTCCACGGCTCAACACCCAGGCATTCCACCGAAGCGGCCAGTGCCAGGGCGTAATTCCCCCAGGGTTCAAAAGCGAGTCTGCGCATTTTTCCATCCTATGGAATCAACGAAAGCCTCCAGACGCGTGTCCACGCCGGCCAGCGCCTCGTTCTCATCCAGTACGAGTGTCATGTAGGGGATCCCCTGCTCCTTGAGCAGGTCGCGAAACATCCCGATCACCACCGAATCGCACCCGCAATTGAAAGAACTGAGCTGGATAACCCCCATGCAGCGCCGGCGGTCGAGCCCGCGCAGCGCATCGTGCATGATGCTGCACGCATCCCACCTTATCGGTTCCGGCTCGAGATTCCTCACGCCGTAATCGACAAAGCGCCAGCGGACTCCCAGAGCTTCCAGCTTGCTCAGGATCGGACCGGACATATACCTGTCATGCAGGTTGTAGGGATGACCGAGGATGAGGAAATGCTCGTCTTCTCCCGGATCGCAGCCCGCTTTCTGCCGATTGCGAAGGTTGCGCATCTCATCGAGCGCGGCATCGGCCGCGGAGCGGAGCCTGCGCCCACCCGCGCCGAGCCCGCGCCCGAGCCGCAGCAGTGAGCGGCGAAGCGGGCGTTTGTCTTCATCAACATCGACGGTCACTATCCTGATTCTGTCGCCGAACTGCGCCCGTGCGCAATCCGGCAATGCGCCCAGCTTGGGACAGGCGATATGATCCGGCAGGGTCGAGAGTATGCGCGGTATGAACACCACGTCCGCCCCATCGACGATTTCATCCAGATGCGCATCGTGCAGCTTAAGGGGCAGGCAGTGTTCGGATTCCGAGATCAGAGCGGCACGTTCCACGGTTTTCCTGACGGTTTCCCCGGAGCGTATTACGGTGAACCCCAGATGCCGGAAGAAAGCCGTCCAGAGGCCCGGATAATGGTGATACCAGAGCGCGCTGGGCATGGCTATGACCGGTTTTTTCTGTGTTTTTTTTCTCATTGGAATTTTACTTCCGCCCGCCGAAATGTTACGATTGGGGTTAATGACGTAACGATTATATAATATTTTTCCGGAGAACTCCACCGTGCCGAACGATCCGTCCTATATCGTTGAACCGCAGCGCACGACGCCGGTGGCCGGCGACTACGACGTGGTTGTCGTCGGCGGCGGTATCGCCGGGGTGGCGGCGGCCGTGGCCGCCGCCCGGAACGATGCGCGCACCTGCCTGATCGAGAAAGAGAACGCGCTCGGCGGCCTGGCCACCCTCGGCCTGGTCGTCATTTACCTGCCGCTCTGCGATGGGAGGGGCAACCAGGTGATCGCGGGGCTGGGCGAGGAGCTCCTGAAGCTCTCGCTCAAATACGGTCCCGGCTCCATCCCCGAATGCTGGACTGAAGATCTGCCGCCCGCACGGCGCAAAAAGAAGAGGTACAGGGTCAGGTTCAACCCTGCTTCCTTCCTGCTCGCACTGGAAGAGTTCGTTCTCGACAACGGGGTGAGTTTGATCTATGATTCGCGTTATTGCGCGGTAAAGACCGGTGCAGCCGGGGAAATCGAATCCGTCATCATCGAGAACAAAAGCGGAAGGACAGCGATCAACTGCGGTGTGGTCGTCGATGCATCCGGCGATGCGGACGTCGCTTCAGATGCCGGCGAACCCACCGTTTCGCTGGATACGAACAGGCGGAGCGGCTGGTTTTACTCCTGCGACGGAAAGGAAAATACGCTGCATCAACTCCACGATCCCCTCTACAGCGACTTGCCCGCCGGCATACGCACGTTTGCAGGCGACAACTGGCGCGATGTCACGCAGATGAATATTGCCTCCAGAAAGCTCATCCTGAAGGCACTGAAGGATGAAAATGCGTTCGAAAGCGGGAAGTACCCCCTGCTGGTGCCTGTTATCCCCCAGCTCAGGATGACCAGACGGATCAGCGCCGGCTTCGAACTCGATGAGGATCACAGCCACACGATGTTTCCCGATGCGGTCGGGCTGACCGGTGACTGGCGCCGGTCCGGCCCGGTATTCAGCATTCCCTACAGGTGCCTGCGGGGCGAGAAAACGCCCAACCTGCTGACCGCGGGACGCTGCATTTCGGTGACGGACCGGATGTGGGACATCACGCGCGCCATCCCGGCCTGCGCCGTGACCGGGCAGGCGGCGGGCGCGGCGGCGGCGCTGGCAGTGGAGGGTGAAACCGGTGTCCGCGAGATCGACATATCACGGATGCAGAACCGGCTGAAAAAGCAGGATGTTATCCTCGATATGCCCTGAGCCCGTTTTTTCTCGGGCCGTTGAGTTGCCCCCTGGCATCAACGCAGAAAAGACAGTCGCGATTGTCGCAAAGCAGAACCGAAGGATCGTCTTCGAGTGCTGCGATGCCCAGCGAATGCATCTGTCCGGCACTTATCGCTTTCACCTCGCCGAAACCGAGGGGGACCCGCCGGATTTCCAGCCCGTCCGCAATCAATTTCCGATAGATCCTGGAATTCTCTTCCGCATCATCGCAATAAAAATCCCGGTGCCCCGGTACGCTGCGGGGAACGGTCACGATCCTTGTGCGGCCGCCGGCATTTCGTGCGAAACAGATTGCGGTTTTCAGATACGGCATGTCTTTTTCATTTTCAAGAAAATGGAAAAATGTCGTTGTGGCAAGTTCGGCGCCAAACCACACTATTTTGCCGTCATGCCCGGGCAGTTTTGCCAGGGGTGTCGTCCTGCCGCAGGGTGCGTCGGTTTCGCGGTGTGCCCCGGCCCATTGCTCCGCATGTTTCCCGGCGACCGCAAAAGAATGGCTGGGGTGCGCACTCCGCTTGACTCCGGGGCGTTCGAGAAAAGCTTTGGCGACACGACCGACCCGCAACTGTCCGGTATCCCCCTTATCGAAGAACCTCCGTTTCGTGACCACGGGCCCCATACCCTCGATATAAATGGTGCTGAAGGTGAAAGCCGGCATAATGATGGTGCCTTCCTCGCCCACAGTCTCCAGGAAAGCGTCCACAACCGTTTCCGCTCCCCCCTCGATATGGCCGAAAGGGGAAAGTGCGCAGTGAACCATCACGGCATCCCCCCTGCCCAACCCCGCTTTTTCGAGTGCCGATAAAATGTCTTCCTTCTTCACTGTTGCATCATACCTTGTGCGGAGATATCCGTGCGACGTGAGGTATTCAACAGCGGAAACGTACCGTTTTGCCGCTGCTTCGGATAACGGCGAGAAAACGTTCCGTTGACCCGCCCGCAGCGCGGAGGAAGCAAGAGAAGTTTCCCATTCGTTTCTCCCGATGAGTTCGGCAAGAGTTTTCTCCCCATCCATGTTTGCAAGTATTCGGTGATGGATGGCATCTTCGTGCCGGCGAACGGCGGCGGGTGCTTTGCTGAGGTCGTGCGGCATACCCACGGTCGCCCTCTCTGAAACCATGGATGCCGCTATCTCCCGGAACTTGCCGTTTCGGCTTGTCTTGCCCTCCGATGCGGCGCCCGCCTTCCGCTCGATCTCGAGGGCTTTCCGGCGGTAAAACTGTTCGAGATCCCTGACGGACTCTTCCGCGCATTGCCGCGCTCCGTCTCCGGCCAGATCTCCCAGGTCCTCAAGAATTTGCCGTTCCCTTTCAAACCTCCATGCCATCCACGCCTCCGGTTTCCCGCGTTCTTCGCCCACCTCCCCTCCCGCAGACATTGCTTCCGTTATCCTGTCAAACTCAAGCTCCACTCTCTTCCGGGCTTTCCGGTAACACTTCCCGACATCTGCGGAAGAAAGCGGCCCCGACATGCGGCATATCCAGCTTCCGGCAAAGGCCGCATAACTCCGGAAAAAATCTTCATCGATGATATCCATCGTCTGCATGGAATTATGCCACATCTCCTGAGCGGGATGATACCATATCGTCGGAATGCCGGTCGTCGGATCGTTCAGGAACGTATCGTCGCCATAGCCTCCCGATTCATTGATCCAAACCTCGGCATCGAGCTCATCGCCGCAGTCTTTGACGAGCTCCTCCGCCAGGTGATCTCCGGCGAAAGCGGAAGGAGGCGGAGCCAGCCTCGCCTCAATGCGCCCCTTTCCCGGGGCGCCGGCATCATCGATGTTGATCGCCCCGACGACTTCCCCGCTCATGCAACCTCCTCTCGAGGCCGCATAGGCCGCAAAACCGTACAGCTCCAGGCCAAACACCGGGCGTATCGTGAACCGGGGTTGGGGGAGTCTGCCCGACGAGACGAGCTGGTTGATCTTACGACAAATTTCAAGCGTACATACGGCGCCGCCGCTGTTGTCGGAAGTCAACGGTTCGTAAAGATGCGAAAGCACCCACACCTCCCTCCCGTCACGCCCCGGTATCACGCCCGTTACAACGTCGATCTCGTCTTCGAAATTCCTGCCGTCGCTTTCGACGTGCAGGATAACGCTTCCCCTGCGAACGGCATTCCTCAGCCCGTCGCCGATCCTGGGAGTTACACTGAACCCCACCAGCGGCCTGTCGGTGCGGATAATATGCCACTGCGGCCCTTCCGAACAGCCGTTGACCCAATGGAGAGCATCCGGGGTCTCATACCTCGTGCCCAACCAGTCCGAAACCACACCCATTGCCCCGAAGTCGCAGATCTCCCTGTAGACCCGCCGCCTCTCCCTCGGGCCCGTATCCGGCGGAATGATGACCATCGCGCCGCGCGTATCGGCGCCCAGATACATCTGCTCATACGATATCAACCTGGCGGTTACGCCGCCGGGCGCGGTGCTGCACGATCCCTTCACAAGATGGAATGGATGGCGGCTTATGTCGGCGACCACGGGGTCGTGAAACGCTACGGGCGATTTTTTCACCGTCAGCTTGCCCACCGAAGCTTCCCATGCAAGAGGCATGGTTTTATCCTGATAAACCGTCGCCCCGTCGGCGGGAAACGGTATCCGTGCCACGTTCTTCAGGCCGCTTTTCTTCAAAATGTCATACACGAACCGGGACGATTCCCGGTAGTTGCGCTGGCACTGCCCGCGTTCGATCTTCCAGAGTTCCTCCGTTTTTTCCATCAGCCATGAACCATCCACAGCGTCATGCAACAGAGTATAAAGCTCTTTGTTGTGCATCTTTTATCATCCCCTGACTTTTTCGGGTTTCCATACCTGGTCTTCCGGGACCCCCAGACCATGCAGGATGCCCTCGATGTAATACGTCCGCCCCAGCGCATTGATATCATGGGCATCGCTGCCCGTCGTCACCAGAGCGCCGCTGCCACTGAGCCTTTTGAGGAAGGCGATGTAGGCTTCCCTGAACTTGTCGCTGAACGTCGTGTTAAAAAATATGGCATCAGCATTGACTTCGATAGCGCACCTGTTCTTTGCACTCGCTTCGGCCCATTCACGCACCATGTTATCGGGGATGGAAAGGATAATCTCCTCCCAGAATTCCGGTGGCTGCGACCCGACTGTATCCCTGTTGAACCAGAAAGGGTGCACCAGGACGTCCAGAAGCGGGTTCTGCATTGTTTTCATAAAATGCCTGTGCTGGATGTCGCGGATTTCTTCGGGATCCGCAGAATCGGTATAAGTGGAATGGATACCGCCGATGACAACCTCAAATCCAAATTCCTCGTGGATCTCTTCGCTGTAGGCAAAGTCCCCGTCGCAGGATTGATAGTTCAGCTCCACACCGAAAAAAACCTCGATGTCCGTTTCAACATCATCGATATCGGATTTGATGTAGCGGAACCTCTCCAGCCGGTCGAGGTGGTTGAGATGGTCGGTAATGGCAATTTTCCTGAGGCCGATGGCTTCGGCCCTCCTGATGATGTTGGGGACCGACAATGTTTCGTTCCCGCATCTCTGGTAAAACGTGTGTATATGGCAATCGATACCCTTTTGCATGTGCAACCTCCTCATCTCGGGGTCTGTTGAAGCGCCGTCGGCTCCGGCCGACGGATCCGATGGCAGCATGAGCGAGGCGACCATCGCCCCGTTCTCATGCAGTCATTGGCACTGTAATGCTTATCCGGAAAACTGCAGGCAGGCGCGCCACTCAGTCGGCTTCGGCCTTTTGCTGATAAGGTTCCTGCCCCCACAGGTCGAAAAAATTGAAAAACTGCCAGGGGTGTTGTTCGACAAAATCTTCCATGGTTTCTGCAAACCGTCTTGCAGGCAGGGAATAATCCTCACCGGCGCCGCGCTCCCGTTCGACTTCGATAATGCGCGCAAGCCCGATCTCGTAGCGTTCGGGCCCCATCCTGGCGGCCTGGAGAACCAGGATTGGAACCCCTGCCGCGGCGGCAAGCCTGTACGGCGAAGCAGGCAATGCGATCTCATCACCCAAAAACTCGGTATGGACCCTGTTCTGCCGGCCGCCGAAGACGCGGTCGCCCATAATACTCAGTATCTTCCCCTCCCGGAGCGCCTGCATCATTTCAAGGACGCTTTCCATACCGTTGCGCGGGTCGATGATCGAAAACGGGAGTTGATCGCCTGCCATAGCCGCTACGGGCGAGTCTTCCGCCTGGGGCATCATCACGGCCGCGACCGGCTTGTTGAGAAATGTCACCGACGTCATGGCGATCTGCCAGCATCCGACATGCGAGACCAGCAGTATCGCGCCGCCCTCGGCCGCAGCGGCCCGCCTGACCTCCGCCTCGTCCCTGCAGGCCGCCTCCAGGATTCCGGGCCCCTGGATCAGCAGTGCGGCCTGATCGATCAGGATGTGGCCGAAAGAACAGACCAGCCGGTAACTGTCCCACAAGCGGCCAATCCCGTTTTTCCGTTCCGGGAATCGCCTGTCCAGATAGTACCGCGCACGCCTGCGTATTTCGGGGTTGAAGATGATGTACCATAACACGACAAAGTACATGATCTGGTAGGCGCCGCGCCGCCCCCACAGACGTATCGCCATGTGGAAAAACCGCAACTGCCAGGTCTTGCCCACATCCTGCGCCGCCCATTGCGGTTGCTCCGGCCCCGAAGCGCCCGCCGGCGGGCGGCTGCCGT
>PUMZ01000043.1 GCA_003551565.1 Candidatus Brocadiaceae bacterium | reverse complement strand
GCACTGGAGCGAAGACTCAAAGACCGCCGCTGCCCCGCCGACGAAGTGGAAGAACTGTTCGCGCAAGACGGCATTGACGGAATCGTGGCGGCAAGGTGCCTGCATGCAGGCCATCACGGGGACGGTGATAACTGACAGATGGCAGGATGTCCCTCCCGGCGAGGCTGAGCGGT
This sequence comes from Candidatus Brocadiaceae bacterium, assembly GCA_003551565.1. GTDB lineage: Bacteria > Planctomycetota > Brocadiia > SM23-32 > SM23-32 > PUMZ01. Next base: position 17,135 of record PUMZ01000043.1, on the reverse strand, counting down.
GCGCTGGTCGCGAGAAAACGGTTTCTCACCAGGACCCCGGCGGGCATTTTTCCGTATGTATCCGACGTTTAATTTCGAATGAACATCTGATTTAAGGTGAATCTAAAATGAAAAAACATCATAAAAACCCCGGCCTCCCGGGCGGCATTTACAAACCCCTCGGCGATTCGGATGCCGACCGTATCGCGGAGTCCTCCTTTGAAATACTGGAAAAATCGGGAATGGCCGTCTATTCTCCCACGGCCCTGGACGCCTTCAAAAAGGCCGGCGCCAACGTCGATGCGGCCGACAACCTGGTCAAGCTCCCCCGCAGTATGGTCGAAGATGCGATCGATTCCAACCCTTCTTCCATAACACTTTATGGGCGGGATGGCAATTACGACGCCGTCCTTGAGGAAAGCCGCGTGCACTACGGCACGGGAGGGACGGCCATCTACGTTCTGGACCCCGACAGCGGGGAAAGACGCCCCTCCGACCTGAACGATGTCGTATTGAACGCCAGGATGGTGGAGGAGCTGGAGAACGTTCACGTCTTCACCATCAATGTCTTTCCCAACGAGATCGAGCGGAAGGACGAGATCGATGTCAACCGTTTCTTCCACTCGCTCAATAACACCACAAAACACGTTATGGGCGGCATCTATTCCCTGAAAGGCTGCAAAGAGGTCGTAAAAATGGCCGAGATGGTCGCAGGAGGAGAGGACAACCTGCGCAACCGGCCCTTCGTGTCGTTCATTACACTGATCATCAGTCCGTTCAAAATCGACAAGGATTACGGCGAGATGACATGTTTCTTCGCCGGTAAAGGACTGCCGGTCGTGGTGCCCACCGAGCCGATGTGCGGCACGACGGCGCCGGTCACCCTGGCCGGCAACGTGTTGACCCATACGGCGGAGACCCTCGCCGGTATCACACTGGTGCAATCGGTCAACAAGGGGGCGCCCGGCATCTGCGGGAGCGTCGGCTCCATCAGCGACCTGCGGTCGATGAGCAACCTGGGCGGGCCGATCGAGCGCGGGATGATCAACTCGGCCGTGGCGCAGATGGCGCAGTATTTCAAGATCCCGATATACGCTACCGCAGGGACTTCGGATGCAAAATCGGTGGACGTGCAGTGCGCCTATGAGAGCGCCATGTCCGGTCTCATAACCGCCATGTCCGGCGCGAACTACATCCACGACATCGCCGGACTGATGGAGTTCGACCTCACCGTATCATACGAGAAGCTTGTTATCGATAACGAGATACTGGGTATGTGCCAGAGGGTACTGCGTGGTATCGAGGTCGACGATGACACGCTGGGGCTGGATTTGCTCCTTGAAAAGGGGCCCGGGAAGGATTACCTGGCCGAACCGCATACGGTAAAACACATGCGCGATGAATTTTTCATCCCGCGACTGGCCAATCGCTGCAAAAGGGAAAACTACAGTCCCGCCGACGATGCACTCGGCAGGGCAAAGCAATTCGTGAACAACGTCCGCGGCGCCGGCCGGGTGGACAAACTGCCGGACGAGACGCGCGAGAGACTGGTGGCGCAGTTCGCAACTATCAGGGCCTTATGAGTGATTCGATAGGAACAGACGATGTGCCATCCGGACACCCGAACGCCCAAAAACGCGTCCGCGTTGCGGACCGGCAGAGGAGAGGAAGAGAAATTTAAGATATCCTTGAGGAGATACAGGATGAGTTTGGAAAACAAAGTCGCCGTCGTAACCGGCGCAAGTTCGGGGATCGGTAAGGAAACGGCTTTGAAGCTGGGCAGGGCCGGGGCGAAAGTGGCCCTGCTGGCGAGGAGGGAAGAAAAGCTGAAGGCCGTCGCCTCGCAAATCGAAGATAACGGTGGAGAAGGGCTTGTTTTGAAAACCGACGTCACCGACGAGTCGCAGGTTAGGAGTGCAATCGAAAGAACCGCCGGGACATACAGTCGCATCGATATTTTGGTCAATATCGCCGGGCTCGGCATCTTCAAGCCCGTCGAAAAAATGTCCATTGATGAATGGAACAAGCAGGTTGATGTCATGCTGACCGGGGCTTTTATGGCGACCCATTACGCACTTCCGCATATTTACAGGTTGAAAAAGGGTCGGGTGCTCTTTGTCACGTCGCTGTGGGGTCCTGTTAAAACGGCGGCGGACTGCAGTGCCTATAACGCCGCCAAAGCCGGGGTGAGCGCGCTGGCAAGCGCTTTAAGGGAAGAGATCAGAGAAAAGGCGCTGGAGGTGGGCGTCAGTGAGATCAGGCCGGGAACCGTAGCGACCGAATTTTTCGATAAAGCCGAATACAAAGGCTCGGTCAACCCCGACAGAGTCCTGCATGCCGAAGATGTTGCAGATGCCATATTGGAGGCGATAAGTTCAAGAAACCCGATAGCGCACAATGTCGTCGAGCTGGAAGGAACAAATCCCCCTTACTGATTGCGGGGCTCAAGATTTTTACGTCCCGGACAATTCGTTGGGTCATGTGAGATTCTTTTACTGAAAAAGCGGTATGTCAACAATTCGTCACAGGTCGTCCCATAAAAGCTGTTGCCATAAAAACATTTTTTGAAGAAAACGATATGAAAAAACAAAGAGAAGGCGTATTGGTAGAAAATCCGGACAGGAGGCTGTCGGAGCAACAGATAAAACTTATCGATGCCACCTCAAAGGAACTGCTTCAGGATCCGGGGTTGCTGTGTTACAACCAGGACGTTACGCAGCTTTTCAAGGACGCCGGCGCCGAACTGGAAGAGACCGAAGGCGCCACAAGAGTGCGGCTGGGGTCCGATCTGGTGGAGAAAGCTCTCCAGACCGCCCCTTCCACCGTGGTGCTGGGCGCCCGGAATCCCGATAACCGGCTCGTCCTTGATTCCTCCGAGCCCAGGGTGCGATTCGTCAGCGGCTCCGAGACCAATATCTGGCTCGAAGTGGATTTTGATGCGGCGGGCAATCCACAATTCACGCGCCGCAACGGCAGTATCGCGCGCCTGAAAGATGCGGCGCACCTGGCCGAAAACCTTCCGAATCTCGACTCCTTCATCCGCTGCGTCAATATACGCGACGAATCCGTAACACCGGAGAACAAGGATGTCAACAAACTGTTGGCGAGCCTGAACAATATCACAAAACACGTCCAGGCCGGCCTGACCAACCTGGGGGCCCTGGATGATGTGGTGAGGATGGGGGAAATTATCGCCGGGGGGGAGAAGGCGTTTGAGGACAACCCCATCATATCGTTCATCACCTGCGTCATTAAAAGCCCCCTGCAGGTGGTCGAAGATACGGCTGCCAAACTGATGGCCATAGCGCGCAAGCGCGTGCCGGTGGTGATTTCCAGCTCACCGATGGCAGGGACGACGGCGGCGTTCGACGAGTTCGGCATGGTCGCCCAGATCAATGCGGAAATACTGGCAGGAATAACAATTGCCCAGCTGATCTCGCCCGGAACCCCGGTTTTGTACGGAAGCGTACCTGTCCGGAGCCGCCTGGATACTCTGGAAGACATGTACGGAGCCCCGGAGTTCAACCATTACAACATAAGCTGTGCCCAGATGGCGCGTTTTTACGGTGTCCCCTCGTATTCAACCGCGAACGTGGGTGATAACGACCGCCCCGGCATCCAGACAACGGCGGAGAAAATGCTGACCCTCATGGCTGTGCCCCGCAGCGGTGCTCAATACGTGCACTACGCCTTCGGACTGCTGGACCGAACAAGTATGTTCTGCCCCGAGCAGGCCGTTTTGGACGATGCGCACATCGGGATGGTGAAATACACGATGTCCCGGCCCAGGATCAGCGAGGATCTTCAGAAGGGCGTGCTCGATACGGTGCGCGAGGTGATGCAGACGAGCCATAAAACATATATGTACCATCTTCCCATGCCGACAAAAGAAGATATCTACATCTGTTATCCGCTGGAAAACGAAGAAGGCGGAGCACTGAAAGCCGCGCACGAGAAATACAATCAGATACTGGATGCAAGCCGCAATCCGCTGCCGGAAGCGGTGCAAAACGATATCCGCAGCAATGTTCCGGGAGTTCTGGAAGAAACGTTGCAATGATAAAACGCCCGGACAACCCGGCGGGTTCATCGCGGATTCTGAACATTCAAGACTTCGAGGAGACAGCACCATGCCAGCAAATTCACACGACGAGCAGATGGGAGCATATACAGAAGCCGTTAAAAGCGGACTCTACGCCAAGCAGTCCGGCCTAACGGGTAAATACGATAACGTTCGCCGTTACTGGGAGGATGAGACGACCAGGGCCAACCTGCGACCGTACCTCCACAACCTGATCAAACACCAGCGCTACCGCATGGAACGTCTGCACATTCTGGATCTGGGCTGCGGCAGCGCCGACGGGTACGAATTGCTCAAGGGCGTAAGGCAGCAGGATCCCAGCCTGCAGCAGGTGGAGATCGATCTGATCTCGGCCGAAGTGCTCGGGCGTTACAAGGGCATTGACCTGAACGAGGACCTTCTGGATCAGGCGCGCGGCATCTACGGGAACAATCCCAAAATGATCTTTGAACAGGGTGATTTCTGCACCGGCCTGGAACTGAGCAAAGAGGAGAATTACGACCTGTATTTCACCTCTTTCGGAACCTGCTCGCACCACAACGACGACGAAACCTTTGTGGAGATGATGGCTAAAATAGCAGAAAACACGTTGAATTACAGCATCGTCACCTGCGACTGGCTGGGCCGCTGGTCCTACGAATGGCAGTCGCTGTGGACGAACGATCTGGACGAGTTTAAGAACATGGATTATGTCGTCTCGTACATCTATGAAAAGGAAGAAAGGGAGCGCAGGCGCGACGAACTCCAGCATCTGACCCTCCGGTTGATGTCCAGGGGAGAAGCCGAAAAACTCATACAGAAAGCATCCCAACGCGCCGGCATCGAGATCACGCCGCTGAGGTGGTTTGACCGCTCAATTTTCACCGGACGCCATATGGATACCGGCGATTACAACCACTATGCGCAGCCCATGCGGCGGGCTGTCAATTCGTTGCATGAAAGCGGGCTGCGAACCGACTTCGACTCGCTGGTAATAGATTATATGCCCAAACAGGAATTCGATTTTCTCAACGATTACTTCAACAGGGTGCAGATGTGCTGGAACAGGCTCGTCAACTACACCGCCGGGCTGGTGCGATGCTACGACCCGTCGAAACGCAGCTACACCGGCGCCGTTCCGGACATACCGGCATCCTACCCCAGGCCGCTGCGCAAAATGATGGAGCACATCAGGCTGGTGGTGGAGAACGTCGGGTGGATGGAAAGCGGGCTGCCGCGGGAAAATATTATCGAACCGCAGCTCGGTTACTCGCTGCGCAACCTCGTCTCCTCCCTTCAGGACGGACAGGGATGCGCGCACGGACTCGTCGGTATTTTCAAAATCGACAAGACCTGAAACTTTTTCAAAAAGGAGCTTGAAAAAGTTTTAATAGCCATGATTACTTTCGAAAATGTGAGCAAAACATATCCGGGAGGCGTCGAAGCGGTCAGAGACCTTTCGATGGAAGTCGAAGACGGCGAGCTGCTGGTGCTGCTCGGCACAAGCGGCTGCGGCAAAACCACCACCCTGAAGATGGTCAACCGGCTGATTGAACCGACCGGGGGGAGGATCCTCATCAGGGGCGTGGATATCATGGACGAGGACCCTATCGCCCTGAGGCGCAATATCGGCTATGCCATTCAGCATATCGGCCTTTTTCCCCATATGACCGTGGGTGAAAATATAGCGGTCGTGCCGCGTCTTCTTCAATGGGAAGAAGATGATATCCGCCGGCGCGCCGGCAAGTTGCTGGATATGGTGGGACTGCCGGCCGAGGAGTTCTACGACAGGTTCCCGGCCCAGCTCAGCGGCGGACAGAAACAACGGATCGGCGTGGCCCGGTGCATGGCGGCCGACCCGCCACTTATACTGATGGACGAGCCTTTCGGCGCTCTGGATCCCATCAACCGCGAGGTTCTGCAGGACGAATTCCTGGACCTTGAGACCCAGATCGAAAAGACCGTCATCTTTGTGACACACGATATCTTCGAAGCCGTAAAAATGGGCGACCGCATAGCGCTTATGGACCAGGGCAGGCTCCAGCAACTTTCCACCCCGACCGAACTGGTTGAATCCCCGGCCAATGAATTCGTCGACCGGTTTCTCGGCCAGCACAGATTCCAGCTTTCCTTGCTCACATGCAGGGTGGAGGACGCCCTGGAACAGGTCTCTGAAAAGGCAACAACGGAGCCGCCGCCGGAAGGGCAGCAACCGGCACTCAAGCCGCGGAATTCGCTGGTCGAAGCGCTCGATGTTTTCAAAAAAAGCGGGGAAGATCATCTGCCGGTTTATGCACAGAACCGCTATATCGGCCTGATGTCAAAAAAAATGCTGTTGCAGATGATTTCTCAGACGCTCGGGGAGGCGGGTGAAGGGGACAGGAACGCCGAGCCGCCCGGATAATGCCGGGAAAACGGGCGGAGCGCGGGGACGCGGCCTTCACGGCGTTGCACGCGCCAGCGTGAAGACGAAGACGGATTGACAACCGGCCCGCTTCAATTCCCTGGCACATTCATTAACGGTCGCCCCGGTGGTCAGGACGTCATCGACGAGCAAGATGTTTTCGGGCATATCCGCCCGGCGGGCGGCAAAAGCGCCCTTGACGTTCTCGATCCGCTGGTGGACGGAAAGCTGCGTCTGGGAGGGCGTGTCCTTCACCCGTTTGAGCAAACCCGGCATGTACGGTCCCGATATATGTTCTGCCACTCCTTTTGCAAGCAATTCCGCCTGATTGTATCCCCTCCTGTAACGCTGTCGCCTGTGCAGTGGGACCGCTGCAACAGGGTTGGAGGCACTGACCGCGTCCGGGAACCAGCCCTTCCCAATCGCCACGTCCAATAACCCGGGACCTGCATGGTACTGGTCCTGGTACTTGAAAGCCTTCACCACCGCTCCCGCAGGGCCGCGGTAGGGGAAGAGGGCGCGTGCTTTGAGAAAAAACGGAGCTTTTATGCGGCAGCTCAGGCACGTGGCGCGCTCGAGCTCCACATCCGGGGCAAAGGGACGGCCGCAGAGCCTGCAGAGGGGAGCTTTGATACGGGTCCGACCCAGCCCGGCCAGACAACCTGCACATAACAGACGGTGCCCGGCACCGCCCGACGGCCGCCGGCAGCAATAACAATGCGGCGGGAAAAAACAGTCGATAAGGGACTCAATGGTTTCGCGAAACATGTCCTGGGATGCAACGCTTCAGCAACCGCTGCTACTCCTCCAGTTCAGCGACAAGCTCCTGCGGTAGGTTGAAGTTTGAATACACATTGCCGACATCATCGTGGTCTTCAAGCTCTTCCATCATTGCGAGAATCTTCCGTCCCTGCGCATAATCGAGGTCCACATAACTCTGGGGCACTTCCGTTATCTCGGATGATTCGAAATGTATTCCGTTGTCTTCCAGCGCCTGACAGACGTCCTGCAACTCGACCGGTGCACAGATCAGTTCATAGGATCCCCCCGCTCTCTGAAAATCCTCTGCGCCGGCCTCCACGGCGGTGTCGAAAAGTTCCTCTTCATCGCGGCCGTCCCGGTTGACGATCACAAATCCTTTGGTCTCGAAATTCCACGAAACACAGCCCTGGGCCCCCAGGTTGCCGCCATGCGCCGCGAATATTTTGCGTATTTCCGCACTTGTTCTGTTTCTGTTATCGGTCACCGCATCGACGATGACCGCCGCCCCGCCGCTCCCATACCCTTCATAGCGGATATTGTCGATACGCACGCCGTCCAGTTCGCCCACCCCTTTGAGGATCGCCCGCTCGATATTTTCTTTGGGCATATTTGCTTCTTTGGCCCTGTCGATCGCCTGCTGAAGCGCGATGTTCAACGCCGGGTCTTTGCCGCCCTGACGTGCGGTGACCATAAGCTGTTTTGAAAGCTTGCTGAAAAGCTTCCCTCTCTTTTTGTCCTCCCGTTCTTTCTTATGCTTGATCCCCGCCCAATGCGAATGTCCTGCCATAGGAATAACCTCCTGTTTGCAACACCGGGTCAACTGTTATATAATTGCCGGTTCATCGTGATGCGGATTCTTGCACAACCCCGGTATGAGCGCCCGATAATAACTAAGACAAGCATACAATATAATGCCCGGGACGTCAAATTCGACAGCGTTCCGCACGCGGCACACTACTGGAGTCTTTTCCGTTGTTTTTTATGCGTAATGATCTTTTCGGCAGCGAGGTTCGGAGATGGAGATAAGGAAAGCCGGTTTGAAAGACCCCGGGGAGATTGCGGCGCTGATCAACAGCTACGCCGCGGAGGGCCTTATGCTGCCGCGAGCTTTGAACGACGTCTATGAGAACCTGAGGGATTTCTTTGTCTGCCGGGGAGACGGCCGGCTACTGGGCTGTGCGGCATTGCATATATGCTGGGAGGGGCTCGGGGAGATCAGAAGTCTGGCTGTAAAAAAAGACGCACAGAAGAAAGGGATCGGGCAAAAGCTTATAGAAGCCTGTCTTGACGAAGCGGGCCAATTCGGCATGGAGAAAGTGTTTACACTGACATTCGACCCCGATTATTTCCGCCGGTTCGGATTCCGGCATCTTCCGAAGGAACAACTGCCGCAGAAGATATGGAGCGATTGCCTGCAATGTCTGCACTTCCCAAACTGCAACGAACAGGCTATGATCCTCAATCTGTAACACCTTCGTTTGCTCTTGCGATGTTTTTGGGTTATACTGTAAAATCGCAAGGGAGTCGATGGAGTCTTATTATTTGAACTACCCTCATCATTTCCGCCAATCCGGAGGGCAATAACCATGGCGAAAGGAAGAAGTTCAGGAGTCGGGCTGGTCATCACGCTCATTGTCTTCATATTGATTGCAATTGCCGGGATTGGGCTTTCAATACATCTGTATCAGCAATGGATGCTTGCGGAAGAAGCCATCGATGCCAATCAACGCGATTTCGCCGAACATATCAAGCCGGCTTTCGAAGAGGCCGGGTGGAATTTGCCGGAGCGGAGAAGGGATGATTATGGAATCATTTACGATCGGGATACATATGCGAAAGTGGCGGAGAAGCTGGGCGTTGCCGGGGAATTTGAGACCATGCAGCCCCTGTTACCGTGGGAATCAACCGCAGAAGTCCGGGAGGCTCTGAGCGAGTACATGCCGGATGAGGACGAGTTCCAGAGAATTGAAGGGCTTCTGGAGTATTATTCCCGGCGCTACGATGCCCTTCGGGAGCGCGTTGCAGAGCTTAACCGCCAGAGGGCGGCCTTTGACAGCCAGATGGAGGAAAAGGACGCGGAGTTCGAGCGGATGCAGACCGACCTCAACCGGCAGCTTGAACAACTGGAAGCCAGCTATGGGGAGAGGCTGGCGGAAATCAGGGCCCAATATTCCGAGATGGAAGAGCGATGGGACCGGGCCAGGGAAGAGACCGGGGATTCGTTCCTGACTTTGAGGGAAAGAATCGAGGCGTTGCAGGGGGCGATCGAAGAAGGGGAAGCACAACTGGCTGTGAAGGAAGAACGGGTGGAGGAGCTGAAACAAAAACTGGCGGTGGAAGAGCCCGAAGAGTTTGTGCCTGAAGGGGAGGTGATCGCGGTCGAAAGGCCCCAGGATATCATCATGGTCGCCGGCGGAAAAGAAGCGGGCCATCAGAGGGGCGATTGGATCGTTATATACCGCGAGGCGCCGGACGGAAAGGTCGTTTATATCGGCACAGCGGTTATAGCAAAGGTGTACGAAGCCAGTTCAATGGCCAACCTGACAGAGACCGAACATCCCGTTCTTACCGGACAGCTTTTTGTCAGGAAAAGCACCTGGGACGATGTGGACCCCACCGAGATGGCCGAACGTCCGGCGAATTTGGCCCCCTAGGAGACTGCACCGGAAGAGACGGAACCGCCATGGGAAGATTTTGTGACGGACCGGTCTTTTGAGACAGACCGTATCCGCTGAAACCGTCCAATTCCAGCTATGGTCTTATTGTTTTTCGAGATATTGTTGCTTCCCGGTGGTGTAATTGGTAACACAGCAGGTTTTGGTCCTGCCGTTCCAGGTTCGAGTCCTGGCCGGGAAGCCAAACGGGGTCGAGGGGCCAATCCGGAGAAGCCGGGATGATGAGATCATTGTCCACTACCCCCGCTCCGAAAGATTATCGGCTCTGAGGGAGTCACGTTACGACTTCGTGCAAAACAACACATCTGCTAATACGGGGTTCAATATGACAACAGTGAGAAAATTGCCCATGCCGGAAGGCCGCGAACCGGGTGTCGTGACTTTTGGTGTCTGTGCCACGAGCGATCCCCGCATCGACGATGCATCCCGCAGCAGATGCCGCAATATTGCAGAAATGGTTGCCGGTGTTGTAGCGAAGCACGTGAAGATGCCCGACGGCCCGTCTGTGCAGGTCGTATGGTCCGACGTGCTGATCGACGGGGAACAACAGGCCGACATCGTGGCAAAACAGTTCCAGAGTGCCGGCGTCGATGCTATCGTCTGCGCCCCCGATACCTGGGCTTTCCCCCAGCTCACTCTCATGAGCCTTTTAAGCCATTTTCCGAAGGATATTCCGGTCAACATCACCTGCGGAAACAGTGCTCCGAAACCGGGCGTCGTTTTCGCCCATGCAATGAACGGCGCCCTGGCGCAGAACGGCAGACTCGTCGCCCTCAATGTGGGGTCTTGGCCGGACCACGGCCCGAACCCGCAGATGTCGGAGAATACCGAAAGGTCACTTTCCGACTGGTGTTATGCCGCTCTGACTTTTGCCGGATTGAAGGGACGCAGAATCGTGGTGTTCGGGCACGATTCCATGGGCATGGAGACGGCCCTGGCCCATGTCAACCCCACACGAAATGTTTTCGGCATCGAAATCACTCGCCTGGACATGAAGCTGCTGGCCGACATGCTGGAGAAGCAATCCTACGACGCAAAGGAACTGGGAGAATTGAGGGGATGGATCGATGAACACGTCGGAGAACGGCTGGAAATAAGAGATAAGGGCGACAGCGAACGGTTCAATCAGTCCCTGGCGATGTACCTCATTGTCAGGGATCTCATGGAAGACCTTAACGCCGTGGGTGGCGGTTTCATGTCGCAGCTTGAATGGGGCTCCGATCACAGGGGAATACCACTTCCGGTCGCCGACGTGATGGAGAGCCTTTTCAATTCAAGCTTCGACCACAACGGCGAAAAACCGCCATTGCCCTACGCTACGGAGGCCGACATGCAGGGAGTTCTCACCATGCTGTTCATGACATGGCTGGCGGGTGGGACTCCGCCGCTTTTCATGGATTTCAGGAAAGTATGGGAACCATGGGAAATCCAGGCGCTTGCGAAGGAAACGGGCATAGAATGCCGGGGGGACGAAATCTGGAGCCAAAAAGGATTCGTGGACGGGGTCAACAGCGGTTCGGCGAGCTTCAACTGGGCGGCCTCGCCCGGCTCGTCCGCTGCCGAATGCATGCAAAACGTGCACCTGCCCCTGGCCGATGAATTCTATTTCCCGGGCGGCGGCAATTCGGTGAACTTCGTTTCGCCGCCGGAAATCAGCGGCATCGCCGCACGCCTTGCATTCAGTGCTCCGGGCTCCCGATTTTCCATGGTCTGGGATGAAGCGCGCACCATCGCTCTGCCGCCGGCCCTGTCCGATGCCGTCTGCCGCACTTCGACCTCCACCTGGCCACACACTTTCATCTGCCCCCAATACGCATCGATGTCGGAATACAAGCAATACGCGCCCGCAAACCACTTCCACATGAACTGGGGTCTGCCGCCCGCGCGTCTGCAGCACTGGATGGATATGACCGGTGTGCTCTCGGCCACCCCGTGGAATGCACGCCCCGCCTGGATCGAAGGCGTCGACAGGCCCAAACCACTCAAACATATCATCGAAGGCCGATAACATTCACCATATCCATCCCGATTTATGGGCGAAGAAGAACTCGAAGAAATAACCGGATCCATCGCCGAACGCACGCAATCGGCCGTCAGAGAGCTGGCCTTCACACGATCCTGGCAAGACGCGCTCCGCTCCCATATTGACGCGATTTGTGCGGCCCAACAAAAGATCTATCAGGAATTCCCCCGCCTGCGCGAGGAGTCCGAATTCTGGGAAACACTATGGCACGCCATTGCCTCCCTGCGCAATCAATGGGATAAGCTGCGCCGTGCCGCAGAGCATCGTGGGGAAGATGCCGGGCAAACCATACGGGACGTTTCGCAAAATGCCCTGAAAGAACTCTATGGCCGCACACGCCGGTTCATAACCGATTATGCCCCCCGCACCCCCGGGAAACATCACTTCCAGCTCGGAATCGATTGCGTCCGTCCCGACTGCGCCCACCTGCTCGACAGGATCGAGGGACTGTATGAAAGCGTAAAACGGCAGGGACGATTCCCCGCCGTCGCCGAGGATATCGAGTTTCCAGAGGGCGGGAGCAATTTCGGCATCATTTATGGCGGCGGGTGGAACGTGAGCGCATACAGTGTTCTCGGGAGTGCCGCCGGGCTGGAAGGACTCAACGCATTGGTCGCTTTCGATCACCCCGGGCGCTCACTTTTCAGACGATCAGCAGCCCATACCGTTCGCCTGGCGCCTTCGGGTCTTTTGCGCGGGGAGGACGGGCGCTATCTTCTGGCGACGTTTCGCAGGCCGCTGGTTCTGCACTTCGTATGCCCCCACCAGTGGACCGGCCCTGCACCGCATGACCTCGGGATCCCCGTCTTGCGGTCCCGGCCCATCGTCACGATAACCACCAATAAAAACATAACTACGGAAGCATTACGCGAATACCGGGAATCATCGGGGTTTGAATTCAATACGATCGATGAGGAGTTCATTCCCCGCCCCGACTTTCCCGCGGACATCGGCCCGCTCACCGGGAGGGTGGAAAAAGCACTCAACGCCCTTGCGGAGCGCCACATCGATGAGATCATCGTGAAACCTTCGCGCGGGGAGCAGGCGCGGGATGTTGAGGATTTTTCCATTCCCTCCCGGAAAGATGCGGCGGTCCGGCATGCTGTGGATCTGGCCCTGGACTGCGGCGCTCTGTTGCAGGAGAAGGTCATTCCCGCCGGCGGGCTCGACTACAACTGGCGGATCTTCGTCGCTGCGTCCGCGGAAGGGAATCCGCAGGTGGTGGGACAATTCGCACGTCTGGGCCGCGGCCCTGCGATGGAGATGGTCGAGGAAGGGGACATGCTCCGTCGTGCGGGGGTCCCGGGGGCGGAAGGCGATCAACTGCAACGGCGGATGCACCGCACTTCATTGCACGCCTTCCGGGCCATAAGTTGCTACTCAAGGCGGCGGATGCAGGATTTCCCCAACGCCCCGCTCGGGGACGTCGGTTCGTATCATACGCCGTACTTGCTCGGCATCGACCTGATCGGCGACGCCCGGGTCATGGAAATCAACGGCAGCGAGGTCGCCGGCATGTGGAGTGACGACCGGCTCCACCCGCAGAGCCGCGGTCGCACAAGCAGGACCGTGCTGCGCTCCGCCCGCCGGGCTGCTATGGCCTACAAGAAAGCAATCGAGAGCGTCCGGGAACGAGCGTAGCGCACACCCATGATGGTCGTATTTGCGCCACTGAACGTATGGAGAGCCTGAAAACTGGAAGAAATCAATTTAATCGGACGGAGGAGAACAATGCGCTGGCTATTGCGCTCAAAAATTCATAACGCGACGGTAACGCGTGCGGAGGTGGAATATATCGGCAGCATCAGCATCGATTCCGCGCTCATCGAAAAGGCCGGATTATGGGTGGGTGAGAAGGTCCTGGTTGTCGATACCACAAACGGATCCAGGGTAGAGACCTATGTCATCTGCGGCGAACGTGATTCGGGCGAGATCGGCATCAACGGCGCCGCAGCCCACCTGATCCGGCCCGGAGACGGAGTGATTATCATGGGCTTTGAATTAACGGACGATCCGGACATTCAGCCCCAAAAAGTCCTGGTGGACGAAAACAACCGCTTCGTGCGTTACCTGTAACCGGAAAGAAGGGAAGGTGGGTTCAGGTGTGAGGACGTTATCAAATCCATCGGCATTACTTTGTGTCATTGAAAGCGATTACCGGTTACGCTTCAATATCTTCCGTAATTCTGTATTGCCGACATAATGAGCCGCATTCCGGTCAGGCGCGAGCCGTTATTGATGGAGCCTGCACACCCGAACATCAACCCACGCTCCGGCTGTGCCCGCTCGAAGTCGCGCAGGAATTCCGCAACAATCCCCTCCTCATCGTTACGGCTGAACGTGAATGGGGCAAGCTGACCGCTGATAACCGCTTTGGGCAGATGCGCGCGGATGTCGTCCACCATCACCGTTGGCCCGAAATTGGTCCCGGTAAGCTCCAATTTCCCGAGGACAGGCAACAAATGGCCCATATCGGAATCGGAATGCTGGAATCGCCTGTCATCCGGGCCGGGGGCGTATCGCCCGAAAACTTCCTTCAGTATGGGATAGGCAAAAAACTCATACATATCCGGTGTGAGCAGGTAGCAGTTATCATCTGCAAAGCTGAACCCCCTGGGCGCGGTCCCGGGCGTATCGCCCGCTTCGCGATCGAGCGTTTCTGCAATACCCAGCATCGACTTCACAATCAAATCGCGGAGTCTTCCAGCCAGATCAGGGTTGTCATGCAGTAAAAAAATCAGGTTCTCGACCCCGTAGATGGAAGCTGCAAACGTCACCGGTCCCCTCTGATGCCTGTAGCGGGGCGGTGTTACGCCTTTTGCCATGAGCTGATCCCGCTTTTCATCCCAATCATCGGGAAACATGAACTCACGCAAATTTTCCAGCCTCCCCTCCACCCTATCGAGCAATGCATCCAATTCCGATGGATTGTCGGCCGATTGCATGAGCCACCACGAGCGGTCATGCCATTGATTTTCTGCCTCAAACACATCGTGGAGCTTTTTGAAACGTGGGTAGCTCTCCGGCACCGTATCGGGGTCCGGCTCGTTCAGCAAACGCTTGCCAACGATTTTTTCGGCCTTATCATTATACCGTCTGTTCAACTCCAGCATCCATTGCTTATCGCGCCCATAACGCCAGTAATCCTGCTCAATGCCCAGTTCGGCAAACACGCATTCACCGCTCATCCCGATCCCAAGCGGAACCTGGGGGATATCCTTGCCAAAAGGATCGGCTTTGGCCGGTTGATCATCGTTCCAAAAGCTATTGAGGTCGACAGGCGCCAGTCCGTCATTTTTCTGTGCTTTTTTTACCAGTTCAGCAGCCAGTTTATGATGTTTTGGATGTGTATTAATACGCAACACCACGACTCCTTAAAATTGGTTATAAAGGCCGTTCAAAGGGGTGATCGCAAACAGTTCGTTACCAAAAATTCAACCATTTTGGCGAGTTATGGGATGACAGTGATTTTTATTGATGGTTCTTATTGCCCTGAGATTCTCCAGCGGTGTTGCCAGCGGGATGGCGCATTCAGGGCCGATGATATCCACACCTGCCGCATGGGCCTCCGGAAACCAGGCGCCGGTATATTGCATCAAATCCCGGCAGGCGATCGACGTTCCGGCGCCTAACACCGGCCCGCCGGGCGATTTTTGTCGTTGCAAAGCGTGGATAAAGTCTGCTTTACTCATAAGAATCCTTTTATTCTTTCGTTGAAGGTCAGTGCTTGAGCCGTCCCGGGATCCCGAACACCAACCGACCTTCCTCTTCTGCACCGCCCGGGAAACCGGAGATTTTGGGTGCAGCCGTTGAAGACATGGTCATGGTTCCCGCCCGAACACGAGCTGACAGTATCGTTGCTTGTACCATGCCGCATCAAGACTGTCCGCGGCAGTGATCATGCCGGCGCGGGTCGTGGTTGCCGGCCGTGCGGCGAAGCGCTTCCAGGGATGAAGCACCATGGCCCCTCGCGTGTGGATGCCATGGAGTTCGATGGGAAAGGGCGCGAGTTCGATGCAATCCATGCCCCGGCGTTCGCCGGCGGCCCAGAATACCGGACAGGCATCGTAGCATACCGGGCCGATCTTTTCTGCTTTGCCGGCGCCCCACCACAGGCGGGTGCAGGTCAGCAGTCCGGCAATGAAAGGGTCTTCGCTGCCATCGCACAGGGCCTCGACCTCGGCCATGGAGAATTGGAGTGCGCGCGAGACGCTCCAGGTGCCCAGGAAGATGGGGATCCCGCTGTGCAATACGAACGCGGCCGCTTCCGGATCGGTGTTGATGTTGGCTTCCGTGTGCAGCAGGTGCACTTCGCCGCCCATGAGCGCGATACAAGCGATCATCGACCGTTGATGCTCGTCAGCCTGGCGCAGGACTTCCGAAATGTTGGTGCAGGCGCCGGTGCCGATCAGGGTGATGGGCTTCCTGGTGGTGCGCAGGGTGTCGAGGATGAAGGTGACGCCATCTTCATAGATGATGTCGTGTTCGGGATCATCTTCGGTCACGAAGGCGGTATGCGAGAGCTTGCGCTCGAACGACTTGCCCTGAGCCCGCAGGGCCTCGGGTACGCCCAGTCCGGCGTATACCGGCACCTTCGGGCGATTGGCCAGGCGCAGCATCTTGGCGACCAGTCGGGCGCGGGCCTGGGTGTTCCCGACGACGGTGGTGACACCCAGCAACCGCAGATCCGGATGGGCGAGGATCAAGGCCAGGGTGAAGAGATCGTCGATGTCGCCCCCGGCATCGTTATCGAAAATGATCGAAATCTCCATGAGTTTTTGGTCTTCCAGGTCGTCCCTCGGATCTGTCATCTCAGGTAGGAGGTGGATACTCACACCGAAGGTTGGTTCAGGAAAGATAGCAGGGCCTGCGCCGGACGCAAATTCTGGCCAGTCATGCACAACACGCAACCACCCTTTACCTCGCAAATCCGCCTGTCGTTCATGCGATCTTCTGCCTTCCCATCCCGCGGCTAATCCGGAAACATCAAAAATTTCCGGGCCAATTTATTTGTACAGAAACCCAACTGTTGTTATGGAAGTTGGTTAAGCGGCAACCTTTTAACCAAAAACAGGGGTTCCCGATACGACAGAGTGTACCACGAAGGCGATGGTCTCTTCAAGTGCCGGCAACAAGGGGCGCGGCCGAAAAGGTTAAAGATTGCGATTGGCAAGGGCATTCAGTCGTCTTTTTCTTGAGCCCGCGAAACGGGCGAGACATTTTTTAGCCCCG
>PUMZ01000174.1 GCA_003551565.1 Candidatus Brocadiaceae bacterium | reverse complement strand
TCCGGAGTGGTTTGCTGAAATCGACGGCGAGCGGCGTTTCGGGACGGAAAGACATCCCCATAATTTTAAACTATGCCATTCCAACCGGGATATGGTTGCACAGGCAATTGAAGACACGCTGGAAGCGATACGGGAACGGAAAGAGGATGACAGTGTTCGCACCCATATCGGATACCGCCATCTGGCCGCAGACTATTTTGTCCTGTCCATTGACCCGACCGACGGTGGGGGGTACTGCCGCTGCGATGAATGCCTCGCTATGGGTTCGCTGTCCGACCGTCTGCTGATGCATGCCAATGAGATCGCCGGCGCCGTGCGCGAAGAGTTTCCCGATTATTATGTCGGTTATTACTGCGCCTACAGCGAACACCAGGCACCCCCGGAAGTTACAGAGGCCGCGCCCGGGGTCTTTCTGTTCATGACTACCTGGCAGAAGCGTCATTTTCAGGAACTTTCCTCGGTCGCCAACCGCTCGTTCCGCGACCGCGTCGAGGAGTTTGCTTCGAGAGCGCAGGTGATGGCCATGCGTGATTTCGACGGCATGACCCGCTGGTGGGGGCAGCAGCCGATATCGAAGGTCAAGGCGAACGCGGCGGATTATCAGTGGTATCACGAGCACGGCGTGAGCGGGATCGTCACCGAAGCGCATATCAACTGGGGGCCGTGGGGTTATCACTACTACATGATGGGGCGGCTCTGGTGGAACCCGTATGCCGATATCGGCGAGCTGCGTCGTGATTTCGTGAGGACCGCTTATGGCGAGGCGTATGAGCCGATGCTCCGTTATCATAAGCTGCTTGACGAGGCCCGCCATAACATTGATCCGCACACCCTGTATACCATGCGCCGTGAGCTCGAGTCGGCGTCGGAGATGGCGAGCCGTTCCGATGTTCTCACGCGTCTGGACGCCCTGCGGGCCTATTACCTGCTGCTGGATATTTATGAGAAGGAGCGCGCCGGTGAAGCCGGCGATGAAGACCGGACGCTCGTATCGCGTGTTTATAATTCTCTTGATTACCATGTCATATCGAACAGACGCAGGCGGAGTATTATGGGAACTTTTACACCTGACCAGGATGCCGAACCGTTTGATGAAAAAGAGCTGCGAGCGTTGCTGGACGAGGTGACCTTTGAAGAGCCGCCGGCGGGTCAATGGCCCGCCTGGTCGGACGGTGATGATCTGCGCCTGGAGCCGCTGGTGTCGGAGCCGGAAGACGATGAATGGGCTTCAGACCCTCAGATATCACGCCAATGGGCCCTTCGCTACAGGTGGGGACCGCATGTCAAGCTCATCTATGCCGAAGCCGGAGAGCGTATCAAAATCTGGTCGAGCAGAGGAGTGAGCAGCTTTGAACTTCAGGATCCGATGCACCAGGAGGTTGATTCGGGAGTCGGCGTTCAGGACCGGGTTGGTAAGGAGAAGCCCCTGGTGGACATGCCCGCGCCGGCGTCCGGCATTTATACCTTCACCTTTGCTTCCGGACCGACACGTATCCATGTTTCCAACCGGGGAGCCGTGACCAAAGCAAGTTCGGCCAGTCAGAATGTCCATGTACATCACTGGGCCACCCAGTACTTTTATGTTCCACCGGGCACGGAAGAGTTTGCCATTTTTTTGAGGCCATGGGGGCCGGCGCGTCTGGATGTGTGGATTGCCGACGAAGGGCCGGATTTCCCGGTGCATCATCGTACGAGCCTGGAGGATACGATATATCATGCCTGGCAGGAGACCCAGGGATTTGAAGGGCATCGCATTAGGGTTCCTGAAGGCGGCGATGGCCGGGTGTGGGCGGTCAGGTTCGGCAACCGCGCCGACGGCAAGAAGGAGGTTTATCTGGCCGGAATACCTCCGTTTTTCGCCGAACATCCGGACCGTTTGCTGGCGCTGCCCGCGGCTGAAGATGACAAGGGGCAATGAGCAATGATCCATTGAAGACGCGCCCGACAGGGTAAACCGTCGTTTGAGAACCCGATAGTACACACTGTTAATTTAAAAAGCCTCGAAGGTGACGCTTAACACATTGATATTCAATCCGTTATATTAAATGTTGTCGTTGGTTTATGAAATGTTCGGGTTAATCTGGATTGGAGAATTACCATCTATGAGAGGTTTTAAAAATGTTTTCAGCAGGAGTTTTTTATGCAGACACATCCACTTCCTTTAAAATTTCTGTTCTGGGACAATCGGCTTTGTGAGGAAATGTCAGGTTTTATAAGGATGCTTGGTGAACTTCGGAAATGCGAGGAGAATCCAGTCTTCAAACCAAAGCATCCCTTTGAGTTCCGGCGCGTTCATCTGTATGGCAGCGTCCACCGGGACGATCTTACAGGTAATTTTCGGCTTTGGTATTCTACTCATGGAACTGAAGGAGGGGAACGGCATTCCCGCTTATGCCATGCGGAATCGAGCGACGGAATCCATTGGAGCCGCCCTGACTACGATATAGTTGAGGGGACGAATATCCTGCTTGACCGGGATCATGGTGTGCATGGGCCGAGCGTAATTATCGATCACTTAGAGGAACGCCCTGAATGGCGGTATAAAATGCTGATGAAACCTTCCTCGTCCCGCAGATGTCCTGCTGGTGGAAAACGGCGAGAGCCGTGCGGTGGTGGTGTTGCCGGAGGAACCTGAGGAGAAGGAACAACTCGCCGCCGATGAACTTGTGGAACACATCGAGCTGATGACCGGCGCTGTACTTGATGTCGTAAGTGAAGGTGAGGAGCCGGAAGGGCTGCTGCCGATCTATCTTGGCGCAGCTGCCGATACGGGACTGGATGAGCTTACGCTTGAGGAGGGCAGCAATCTGTCTTCATTCACCCTGCGTGTCGTCGAAGACCGGATAGATGTCCGTGGTATAAATTATGAACATGCCACGCTTGCCCCCGATCCCCAGGACCGCGGTGAAGGGACGTTGTTTGGCGTTTATGAACTTCTTGAGCAGCTTGGTTTCAGGTGGTACATACCCGGAGAGCTCGGGCGTGTGGTGCCGGAGGGGGACAGCGTAGCTTTGGCGCTTCAGGTGGAGACCCAGGTTCCGTCGATGGACCTGCGACTGCTTCAGCCCTGGCAGAGCGCCAGGAAAGGCTGGATAGCGCGTCAGCGTCTGGGGGGAGAGAGGCGTTCTACCGGGGCGCACGGTATCCCGGGACTCCCTCGCGACGATTTTGAAGAAAATCCGGAATGGTACAGCCTTATAGACGGCGAACGCCGTCCCAGGCAGGATTGTCTTTCCAACCCGGAGGTTCTCGAACGAGCCGTGGAGGGTATCCGTGATCGCGCCAAAAATCAGGGTGGCGATGTGCAGTATGTGGGCGCGGCTTCCCACGATGGGGGGGGATACTGTGAGTGTGAGGATTGCCAGGATCTGGACCGGGACGTGTACGATCCATTTGGCGATCGCACGTCGATGACCGACCGCTATATCTGGTTTTTCAACCAGATACTTGATGAACTCGAAGATGAGTTTCCTAACCTCCATATCGTGCATTATACCTATGGTGCGCATATGATGCCGCCGGAAGTGGAACACCACGAGCGAATAGTTCCGGTGTTTGCACCTATACTGCTCGATCGTATCCGCAGTATGGACAATCCGATGAGCCCCGACCGGTACACGCTTCGCTGGCTTGTCGATGAGTATGCAGAGAGGGGAGTCAATGAGATGTTTTACCGCGGCTATTACAATTTTCTTGCCTGCGTGCAACTGCCGAAAACTCAGATCGATCGTGTTAGCGTTGAGATACCTGCGCTCTATGAGCGAGATATCAGTGTGATGCGCGTGGAATGCATCAGGCAGGGCTGGGCAAACGACCCGCTTACGCTTTACCTTGCAGCCCGCCTTATGTGGGATGTGGATACCGACGTGGATGCGCTGCTTGATGAGTTCTACAGGAAATACTACGGACCGGTCGAAGAACCGATGCGCAGATACCATGAGGAGCTTGAGTCCGCTTTTGCCGATACCCCCTATTTTACAGGTTCAAGCTACCCCTATTTTCCGCTCTTCAAGACCCATCCGCGTCGCGACGAGCTGAGGAACTATCTTGAAGAGGCGAAGGGGCTGATTGAAGATGACGGCTCAATCTATGCCGAGCGGGTTTGGGCGATAAGACGCGGATATGAGCGGATGGACCTTTTCCTGGATATGATGAAGGC
>PUMZ01000101.1 GCA_003551565.1 Candidatus Brocadiaceae bacterium | reverse complement strand
GCTGAGAACGAAAGCCGTGTGCAGAAAGTGGCCGAATTCGTCTACGCAAAACAGCAACTGGTACCGATTCGCTGGGTGATTGCCGTGCATCAGGACTCTCCCATTAACAGCATCAGCGACCTCCGGGGCAAGAGCATCAGCACCGAGCTGGTAAATGTCACGCGTAAGTTCCTTCAGGATAATGACATCGATGCACATGTCGAATTCAGCCACGGGGCGACCGAAACGAAGGTGCTTGAGCTGGTGGATGCGATAGTCGAACTTACCGAGACCGGTTCAAGCCTGCGCGCCAACAATCTGCGTATCGTCGATACTGTTATGGAGAGCACCACCGTAATGGTGGCTTCCACGCAGGCGTGGGCTGACGGGTGGAAACGCGAGAAAATGGAAAATCTCGCCATGCTTTTCCAGGGTGTGATAGCGGCACAAAATAAAGTCGGGCTCAAAATGAATGTTGCGACGGAGTCGCTGGACGCGGTGATTGAGGCCCTGCCCGCTCTTAGAAAGCCGACCTTAAACCACCTTGCCGGCGAATCTGGCTATGCCGTGGAGACCGTCCTGGATGAAAAAATCGCCAGAGACCTCATTCCGCGCCTCAAACGTGCGGGCGCCGCCGATATCATAGAATATGCGCTGAACAAGGTCGTTATATAGGTGGCTGACGAAACGTTAATGCTACCGGGGCAAGAAAAATGACAGACGACGACCGGGGACCTTTTGCAGGGCCGTGGGAGCGATATTCCGAGAACCCGATTTTAGCCGGCACCGGAAAAAAAGGCGACTTTGACTCAACGTTTGTCCAGCACGCATGCCCGATGATAATCGACGGGCAATGGGTTCTGTACTATACAGGGAACGACGGGAATGAAAATGTCCACCCTGGAAAAAGATATCGACAGGGACTGGCATTAAGAAAAAAGGAGTAACCGCATTTATGGATATGAAAATTTGGAAAAAGGTACCACTCGGAGAATTCTCTGGAGGGTTTGTCATGCCGGCCGATCTGAATGGTGACGGGCAGGTTGAACTCCTCCTGTCATATGTTCAGGGATATTCCGCTCACCTGCGCCTGGTCGCCATGAATCTGGATGGCAAGATCCTTTGGAGCTGCGGAGACGAGGCGGTGACAAGCAAGCTGAGCGGCAATCCGTTGCGCCCGCCAATCACCGCATACGATTTTAACGGTGACGGCGAAACCGAAGTAGTGGCAGAGTTCTGGAATGACGGCAAGCCGCAACTGCTGATGCTCGCAGGAGCGACCGGTGTGGTTTTGCACAAAACCCCATCTCCCTTCGACATGCCCACGCGGCAACCCGGCGGTTATAAGCCCAGCCGCCCGTCGCCGCAGGCGTTGGTTGCGCATCTGGACGGGCCGGATAAGCCGGCTTCAGCCATCCTAAAGTACGAAGCCTCCGGCACTCTGCCGCCGGTTGCCGTGGCATACGATCATAAGCTCAAGCGACGCTGGGAAGTTCGCGGACGCCCCTGTTCGGAAGACGGGCGGCGCGGTGCGGACATGGGCCACCAGGCATTGATCACCGACCTGACCGGGGACGGACGCGACGACGTGGTGCTCGGCCAGCTGGCCGTGGACAGCGACGGTAAAACCATTTTCCGCCTCGACCTTGAAGCCCATGTCGACGGCGCAGATGTTTTTATTCTGGACGGGGAGAAACGACTGATTCTTACCCTTTGCAAAAGCGGTCCCGCCTATTGCCTCGATGCCAGGGGCAATACGGTCTGGCAGAAGACTCAGAACGAAGTTTCGCATGGTCAGGCGGGGTGGGTTGGAAATTTCCTGCCGGAACGCCCCGGACTCGAGGTGATTATGCTGGTGTCGGGACATTACGGCGTATTCAACACTTTTGCCGCGGAGGACGGCCGCAAGCTGGCCGAGTTTAAGCACCGCTCGGGCATCAAGCATTCGGATGATTCGCGCAAATATCCCGACATGCCGGTCAAAGTGCGCTGGCGCAAAGGAGAGGATGCCTTGTGGGTGCCGGTAGACCGGATGGTCATCGATGGCAACGGCAAGGTTATCGCCCGCCTCGGCGAACTGGATCAACAGGTCGTAAGTGTATTGCGACCGGCGGCTAAGAAGGCGCAGGTGGCCGTCCAGGCATTGGCCGCTGATTTGTGCGGTGACGATCGCGAAGAACTGGTCCTGTACCAACCTTACCATGGCAGAGCGGTCTGCATCCTCACCCAGCCGGATTCCGATGGCAAACCCAAGCCCTATAATCCGCCGGAAAAGATCTACAACCGGCGAGGATATTTGTAGGCATTAGAAAAAGAGAGAATGAAATAGGCAATAAGCCGCTGCTGCAACAAGAATGGCTGGAAGAGAAGGGCAATAGTGGTTCTACTCACTATAAACGCAGCGTGTATGCATCGGTCAATTTGGTTGACCGCAATATCGGTCGGATCATGAAGACC
Organism: Candidatus Brocadiaceae bacterium; assembly: GCA_003551565.1. Taxonomy (GTDB): domain Bacteria; phylum Planctomycetota; class Brocadiia; order SM23-32; family SM23-32; genus PUMZ01. The sequence continues at coordinate 1,760 of PUMZ01000101.1, read as the reverse complement.
CTGGAAAAGACAGGAAAAGCAGACAATACGGTTGTCATCTTTACCACCGACCATGGTGATCTAATGGGTGATCACGGTTTTAAGCGTGGGAAACTCATTCCCTACGAAGGAGCTATCAGGGTTCCCTTAGTTATCCGCAGTCCGTGGAACAATGTTGGCGAACACCGCAGACACCTGACCAGCCATATCGATATATTGTACTTAACATGCGCGCCGAAATTCTCCGTTGGTTGGTTGCTACTGAGGTGAATCGCCTCCGTCCTGATCCAAAGAACCATTATCCCGTTCCTTCTGTCGCCCGAGAATGGTTCTGAATTAAAAACAAGTGGGGATATAAATTGTAAGAGAACTAGGCAACGGGCGCCTAATTCTTTCCGGCGGAGCCGGAAGCTACACCTTTCGTGTGGAACAGGAGGAAAAATAATAAAAATAATGCACGCGAATCTCAAGACACAGGAGCCGCGGTGATGGCTATATTTGATGAAACAACGATATCGGGGGCATCGGGCGATGATTGGGGACCGCTTGTCGGGCCGTGGGTGCGGCACAGCGGCAACCCGGTCCTTCCGAAAGCTGGAGAGCCATACAAGACGGGCATGTGTCCCGGCACGGATTCGATTATTTTCTACGCCGGCAGGCTGTGGATGTTTATCTATAACCAGGATGGGCACAACACAAGACTCGCGGTCAGCAACGATGGCTTTGAGTGGGAGCATATCCACGGTGGCGCGCCGATTATTAAAGCGGAAGCGCCGTGGGAAGGCAGTTACGCGCTGACCAAGGCGGTCGAGGTGATTGGTGGAAAAGTTTACCTTTACTACATGGGCAAACAGGGCATCCAGGAGCGCATCGGCATTGCCACCAATACAGATCCCGACCTGGCGAAAGCACAGTGGGAGAAGCATTCCGAAAATCCCGTATTCACCAAGGATAAACTGGCGGCGCCGGTGCAGCGCGTGTTCCCGGGCAGTGTGGTCAAAGACTACGGAACTTATTATTTCTTTCTCGACAGCGGGTATGGCTATCACCACCCGAAATATCCGCGACAATACACGATCAATGTGGCGTCCGGCCGGGACGGCATCCATTTCGAAGAATTGGCGGCGGACATTATCAAGCCGGGGCCGGAGGACTACTGGGACAGTCAGTCGGTGTCTCAGGCGGCGGTACGCAAGATCGGTGACTGGTGGTATATGCTCTACTCCGGCTTCCCCAAAGGCGCAGGTAAAAGTGCCCAGGCGTTCGGGCTCGCGCGTGCCCTCAAACCCGAAGGGCCATGGGATAAATACCCCGGCAACCCGATATTTACTGCTACTGGCAATAAAGAAGACTGGGACAGTGAGTTCCTGCAACATGCCTGTCCGGTCAAGATCAACGGTAAATGGCATCTGTATTATGCGGGAAATGATTTGAACCCCACGGAAAACACCTATCGTATCGGTCTGGCAATGCGCGCTGGTGAGTCGTAAAAGCAGCGGAACAGAGGGGTAATTTCAAGATGACAACGGGAACGGTCCCTTTGGGGGTCCCTCTGACGGCCCCTTTGGATCCCTTTGGCCTCCTTCCCTTTGGGGCGGCCCTCGACAACACTCTTTTTTAAAAGTTCTTTTCCCTTTGGGGTCCCTTTGGGGCGGCCCTCGACAACACTCTTTTTTAAAAGTTCTTAACCTAACTGAGGTTCCCCCGATTTTTCTATTTTTTGAAAAATCCCTTTACGCTTTTTAAAAGCATAATACGGGCATATTAGGGCAGTTCAGGTG
>PUMZ01000129.1 GCA_003551565.1 Candidatus Brocadiaceae bacterium | reverse complement strand
GGCGGTCGTGGCGGGTGCATTGTGGTGGTTGATGGAAGGGACCGGCACGGAGGTCGCGGCACCGGCCGGTGAAGGTATGCGCATTATTTCTCAGGCCATCGGGACGTTAGCTGCGGGGGCGCGCGCAAAGATGCAAGGTGTGCCGGGCGGAGTTGTATTGATGAGGGCTCTGTGGGTGTTGAGTTTGCTGATGCTGGTTCTGTTCTATGTCTCGCAGTTTACAGGACGGCGCGCCGCCCTGCACTGTTCCGCGATATTCAGCCTCGTTGTGGTGGCGGGACTGGTTTTTTGGGGAATAATTCTCGGGACGGGAGCAGCCGGCGCCTTCAGCCCGGGCGTCGCATGGTTATTTGCCGGTTATTGTGTGGCGCTTCTCGCGGCGTCGGCCGTCTCGGTTGGCAGCTGGTTGATGTTGTCAAAGGCGGAGCAGGCTAAGCCGCATATTTCATAAACCGAAGACGATAGTTAAGAAAACGATGCAACAACAGTCTGATGGGCCGCTTTCTTCAGGGTTTCAGATTCTGCAGTGTGTACCGGCGCCGGCAGTGCCAATAGTCCGTCATTGCCGGAGGTTGATCGCAACCACCAGCTCGCCTTTCCATTGACGTCCTCCGTGTTTGGAAAGGATTTGTCCTACGGCGCCGCGCAGGCGTTCCTCGTGCAACTTGGTAGCCTCCCTTATCACAGCCACTTCCGTGTCCTCCCCACACACACAGAGGATATCCTCCAGCAGTTGTTCGATACGGTGCACCGATTCGAACAGGAAAACCGTGCTGTCGCAGTCCTTCAGCGAAGACAGGAAATTGCGTCTCTTGCCGCCTTTGCGGGGTGGGAAACCGTGGAACTGGAACCGGTCCGCCGGCAGTCCGGCTGCCACCACCGCATAGGTCAGTGCGGACGGGCCGGGTATGATCTCCGGCTCGATTCCGCGCCGGACGGCCTCCCGCACAAGCGGGAAACCGGGGTCGGAGATGAGGGGTGTTCCCGAGTCACTGACCAGGGCCACTCTCCGTCCCGATTCCACGCGTTCGAGGAGTGCGGGGGTCTTTTTGTGTTCGTTATGGGCATGGAACGAGGTGAGTTGTGCCTTGATACCGTAATGGCTGCAAAGTTTTGCCGTGCGCCGGGTATCCTCGGCCGCTATGATGTCCGCCTCGCGCAGCATGCGCAGTGCCCGGAGCGTAATGTCTTCCAGGTTGCCTATCGGCGTGGCTACGAGGGCGAGGCGCCACTGATCGTGTGCAGTTTTGTCGGGCATGGATTCATCACCGGAAATGTTTTCATGTTGGCGGTCGGTATGGCTTTTTGATCGGCCGCCGGGCCTATCCCGCGTATTTCATAAGCCGAAACACAGGTTTGCCTGTATCTAACACATCATATTATTCGGATACCGGCAATCGTGTTCCGATGTGCGCTTATGAAGTGCTCGCTATCCGCGGACTGGTGACAAGGCCGGCAAATATATTTTTTTCACGGCGAATGGTGGGGGGCCGCATCGTGCCAGCGGGTTTGTTGCTGGTAGGCGTGCGAGACGGACAGCAGCCGCTGTTCCTCCCATCGGGGTCCCATCAGCTGGAGTCCGAGCGGGAGTCCTTCAGGGCTTCTTCCGCACGGGATCGAGATCGCGCAGTTGCCGGCGAGGTTGCACGAACTGGTGAAAATATCGTTGAGGTACATCTCCAGCGGGTCCGCGGTTTTTTCGCCGATTTTGAAGGCGGGCGAGGGAGTGGTGGGGGCAAAGACAAGGTCGACTTCATCGAACGCCCTCTCCAGGTCCTCGGCGATCAGGCGGCGGACCCTGGCGGCTTTGAGGTAATATGCCTCGTAATACCCGCTGCTCAGCACATGGGGTCCCAGCATGATACGGCGTTTGACCTCATCACCAAACCCTTCGCTGCGGCTTTTGCTGTACATCTCCAGCACATCTGCGGCCCCGTGCGTGCGGTGTCCGTAGCGAACACCGTCGAAGCGCGCAAGGTTGCTGGCGGCCTCGGCGGTGCAGAGGATATAATAGCAGGCCACCGCAAAGCTCGATATCCTTCCGTCCTCCACATCGATCCTGCTGTGGGGGATCGAGATCTCTTTGAACTGCCCCCCCAGCCCCTCGAAGACTTTTCTTGCCCCATCCAGAGCTTCGGCGGCGACCGGAGACAATCCATCGGTGGTGAAATACTCTTTAGGCATGCCGAATTTCAGGCCGTTGAGGGGCCGTTCGAGCGTTTCGAGATAATCGGGCGCCGCATGGTTGGTGCAGGTGGAGTCGCGCCGGTCGGGTGCGGCTATGGCGCCCAGAAGCATGGCCATATCTTCTGCATTGCGTGCGAAGGGGCCGACTTGATCCATGGAGCTGGCAAAAGCCACCAGTCCGTAGCGGCTGACGCGTCCGTAGGTGGGCTTGAGGCCCATCACCCCGCACAGTGCGGCGGGCTGGCGGACCGAGCCCGCGGTGTCGCTGCCCAGTGCCAGGGGGGCCATGCGTGCGGCGACGGCGGCGGCGCTCCCGCCGCTTGAGCCGCCCGGGACACGCCCGGTGTCCCAGGGGTTGCGCGTGATCTTGAATGCGCTGTTTTCCGTAGAGGAGCCCATGGCGAACTCGTCCATGTTGGTTTTGCCGATAATGAGCGCGTCTTCTTCGATCAGCCGATCCACGGCATGCGCGCTGTAGGGCGGGATGAAATCCTTCAGAGCGCGGGAAGCGCAGGTGGTTTTGACCCCGCGGGTGCAAAGGTTGTCTTTAACGGCAACAGGCACGCCGGCGAGCGTTCCCATCGGGGCCCCGCTCGCCCGTTTTTTGTCCAGAACGTCGGCTCTGCGGAGCGTTGCCTCTTCTGTCAGGGTGATAAAGGTACCGATGGAGGGTTCGACCTGTTCGATCCTGGAGAAAAAAGCTTCTGTTATGGACCGGGCGGACAGGTCCCCACGCACAAACGCGTTTCTGAGGGCGGAAGCCGTTTTTTCACAGATGGAGTCGCACATTGTTTTGTGGGTTATGTTACGCTTGTTTCGGGAGAGTTATTCAAGGTGAGAGGATGCTCTTGCGGTTTTTACCACGCTTCATTCCAATGATGGGGGCTGTCATAGACTCCGTAATGGTAGCCGAGGTTGATGACCGGACGCAACCTGTGCGGTGCTCTGCCTTCGACGGGCACATGGTAAAAACACCGGACAACAGGGACCATCATACCATATTCATGGACCTCGCCCTTCTTGAAATCGTGCCATGTTGTCTTCTCTTCTCCCCAATAATCACCTCCGATATGGTCTGGAGGTACCGCTGCAATGGAGAATTCATACATATACGAGGCGCCGTCCATCTCATCGTTACGGAACTCGTAGGGATGTTTTTCGTCTCCGCGAAAAGAGACCGTGTAGCCGCCATCCCTCCACTCTTGTTCCTCGTAAACGCTCGTGTCCCCATACACCAATTCTTCCCAGTCCCCATCGCCCGCCTTGTTGCCGAGAGCATACCCCAGCTCGTGGAGAAAATCTGCCTCATCATCCGGCAACAACTCGTTTGTTTCGGGGTACTGGTTGTAGTCTGCCCACGGCCCCAGTTCATCGCTCGGCGGCTTGCTGCCGGCCATGCCCTCGTACGTGTCGGACGGACATATGAACAGCTGTGCCGGAGCATCGGGATAGAGCCGGGAGAGAAAGGGGGGCATGACGTCGTAATCGGCGTCATACATCTCGATATACCTGGATATCTGGCTCAGGTTATTGCGGCAGCTTGCCTGCCTTGCCCGTTCCAGCGCCCGCGAGAGTGCGGGCATGAGCATGGACGCCAGAATGCTTATAATGGCGATCACGATGAGCAGTTCTATGAGGGTGAAAACTTCCCCATTGTTTTTTCTGTTGCCGGCAAACATGCACCCACCTCCTTTGTTACCTGCTTGTATCCTTCACCCGGACCATTGTCGGGGTAAAAACGGAAACATTATTATAAACGATATCGCTTGCAAAAGCAACATGCTTGTAAGTTTTTTAGTAAACCACGCAATCTCCCCACCGGCACCGGGCAAGTTGGGGATGAGTTGACGCAGTTCGCTGAGTACTGGCACATGCTTATCTTAATCGGGTGCCTTTATGCGTTCAAGCGCCCGGCCGCGTTCGGGTTCTTTCAGTCCGTTTTGCACGGCGAGCAGGTAGCTCTCGCGGGCCGCACCGTAGCGGCCCGTGCGGTCGTAACAGACCGCCAGCATGTAATGGATCTCCGCATTGTCCGGTAAGGCGTTCGCCGCAGCTGCGAGCGGTTCAATGGCTTCCCTGTAGTTGTTCTGTTCGTAGCGTGCCAGACCGAGCCCGTGGCGGGGCGTAACGGCCGCGGGAAATTGTTCGGCTGCCGCAAGGAACCTTTGCTCCGCCTCGCTATACTCCCCTTGCGCAATCGCTATGCGTCCGAGTCCGATATCGGCATGGGCGTAGCCGGGATACAGTTCCCGAGCGCGCTCGTAGGCCGTGCGGGCCTCGTCCAGCCGGTCGTTCTCGAGCAAGACATCGCCCTTGAGACGGTGGAACGGCGCCTGGAGCGGTTGCATTTCCAGAGCCTCTTCGGTCAGCGCGAGGGCGCCGTCCGGTTCGTCCCGGCCCAGGGCGACGGTGGCGTCGTCATATTTTTTGTATGCATCGTGCACTTCGCGTATGTTGCCTGTGCGTTCGGCCCACCGTTCAGCGAACACCCCGTCGTTTTCCACCCTGTTCAGCGGGAGTTCACCGGAGTCGATCATTCGTCTCAGGTCGGCGATGCGCTCTCTGGCGGGCGGATGCGTGGAGAGGTATTTGGCCAGTACCGTCTCCTCTCTGTCGGAAAGTTCTCCGAGCATCCGCTGGACTTCAACGGCGGCCTCGGGGTTCCAGCCGGCCTGCGTCATGTAATATGCGCTCAAGGCATCCGCCTGCCGTTCCTGTTCGCGGCTGTATGACAGCTCGGTCAGCAGCAGTCCCACCTGTCCCGCCATCAGTATACCCTGCGCCCCGCTCACATCTTCCAGTGCGTATCCGCCCAGCCCGATTCCCAGTGCGGCAAGTGTCTGGCGGGTCATCCTTTGAGCGGTATGGCCGGCCGCCACATGGCCCATCTCGTGCGCCATAATGGAAGCGAACTGGGCCTCACTCTCCAGCTTGATAACCAGTCCTCTGGTGGCATAGACATGGCCCGGCAGGGCAAAGGCGTTCACCACCGAGCTGTTCAGCAGGGTGAAGCGCACCGGCATGTCCCTGCGGTGCGAGACGCTGTGGATTCTTTCCACAATGGCCTCGAGGTAGCGGGTCAGTTCTTCATCGTCCCTGTATTCAGCATCATACATCATGACCAGGGACGGGTGATAGTCGCGTCCCAGCTCGAGTTCCTGCTGCGGGGAGACAAGGCTCAGCTCCCGCCGGCCGGTGACGGGATTTGTCCTGCATCCCGTGGCGGTAAAAAACAACAGCGCAAGAAGCAGGTAAGAGACGTTTTTTGGCACGCTGTGCAGTATCATCGTGTATTCAACTCCTCAAGAGGGGGCAGGTCCGGCGGCGGTTCAACAGGAACGATGGTATGGTCGATCGCACATCCGCCGAGCCACAGGCAGGTGCAGAGAAAGGCGATCAAAATCGGGACGGTCCGGGCCGTTCCGTGCTTTTCGTGGCTTTCCCGGCGCCGGTTTGGCGCCGTTTGTCTGAGATCGTTCATAAGCAAGTATCCATCGAGCCGCAGATAAATTCGGATAAAGCACACAGGTCAGGATCGTATTAATTCTTTTCAAGCTTCCTTTTGAAAAAGAATTGGGTGCTTCGGGATGCCGGATCCATACATATATATATTACCACTGGGGTGGGGTGCAATTCAAGCGTTTTCTCTCCAATCGCCTTGATTCGCCCCGTATCTGCGTGCTATAATAAATCCGGTTGCAACTCTCCGTCATCTTTGCGGTTTTCTGCCCCGCGACAGCTGCATGTGCCGGGAGTGCTGGAAAAACAGAATCTTTCTTTCAGAACGGTGCGTCAATGAATCCCGGAGGGAGATTGTGAGCAGGGGCTGTGCTATAGGGCTTGATTTTGGTACAAACAGTGTTCGGGCTGTCGTTGTCGATGCGGACTCCGGTGAGGAAATCGGCACGGGCGTGTGGAACTACGCCCATGGCGAGGACGGAATAATCCTCAAGAGTGGTCAGCCGCTTTTAGCGCGTCAGCATCCCGCGGACTATATTGAAGGGCTTAAGTGCTCTTTAAAGGACGCGTTGCAGGAAGCATCCGGTTGCGATGCATTTTCTCCGGATGCCGTCGTCGGCATCGGCGTGGACACCACCGGCAGCACTCCTCTGCCCGTGGATTCCGGAGGCGAGCCCCTCGCATTTTCGCCCGAATACTGCGATAATCCCGATGCCATGGCCTGGCTTTGGAAAGACCACACGGGCTACGCTGAGGCGGATTGCATTACCCGGGCCGCGCGGCGGCTACGTCCCGATTTCCTGAAGAAATGCGGCGGTGTGTATTCCCCCGAATGGTTCTGGGCGAAGGCTCTCCGTTGCCTGAGGGTCGCCCCGGAAGTTTTTGACAGCGCCTTCACCTGGGTCGAACTTTGCGACTGGATTCCTGCTGTGCTGACCGGCACGGCATCCCCCGATGACATCAAGCGTGGTGTCTGTGCCGCCGGGCACAAAGGGATGTACAACCCGCAGTGGGGGGGGTATCCGGACGAGGAGTTTTTGGCCTCGATCGATCCCGGGCTTGCGCAACTGCGTCGCACGCTGCCCGATGCCGCCTATGACATATCGTCATCGGCAGGGATGCTGACATCGGAATGGGCCCGTCACTTCGGCCTCGCACCCGGCATCCCGGTGGCGGTGGGCGCTCTGGACGGCCACCTCGGAGCCGTCGGCAGCGGCATAGCTCCCGGCACACTGGTGAAAATCATGGGTACGTCCGGTTGCGATATGATGGTTTCGCGCATGGATGAAGACATTCCGGACGTCCCCGGACTCTGCGGCATAGTTCCCGGCGGCATTCTGCCGGGCTGCTTCGGTCTGGAAGCCGGGCAATCCGCCCTCGGGGACATCTATAACTGGTTTGTCAACTCCCTCCAACCCGGGGGCCCGGAGGCGGGAACCCACCAGGCCCTGACCCGTGGGGCGGAGGCGATCCTTCCCGGCGAAAGCGGACTTCTCGGACTTGACTGGCACAACGGGAACCGCACGGTTCTGGTCGACCAGCGCCTTTCCGGTCTGCTCCTCGGCATGACTCTGCATACCACCCCCGCGCAGATATATCGGGCGCTGATAGAATCCACCGCCTTCGGGGCCCGAATGATAATGGAGCGTTTCCAGCAGTATGGCCTGGATGTCGAACGCGTGCGGGCTTGCGGCGGTATCGCCAGAAAAAATCCGCTCGTAATGCAGATACATGCCGATATAATGAACAGGGAAATCGAGGTCGTGCGGTCCAGCGAATCATGTGCCCTCGGCGCCGCCATCGCCGGTGCCGTGGCGGCGGGACGGTACGAATGCTTCGGAGATGCGCTGGCCCGGATGGGCGCCACAACAGAACATGTCTACAGGCCGGACGATGCGAACACCGGGGTCTATGACCGCCTCTTTGCCATCTACAGCAGGCTGCACGACGTCTACGGACGCAAAGGTTGCAGAGACGGTCTCTACGATGTTATGAAAGATCTGCTCAGCATCAGTGAAGCGGTGAAAGAAGGAATTGCACCGCTATGAGGCCTGCCGGAGCATGAAGATCAGAAGGTCAAGCCGGCGCTCTGCGGACCGTGATGCACCGGATACCGTGAAAAGCCCTGCCCGGATGCAGTAGAATAAACTCTGGCGCTTTCGTCGGCGGCAGCTCTTCAGCGAACTGCGTCCAGGTGAGAAAGTTTGCCGTTTGCATGGCAGGTTTGCAGGGCGCTCAGCAGTCAGCACTCAACCTATGATCAAATTGCCAGATTGCGGATCATTATGTGTGTTTGTTATGGAAGGGAAAAAGCTCATCAGATTTCTGGCAGGTTTTTTATTGATTGTGTCGGGGCTGTTTCTGGCCGTCGGCATTATCAGCTACGTCGTATCCGGGCAAAAGACCAGTCTCGGCGGCGATGTGGGCGATTATCTGGCCGATCGTGGTCTGAGTCTTTTCGGCTGGGCAAGCCTGTGGTTCCCGTTGATTCTGGTCACGGCCGGGATAGGCGCCGCCACACGTTTCGGAAGCCGCCGCTGGTTGAAGGCGGCCTCGGGGTTCTGTCTGGGTTTTGCCGGCCTGCTTATATTGCTTGGACTGCCTTTCCTTGCTGAGGGGGCGGAGGGATGGGAGCTTACGCAGCCTTCCTCTGGCGCCGTCGGGCTGTTGCTGACCGGTTGGCTGCACCGGACTATCGGGTGGGCGGGGCTGCTGGCAAGCGGCGGGTTCTGCATCGGTGCCGCCGTCGTGCTGCTGGGGGGAAGCCGGGCGCCGGCCGCGATCAAGAGGTGCGGACGCTTTTTCTTCGCCTTTGGTTGCGCACTCGGGCGTTTGTGCCGCGCTGCCACGCAGAGGGCGGATAAGTATGTGCGAACGTGGTGGGGCAAAAAAGCGTCTGCGGAGCGGAAAAAGGTACCTGTTGAGCGGAAAAAGGCGCCTGCGGCCGGCAAGAAAAGGGAGAAGAAGAAAGCAAGGGAAGGAAAAAAAAGGAACGAGAATAAAGCCACACCGCAGCGATCCCCGGAGATCGTGGCGCCGGAGGGCGCCGGGCCGGCACTGGAACAGCCGGCCCGTCCATCTGTGCAGCCCCCCGTTGCCGACCGAACCTCCGGGTCCGGATACCGGCTTCCTCCATGGGAGATTTTGCACCAGATAGAGCAGGATGCCGGCGCGGGGGAAGAGGAGGAGGTGATCCGCGAGCGTGGCGAGATACTGGAACAGACCCTTCAGGAGTTCAATATCGAAGCGGAGGTGGTCAGAGTCCAGCGCGGTCCGGTCGTTACCATGTATGAGATGGCCCTTTCTCCCGGGACAAAAGTTTCGAAGGTCGAATCGCTCGACGACGATCTGGCCATCGCGCTGAAAGCGCCCAACGTCAGGATTGTTGCGCCGATCCCCGGCAAGAGCACCATCGGTATCGAAGTACCGAATGCCGAAAGGGAAACGGTTATTTTGAAGGAACTGTTTGCCGAGACCGGGAAAGAAGCCTTACATATGGATATCCCGTTGTTCCTGGGCAAGGATACGGCCGGCAGCCCGCTGATGGTTGATCTTGCCATGGCGCCGCATCTGCTTATTGCGGGCGCGACCGGCTCGGGCAAGTCGGTGTCGATCAACAGCATCATCTGCAGCATCGTCATGACGCGCACTCCGGACGAGGTGCAGTTGCTGCTGGTCGATCCCAAATCGGTCGAATTCTCTGACTATCAGCGCATTCCCCACCTGATATGTCCGGTGGTAACCGATATGAAGAAGGCGGCGGGCGTCTTGCAGTGGGCTTGCAAAAAAATGGATGAACGCTTTGCCATGCTTTCACGGACGGGGGTTCGCAATATCGGACACTATAATCGGTTGGGCGAGGAGGAAATTGTCAAAAGGCTCGATCCCGAAGAGGATGCACAGGTCGACGATGTCCCCTTTTACATGCCGCATGTGGTGATAATAATCGACGAACTTGGAGAACTGATGCTGGTGGCGGCAAAAGAGGTCGAATCCAGCGTCATAAGGCTCTCCCAGAAGGCCAGGGCCGTAGGCATCCATCTTATCTGCGCCACGCAGCGTCCTTCGGCGGACGTTATCACGGGGCTGATCAAGGCCAATCTCCCCGTTAAGATCGCTTTCCAGGTGTCATCCAAAATCAACTCGCGCGTCATACTGGACCGCAACGGTGCGGAACTGTTGCTGGGCAGGGGCGATATGCTGATGATACCGCCGGGCAGCAGCCGCCTCATACGTGCCCAGGGGACCTTCGTATCCCAGGCCGAAGCCATCGATATCGTGAATTTTGTTTCATCGCAACAGGAACCGCAATTCAAAGAGGAACTGAAGAAGGTAAATACGGCCGAAGACGGCGACCGGACACAGGAGGACGAACTCTACGATGAGGCGGCGCGTATCGTTCTGGAGACCCAGCGCGGATCCGTCTCCCTGTTGCAGAGGAGGCTCGCCATCGGGTATTCCCGAGCCGCCCGGCTCATTGATATGATTGCCGACGCCGGGCTTATCGGACCCTACAAGGGAAGCCAGGCCAGGGAGGTGTATATGACCCTTGAGGAATGGGAAAACGCACGGTCCGCGGATACCTGAACATCTGTCAGGGAGTTTTTTGGCCCTCCGTCATCTTTGGTTTATGAAATATGCGGGCTATGATCGATCGTCCAGTTCGTCCCAGTATTCATCGACCAGTTTTCCGAGCTCCTGTCTGCGGCTTCTGCGGCTGCGCTGTCGCTTGTGTTTCGGTACCTGTTTGCCGGGGTCATCCACGTCGGTGTTCCGCGGGACCCTCTGCGTCGTGATTGAGTCAATAATTGCGGCATATGAATCGTATCGTATTTCAGGGATGCGCCCTTCCTCCACAGCCCGTTGGACCGCACAATCCGGCTCATGCAAATGCGTGCAATCTGGCATGGCGCACTGCGGCGAGCATTCCCATATTTCCGGGAAAAACTGCTGGACTTCGCCTTTTTCAATATCCCAGGGTTGCAGCTCCCTTATTCCCGGTGTATCCACGACATAGCTGCCCGGCTGCAGTTTTATAAGTGTTGCTTTGGCGGTGCAGTGCGTGCCCTTCCAGCCCAGAGGCGCCGTTTTCAGCTTCAGTCCCGGATGGATCGTATTGATCAGGGAAGACTTACCCACGCCACTGTGGCCTGCAAGCACGGTGGTCTGGCCTTGAAATACTTTTTTCAGCCCGTCTATTCCTTCGCCGGTTTTTGTGGAAGTCAGGAAAACCCTGTAGCCCGCTTTTCGGTAGATTTCGCTCACTGCCAGGTGCTGATCCTCCTCATCGGCAAGGTCTGTTTTATTGATACAGAGGACAGGCACGATACCGCCGTATTCGGCTGCTATGACGTAACGGTCAATAATGCCGAGAATTAAGGGGGGGCTCTTCACCGAACATACGATCAGGGCCTGATCCACATTGGCGGCTATTATCTGCTCCAGTCGGGGGTTGGCGGGATGTGAGCGCGAGAGGCGTGTCCTGCGGGGCAGCAGCTCCGTTATCACTGCCTCCTTTCCGGATGGCTTATCGACTTCTATGGTCACCCGGTCACCCACCGCGAGCGGTTTTTTCTCACCGGTATCGCTTTCGGTAAGTTTTCCACGGGCAACACAGGTATACTCCCCCCGGGTGGTGTCCACCCGGCAGGATACGGACTCTATAGTTGTGATCGTTCCTTCCAGCTTCACTTCTAATTTTGCATTTTCTCTTTGAGTTCTTTGGCCGCGGCGTAGGTAGGATATATTTCAAGAGCCTTATTGATATGGTGCTTTGCTATATCTTCTTCTCCGAGCTTTACTTTGCACCGGGCGAGGATATAATGGGCCGCGAAATGTTCCGGTTTTAAGTCGACGGCCTTCCGTGCGGCGTCTGTTGCCCGGGGAATATCACCCCGTTCCATCAGTGCATCGGCCAGAAAGCGGTACATGTCCGGGATGTCCGGGTCCAGCTTGGCCATGTTTCGCAGGAGTGTGATGGTTTTTTCGATTTCCCCGCTTTCCCATGCTTTCCGTGCGCGCCTGGAAAAGTGGTTGGCGCGCTGGGAATCGGATTGCATCCATATGCGCATAAGTGCTTCGGAACAGCTCTGTGCAACTATCGCGTCGCTGTCGGCGAGAAAGTTCAACAACTGTTCCTCCACGCCGGGAGTGGCCAGGTAACGGAGAAGGAAGGCCGCCCGCCGCCGCTCACGGGGATCATCGCTTGCCTCCAGGACAGAGAAATAATCATTCAAGATCCGGTCATCGACAGAACGGCGTTTCTCACCGTTTTCAGGAAACTGCAGCTCGTCTTTTCCATTGAAAACGCCCGGTCTCACCGATATGTCGGGTTCTTTGCCGTCACCGGTGCCGAGAAAAAAACCTAAAACATAGATTCCGACCAAAGCGATGACAATGCCGGCGGCGGTTGCTGCGGCTTTCACTGTGATGGCTCCGATGCGCATCTGATTGGTCCATTGGGGGTAATGAATGCAACAAAAGAGCAATGGTTGCCGTTCACGTATTATAGAGTGTATCCGATCAAAAAGTCAAAAGGCATCCGATCTGTCATCGGAATTCTTCGACGGATTGCACTTTCGAGCCCGGGTAGTACCGTTCCAGTATAGCTTCCCAGCCATAATCGACCAGTCCCATACCATGGGCACCCCACTGGCACAGTCCGACGCCATGACCGAAACCGGATCCGGAAAAATGCGCTTTGCCGTCTGCAATCTTCACATCAAAACGGGTGCTTTTCAGCTGCATTGTGCCCATAGTGAGGCGGAACTCGCTTGAGCGGAGTTTTTCCTCCCCGTTTATCAGGATAAATTCCGGGCGTCCGCCCTCATCATATGATGTTGTTTCTATGCTTTCTATCTTTTTAGCAGCGCCGGGAAAAAGCTTCCGGGAAATATCCTCCAGGGAGAAGGAAACGTTCCAATGCGCATATCTGCTGTGAATGCACCATCCGCAGCGCACCGAACGCAGCGGGGCAATACCGTGTGCCCCGAAGACACTGAGGGAGGAAGCGGTTTGCCCCCCGCATGTGCTGTGAAAGAATGCGGGGAACAACTCCCCTTCATATGTTAAAACCCGTCCGGCGGAGAGCAGAACCGCTTTATCGGTCCGCTCCGTTTCATAGCCGGCGCCCCGGTAAGCCAGGTCGAGGGTTGTCAGCCAGGGCCGGGTTTGAGGATCATTGACCATATTCAAAGCGAAGGTCCGAACGGCGATCGCCTGGGCTACAATGGTGTCCATAGGCCAATCAGGATATATTTCAGCGGGCAAGACACCGCGAATATAATCTTCCAGGTGGAGCACTTCGAAAGCCATTAATCCGCCATCGCTTGCTATCTGCACCTGCAGTTCTCCCCTGTAGGTATGCTCCTGGAATTCAAAGAAGCCGTCGTGGGGCAAAAAATACACATCACTGCTATCAAGAACTTTTCCGTCCTTGCTCAGCCCCTCTTCGGTTGCTGCCAGAGTCAATTCGCCGGGCCCGAACCGTCTTCCCCCGCTCTCCGGATCCGCATTTCGCCATACTCCACCGTAACCGGTGGCGAACGTCAGCTCGGATTGGCCTGAAGACAGCAGGATATGCACAGGGGGACCTTCGGCGATCAAGGGCGCCGGAGGCGGGTCCGACGGTTTGAAATAGCTCCGGCAGGAGAGCGCAAACGCAAAAAGGCCCATCACCATCAGGGCGCCCGTGCAGATTATGGCGAGTTTCTGACCGCGTTCCGCTTTCTGGATGCGTCCCATCAATCCGGACACGGGATGAGTTTCTTTGTTCATAAAAAATGACAGGGAAGGGAAATGTATATATTGTTCAGACGACGGCAGTGCAACAAGCTTTATACGTCAAACTCCGGCAGCCAGTCTTTATTGGCCTGAAACATCTCGCCGACCATCTCATCGATTTCTGCAAGGCTCAGTACGGCGGAAGTCAGGGGGTCCATAGCAATGGCCTGGAATACCTTTCTTTTATCTCCGGTAAGCGCTCCTTCCACAGCCAATTCTTCGCACCGGGCATTGATGCTTGTTAAAATCGCAACCTGTTCCGGCAACGTTCCCACGTGCAATGGCTCCATCCCCCGCCTTGAAGCAAGCATGGGCACTTCAACACAACATCCTTCCGGCAAATTCTCGACAAGCCCGAAATTGCGGATGTTGCCATTAAATTCAAACCTGGCGCCGTCTCCCACGATCGCATTGAAAATAGAGGCTGCATATTCGTTTCCACGTTCCAGATCGATATCGTCTTTTTCCAGCCATTGCTGTATCTCGCTTTTCCAGTTCTTTTCTCTTTCGAGATACTTTTTCAGGATATAAGCATATTCTCCGGGATTCCAGCCGGTTCCATGAATGCAGTATTTTTCGATCAGGTCGTCCCGCTTGCGAAACCATGGGTTGTATTCCGAATTATGCCCGCTTGATTCGGTTACATAATAATCCAGATGGAGAAACATCTCATTCCTCACGGGTTCATGGTTGTATATTTCCTCTTTTTTAACAACTTCCCTGATCATGGGATAAGCATCCTTCCCGTTCCATTCATACCGCAAAAACCAGGCCAGATGATTGATGCCGGCGCAAAAATATGTGACCTCATCGTACGGCGCCCCGATCCAGTCCGCCAGCATCGCCGCCGTCCCCTGGACGCTATGGCAGAGCCCGCTGATCCTGATATCGCTGCGCGCCTGCACGGCCCTTATGAGCATGGCCATGGGATTGGTATAATTAAGAACTATGGCGTCCGGACAGTATTTTTCGATGTCATCCGCTATCTCCAGCATAACCGGGATCGTTCGCAATGCACGGAAGATACCTGCAGGCCCTCTTGTATCGCCGATGTTGATATCCACCCCAAACTTCTTGGGAATTTCAATGTCGTTCCGCCAAACCTGAACCCCGCCCTGCAGAATGGTGATGAGTACCCCATCCGCTCCTTTAAGAGCTTTCTTGCGATCGGTTGTTGCCACAACCCTGGCCGAATAATCTCCCGCATCGATGATTTTATTGACGGCTCGTTCAATACAGGACAGCCTTTCTTCGTCGATATCCATTAAGGCGATTTCGCATTCCTCCAGGGCAGGAAACGACAAAATATCCCTTACCAGACCCCTTGTGAACCCAAAACTGCCGGCGCCTATAAAAGCAAATTTCTTCATGTGCAATGATCTCCGGTTGCGGGTGCGATCGAACTATAATTCTTCATTCCGTGTTGTCCTCTTCCAGCGCCCTGACCCTGACCTGTGACGCCATGCCCCGGCCTATTGCGGTCTGGCGTCCGTCGACCGAGACCACCACGGGCCCGCCCATGAACTGGGAACTTATACGTGAGATCCGTTTCCCCGGCCGGATCCCCATGCCCTCCAGGCGCCTGGCCATCATCCGCCCGCCATCGAATGCCACCACCTCGGCTTCCTCTCCTTTCTTCAGATCCAGCAAATTGTTATCCATTTTACGGTCCCGTTTTCTGCCAGTTTTTATTCTACCCACAGGGAGCATCCCAGGTTGGGGCGACCCAACAGCGTGGTCGGGAAACGCTGCTCCTCCTACATTTTTTCCGTCAGAAACTCTTTGAACCCCTCGAGCCATTCGGAACTTTCGGCCGCTGAATCCTCGATAAACGCCAGAAAATCAGCCAGCCGCTGCGAAACATCGGCGTCCAGTGCATGTTCCACGCGGCAGGCGTTTTCGTCGGCCGTCTTCACATCCAGCATCAGTACCGAAGTCATAAATCTACGGATAAGCCTGTGCTTGCGATCGATCTCCACCGCCTCCTTACGACCTGCTTCCGTCAGCGTAGCGGCCCGGTATGGTTCATAGTTGACCAGGTCCTTGCCGGAGAGACTCTGGAGGGCCGTGGAGACCGTCGATTTGTGCACGCCGACAGCGTCTGCGATGTCCTGAACATGCGCATGGCCTTCCCTCCCCTCCAGCCGCCATACTGCTTCAAGATAGTCTTCCAGCTTGCCGCTGATTTCTGTTTTGCTCATCGTTTCCCCTGCTCTCCCAAGTTGACACACTCTAACAATTCTACCGCAACGTCCGCCCCTCTGTCAACTCTCAGGGCTTTCCGGTCGTGGTGTCTTGGTCAGGGAAAACGCGTCCCGCTCACCGCCACCGTGTCGCACAGGCACCGCGCTATCTCCGCTTTCGTACCCGGACGCGCAATGACAGCGCCCCTGGCGTCGATCAGCATGGCCGGATGGTTCTCACCATCGATCCGTTGCAGATCGTTGGCCAACACGAAGTCGGCCCGGTTCCGGCGGAGCATGGAGACGGCCGCCCTTACGAGTTCAGCTTCGGAACCGCCCGCCCCGAGCTTGAAAGCGATCAACAGGCTGCGGGGGCTCCAGTCCCTGAGGTTCGCAATGACTTTCGGCGTCCTTTTCAGGCTTATGTCCCAATTTTCCCTGCCGCTTTCCACCTTCTCTTCCAGGACCTGCACCGGCTCATAATCCAGCACCGCCATCGCATGCACTATGGCATCGTAGCAATCGGCTCCGCCGGCAAGCTCGCTGCTCAGCGCCTGCAAAAGATCATCGACCGTCTCGATGCCGACAACCCTCAGGCGCCCGGCAAGTACGGCCTCCGATCCTTCGTCGTCCGGAACGGCACTGCCGCGCCCCGCCACGAGCGTGACCCGCGCGCCGCGGGAGAGGGCTTCGGCTGCTATGCGGGCTCCGAGCCGGCCGGTGGAACGGTTGCTCAAAAAGCGCACGGCGTCGATATCGGCGCGCGTCGGTCCGCTGGTCACAAGGATGTTTTTTTCTAACAGATCGTGTTTCATAGGCCCCGTTCGGCGGCGGCCGCCGTGGCTAAAACAGTGGAATTGCTTTCATTATAAGGCATCAGAGCCTGCCGCTCAATCCCCCGGGCGGATGGAATAAGGTTTTTTGTCCTCTTTCGCCCTCCCCCGGCAACGCGATTGGCCGGTACAACACGTATATTTCATAACCCGAAGGCAATGATTAATATAAAGGATTTAAAACAGCATGATAAGTCGCTTTCTCCGAAGAAATTTGCCTGTGAAATGATGCAACGGTCATATTGCCATGAAATGATTATCGCTGCACAGAGCCGGATGACTTTTTCGATGCACAGATCTTACCTCCTGCCGGCATTTTCCCAAAACCTTTTCCCTTGCACTTAATCCGGCTTTTGGGTAAAATTTAAAAATATGTGCAATCAGGCTATTCGCAACTTTCCGCCAGATAATGTGAAAACGGTAGCGCCCGGAGAGTGCTGGAAGTTTTAACAGGGATCCACATTTCAACATCCGAAGTCCGTAACATGGAGATCAATCTATGCCGACATACGAATATGAATGCGGGAAGTGCAGGCACGTGTTCGAGATATTTCAAGGGATCAATGACGACGCGCTGACCGATTGCCCGGAGTGTTCCGGTGAACTCCGCCGCGTAATCCACGGTGGCGCCGGTCTCGTATTCAAAGGCTCCGGGTTTTATATAACCGACAGCAGGGGCTCCGCCACCGGCGGCCGCAAAGGTTCGCAGGAGAAAGAATCCACTCCGCCCTGCAAGAACGCTGATAAGTCCTGCGCCGAATCCTGCCCGGCCGCAAAAAATTGACCGGCCGGCAAATGATAAAACATGTGCAACGAATATGTTTATGGACCCGTCAGATCGCGCCGGCTCGGCTCTTCACTGGGAGTCGATGTGGTCCCTCTGAAAGTTTGCAGTTACGACTGCGTTTACTGCCAGCTCGGGAGCGGTTACAGGAGCGTCACGGAACGGAAGGATTACCTCAATCCCGGGGAGATCCTCCGGCAGATCGGAGAGAAGCTGAAGGAAACACCACCGCCGGACTACATCACCCTCGGCGGGG
>PUMZ01000091.1 GCA_003551565.1 Candidatus Brocadiaceae bacterium | reverse complement strand
AGTTGTCCCTGACCTTCCACGACAAGAGTTTTCAGGCCCTGTCGTGCGGCGGCAATGGCGGCGGCACTGCCGGCCGGTCCGCCGCCGCAGACAACCACATCGTATTCTTCAAGAACGGGAATATCGCGCAAGGGGTTCGGAATGCTTTTCTTTTTCTCGATCATTGATTATCTCCTCTTTTATTTAATTTTTTGACTCCGTGACTTCGTGACTCCCGGCATTGCGTCAAGCCGTATGCCCGGTGTCATGAAGTCATGCAGTCATCGAGTCAAACTGTCATCAATTATTGTCGAAAGCCGGCTCGATATCCCGGTCTTTCTCCAGTTGCGCGACGACCTTCTCAGGTGCAAGTTCGCGCGGTGTTTTGTCGTTCTTCAGGCTCAGTGCGGCGGCCGTGCCGGCTGCCTGGCCGGTGCTCATGCATGTCTGCTGGATTCTCAGCGAGGCCTGAGCCGCACGTTCCGCCGAAATGCAGCGTCCGCCTACAAGTAGATTATCGACCCCTTCAGCCACAAGGCATCCGTAGCGTATATCGAACCAATCGCCTTCAGCCACCCGGCTCTGGCGTTCCCTGTAGTATTCTTCATCCCTTGGGACGGCGGGGGCATCATAACTGTCGCCGGGCCAGATGTCAATATCCCAGGATGAACGCGCTATGCCGTCAGGGTATTTATTCAGGTTCCAGGCATCGTCGTGAGTGGCGGCTGCTATTCCCTTAATCCGGCGGCTGTCGCGCAGTCCTATATGGGCATTGGTGTCGAGCAGATAGGAGTTTTCATATCCTTTGACATGTCTTTTGAGGAAATCGGCACACTGCCAGGCCTGTTCACGTCCCTCGCGTTCGGCACGGGTCATCTCGAAGGGGTCAAGGGGATTGACGTGGAGTATCCGGCTGGGGAAGAGGTTATGTTCGGTGCGGTATTCGGGCACACTGCGATGCACCCAATCACCGGTTGAATAACGCACCACCCGTCCGTTAACAACCACCGGTGAATCGTATTCTCCACGGTTGACAGCCTTTTCCAGTGCATTTCGGGCGGCTTCTATGTCTTCTTCCTCATAGCCGTTTTTCGGCCAATTTACATTTCCCATGCGGAATACTTTGGTGAGTGCCTGGTTCCAGGGCTTTTTCTCGCTGCCCTGTTCCCATTCAACACCAGCGGAGGCACACACAACACCATCGGCGGTACAATCTATCACTCGTTTTGCCGTTATTGCCGCCCGTCCGGCGCGGGTTTCCACTATCACGCCACGGCAAATATCTTCCTCAACGACAGCGGTGGAACACCATGTGTGCAAAAGTTGGTCGACGCCGTTGGCTTCAAGCAGGTCGTCCCAGGCATATTTTACCACTTCCGGGTCGACTCCTCCCCGTATCTGCCCCGGTCGGCGTTCGAGTCCGCCTCCGGCCAATCCCCCGCGAGCTTTTACTGCACGGGCCCATTCATGCCAGATGCCCTGGAAATCGACGCCGTTGGTGCTGAGGATATGCGCGACCAGTTGAGATACCGTTGCGCCGCCAAGATACCCGTCCTTTTCGATAAGCAGCGTGCGCACTCCGTGGCGCGCCGCACCGATGGCTGCAGCGCAGCCGGCGGCCCCTCCACCACAGACTAAAACGTCGTAATCGTCAATAACGGGTACGGCTTCCGTCCGCTCGATAAATGCTTGATTTGACATAATTTTATTCTCCCTGTTTAATGGTATTCTTTCACAATGATTTAATGTCTTTTTCTTGTCGTCGATAGTTTCCCAATTGGGGTCACCCCATCATTGACAACGACTAGCCGATTGTCATGCAGTCCGCCGGCATTCAGCCCCACCGAAAAGAACAGGCACACGAACCCGCGGGGCGACGAGATCTGTTGGATTGATCGAGACGGGGATCGTACCGGGTTTCGGGATACTGTGCTCAGTTCATCCATGTGTGCAGATCTTCCTTGTTGGGAAACGAACCGAGGTCTTTCTCGGAAAATTCCAGGTGTAGGGCGCGTCGCTGACCATCCCCCACGAACAGGTGCAAAGCCGACCCATCCACAAGCAAGTCTACATAGCAGACATCGGGATCGCACGAAAGCGGATTCGCGGTGTATTTCGCCTGGGCCATAACGAACTGCGGGGCGCTCCACGAGTAACCAGCGTCGTCCGAGACGGCGAACCACAAGCTGCCGCGGTCGGGATGATAGTGATGCGGCTGTTCGGCTGAGTAGCGGTTGTGCGTAAATGCAATCAAGCGTTTCCCACCCGCAAACGGAAACACCATCGGCGGGGCATCGGGATGCACCAGGTCAGGCGTTTCCTGCGTCTCGCTCCAGGTAAGGCCACTGTCTGTGGTGCGTTTTTCATACATCCGCCCGCCGGGGGCACGAAGATAAAGGGTGGCGTTCGGCCCCCCGGTCGCAACTACGCTCCCTTCCAGGAACTTGTTCCAGTCCGGATGATACCAGCCATCTCTCTGGCCTCCCGGATGCAAGGTCCAACTCATGCCATGATTCTCACTACGCAGAACGAACTGACGGTCCCCCTTGATGCTCCCAGTATCGCGATCGTAGATACCCCACAGCCAGGTGCCACATTCCAGCACAGCCCCCCGCATATGAACCGGACCACCTCGAAACCCGGGGATCCGCTGCGGATCATCCTCTTTGCTCCACCGCCCACGCTCGTTCCATTGCTTCCCATTGTCGTCGGAATAGCGCAGCACCACGTCTGCCGTAAAGCGCGAGTCAGGCGAGGCATTGCTCATGGTGTAGATGCGGTTCGGTTCGGCTGGATCAATGAACGGCACAATGCAGTGTTCCTTGGCGTCGGGCATCTGCCACGGTTGCACACCTTCTTCCCAAGTCTCGCCGCCGTCAGCTGATCGCCACATGACAGCTTGGTTGCCCTTTGTATCGGGAACGCAATAGTGACCTCCATGCGCCCCGAACACAAGATAATCGCCATTGGCGGCCTTAACTGCACGGGGCCCGAAGATAGTTCCGTATGGGTAATACGGCCCCACTGCTTGGAGGGTCTCCAACGCATCCGGGAAAATGATGCCCAATTCCCGATTGAGCGTCAGTCCGCCGGGTAATGCGTCAGGTTCAACCGCTATACCGGCAATTTCTACTTTGGTAAGCAACTGTGGGGCGACATTCACCTTTTGACTCTCGATCTGTCTGTTCCGTGTTTGCATATTTTTGTTTTCCTCTATGTTTCGTTTTCGTATTCGTATTTTCTGGTCGATAAAGTTCAGTCAATCAGCTCAGTGCGGGTCGGCAGGCTGTCGAGCCGGCGTTCCGGGATTTGCAGGTAGTGGACGTGGCGCTTGGCGTGGTTGTAAAAGAGATGAAGGATACCGTCGCGCGCCACAAGATCGGCGTAGCAGACCTCCATGTTCGCATCCTGCCCGGTCATCCATCCCAGGCCGTCCGGCGCACAGACCGCCGCCGCATTGGCCAGCAGAAAGCGTGGTTCGTTCCAGGTGCGGCCGCGATCCTCCGACAGGCTGCACCACAACTCGTCGCGGGCCTGGCAGTTGCCACCGGGCTTGTTGTGGATCAATGCAAGAAGCGTCTTGCCATCGGACAGATGCCAGACCATCGGCGGGGAATCGGGATGGACCAGTGTTGTAGGTGTGGGCTCCGACCAACTGCGGCCGTCGTCGCTGCTGTATTGCTGCCACAGGTGACCTTCGAGCGTGCGTGTGAGCATCATGCATTCCCCCTCGCCAACATTGATGATGCGGCCTTCGAGCAGTCGCTGCCAGGGTTCAAGACGCCAACCCGCCGGTCGCGGACCGGGGATCAGCTCCCAGCTCTCGCCCTGATCCTCGCTGCGCATGACATACTGATGATCGATCCGGCCTTCCGGGCCGCCGTCCTGAATGGTGTAGGTGCCGAGCAGCCAGGCGCCGGCGTCGGTTTTGCAGCCTTGCATATGAAACACCCCGCGCATACCGGGGTCATTGGCCGGCGTTGCGCGGCGGACATCCGACCAGGTATGGCCATCGTCGTCCGACACACGGATGCCCAGGACGCCCGTATGCGGGAGCTGCACCAGATCGGGGCGAAAATCCGTCATGACGGCAACCATGCGTTTGCCGGCATGGGGCAGCAGCGGGTTGAAGGCATGCTCGCTGTAATCGGTTTGCCACGGATGCACGGGGCCCGACCAGGTTTCGCCGTTGTCGCTGGACCGATAGGCCACAATCTCGT
>PUMZ01000317.1 GCA_003551565.1 Candidatus Brocadiaceae bacterium | reverse complement strand
GCTGCCGTTCCCATGGCTATTGCTATGATCACTCAAGCGGTTCCACATCGCCGATATCCACTTCCAACGGGACGGAACGATTCATCATCGTTGCGATAAGCATGAGGCGGAATCGGCCTTTTGTTTGTTCTATGACCCCCTTGATACCCTTGAACGGCCCGCGCACGATCTCCACCTCCCGCCCCGCAGCGAGGTATGGAACGGTATCGAGTTCGGCCGAAACCTTGAGTGCACGGTATATCTGGCGCAATTCATCAACGAACCGCTCCTGATCCGGCACATCGATGACCGTCAGGACCCGTTCGTTACCGCTCAGCTCAACACGTTTTCCCGGCGTCGGACGGCAGAAAACATAGCCTGGAAAAAGTGGAAGCCAGTAGACCTTCTTGCCGCTGCTGTAACGGCGGGTGACGCGCCGCAGCGGCAGATAAACCCCCACGTCCAGCCGTTCGCAGGCTCTTGCAACTTTTTTTTCATGCCTGGGACGCGTATAGAGGCAACACCATTGGGACTCGCAACACGGATGCGGGACGCGGAGCAGGTTTTCGCCCGTCCGGTCCGGCATGTTTTCATCGGTGGCATCCATCACTTTTCGAACTTCTTGAAGAGCATCGCTACGTTGTGCCCGCCGAAACCGAATGAATTGTTCATCACCGCTTTGACCGGCCGCTGCTGGGCATGGTGCGGAACGAAGTTGAGTTCGCCGCAGGCGGGATCCGGATTATCCAGGTTGATGGTGGGCGGGCAGAGGTTCTCCACGATGGACTGGACACACACCACGCTCTCCAGAGCGCCCGAGGCGCCCAGGAGATGCCCGAACATGCTCTTGGAAGAGCTTACAGCCAGGTTCGGGGCATGACTTCCGAAAACACGACCGATGGCCTTTGCCTCGATATCGTCTCCCGCCGGGGTCGACGTGCCGTGCGCATTGATATAAGAGACCTCCTCCCTGTTCAGGCAGGCATCTTCCAGGGCCCTTTCCATCGCTTTTTGAGCGCCGCTGCCGTCCTCGCAGGGCAGAGTCATGTGGTAAGCATCGCTGCTTCCGCCGTAGCCGGCCATCTCGGCCAGTATTTCCGCTCCCCTTGAGCGGGCATGTTCAAGCGACTCCAGAACCAGTATTGCCGCCCCCTCCGCCATGACGAACCCATCCCTGTCGCTGTCGAAGGGACGGCTGGCCTTTTGGGGCTCGTCATTGCGTTTGCTCAACGCCTTGGCCTGTATAAAACCCGAAAGCCCCATCGGGGTCACGGCCGCTTCCGCACCGCCGCAGACCTGCGCTTCCACCCTTGCGTTCCTTATACTATCGAAGGCCTCGCCAATAGCGTTCGAACCGGACGCACAGGCACTCGAAACCGAAAAGGAGGGGCCCTTAAAACCGTGTTTGATGCTGACCATCCCCGCAGCGGCGTTTGTCATGAGCTTCGGTATCATCAGGGGACTGACCCGCCTCGGCCCGGCCTCGATCAGCTTGCTGTGCTGGGTCTCGATCTCCATAAGTCCGCCGATACCGGTTCCGATGTAGACGCCGACCCGCTCCGGCTCGTACCCCGCACCGGCCAGCCCGCTCTCCTCGATCGCCTGCTGAGCCGCGGCAATCGCGAACTGGCTGAAACGGTCGACCCGACGCACTTCGCGTTTGGGAAAGTATTGCAGGGGGTCGAAATCAGCGGCCTCGCCCGCAATATTCACCGCATACCCGGAAGTATCAAAGCCTTCTATCGGCCCGATACCGCTCTGCCCTTCCCTGACGGCCTCCCAGAAAACTTTCCGGTCCAGCCCCAGGGGCGTGACCGCTCCCATGCCGGTGACAACTACGCGCCTGGTGCCCATGGTCGTTATCCGTTCTCCGAGATGAACTTGATCGCCTCGCCAACCGTCTCGATCTCCTGAGCCTGTTCGTCACTGATCTCGATTCCAAACTCTTCCTCCAGGTCGATCACCAGCTCCGCCATATCGAGAGAATCGGCCTGAAGGTCGTTAATGAAATGGGTCTCGTCTGTGATCTGAGACTCTTCAACATCCATCCTGTCCGCTACCATGCTTTTGACCGCCTGAGCTATCTCTTGTTCCGTCACTGATCCTACCTCCAAACAGTTGAATCTTGTCCACTCCCCGCCCTGCCGGGATACAGCGGCGCAGGAGAACGCTTATCAGCACATCCCGATAAACAAAAATGTAACCTCAAACCGGCTCCGATTGCAAATGGAAACCCGGATATCCGGCCACAAACCTCATAAAGCCCTCCCCTCACATCGCCATGCCGCCGTCGACGCTGAGAACCTGGCCCGTCATATACCCGGAAAGCCCGCAGGAAAGGAAAAGCGCCACGTTGGCGATATCGTCCGGCCGGCCCAGTCGTCCCATCGGTATGTTCTCCATCAGGGCATTCCGGGCCTGCCCGTCAAGCTGCTCCGTCATCCTCGTCGTGATATAACCGGGAGCTATGGCGTTGACACGCACACCCCTCTTTGCCATTTCACGCGCCGAGGACTTTGTCAGGCCAAGCACCCCGGCCTTGCTGGCCGAATAATTGACCTGGCCGGGATTGCCCAGCAGCCCCACAACGCTGGAAATGTTGATGATGCTCCCCGACCTCTGCTTCATCATCACCCTGGACACGGCTTTTACGCCGTTGAAAACGCCCGTCAGGTTGATATCTATCACCCTCTGCCAATCTTCGCTGCTCATGCGTATCAAAAGGTTGTCCCGGGTGATGCCCGCGTTGTTGACAAGAACATCGAGCCCCCCGAAATCGCCGGTGGCCTTTTTGACCGCATCCTCGAACTCCTCCAGCACACTCACATCCGCCGTCAGAGCCGAAAACCTCCGCCCCCGCTCCTCAACCAGTTCCTGCGTCTCCGCCATGGCATCCGGATCGATATCCAGTCCGGCGACATCGGCGCCATGCTGCGCCAGCGTCGCACAGATTGCACGCCCGATCCCCCGCGAAGCGCCCGTGACAAGTGCATATTTGTTCTCTAACAATCCCATAGTCATGCTCCGGAAAATATGATGCGAAAAACAAAAGTTAAATCTGCAACCCGCGAAGACTTTGCGGAGATAGCACAGAGGTGCAGTCCAGCGACCTGTCGATCCGCCGGAGCAAACCGCTCAGAACCTTTCCCGGCCCCACTTCCGCAAATGTCCCGATGCCCGCTCCCCGGCACCATTCCATCGACTGCGCCCACCTGACCGGCCGGGTGACCTGCTCCTTGAGCAAATCGCGGATCCCGCCCGGCGCCCCGTAGGGCCGCGCGCGCACATTGGATACGACGGGAAACCGGCAACGCCTGAACTCCGTCTCCGCCAGCCGCGCCTCCAGCCCGGAAGCTGCCGGCTCCATCAGCGGAGTATGGAACGCCCCGCCCACATCAAGCCGTATAACACGCCGGGCGCCGGCTTGTTCGCAAAGCTCCGCCGCCTCGGATACGGCGTCCTCCCCGCCGCTGATGACCTGTTGGGACGGCGAATTGTAATTCGCCGTCCACACCGCTGCACCGCCGTCCCTGAGCTGAAGGCATATCTTTTCAACATCGCCCGCATCCAGCCCGATGACCGAGTACATCGTGCCGGGATTGACATCGCAGGCCTGCTGCATCAAAGCGCCGCGGGCCGCGGTCAGCTCCACCGCCCGCTCCAGGTCAATGGCACCGGCCGCCACAAGTGCGGAATATTCGCCGAGACTCAGCCCCGCACAGGCCGCCGGAACCAGCTCCCCGTCCCGGACTTCTTCCAGCGCCCGGTACGCCGCGATGCTGGTCGTCAGAATCGCCGGTTGGCAGATATCGGTGCGCATCAAATCATGGGAAGGACCTTTGAAACATATCTCCGCAATATCGTATCCCAGCGCCGCCGATGCCCGTTCGTACGTCTCCCGCGCCACGCCGAATTCGGCGCATAAATCCTCGCCCATCCCGACAAACTGAGCGCCCTGGCCCGGGAACAGGATGCCCACCTTTTCATTTTCGTTATTTTCTGTCATGATCCTGATTGTGAACCTCTTCACTCGGCAGAAAGCAAACGCTTTGGTTTATGAAATGCGGGCTAGTGCTTAGTTGCGTAAGTCCGAATGATGTTTAAGGTTTAGGTTTCTAGAAAGGCAAAGAACTAACCGCAGAGCACGCTGAGAACGCAGAGAAAGACGAATAATTATTTTAAAGAAGGTCGCAATCGTAATAGAAGCCGTTCTCTGCGCACTCTGCGATCTCTGCG
>PUMZ01000353.1 GCA_003551565.1 Candidatus Brocadiaceae bacterium | reverse complement strand
TTTTGTCTTTCATTTTCAAATTGTGTCATCTTGAGCATAATGTGGCTCCCGGGAAGAAGGAAAGGAGACTGTTTTTTTACCACATTTTGGCCCATGTGCCAAATGACACAATTTGGGGTAGTTCAAGGGGGCATTGACCCGGTCCCCATTACCCCTCCACCACCTCGCCGGGCAGCACGTAAAGGGGCGCCGGATATTTGAAATCTTTGATGACCTTCGCCTTGAATATATCTATCTTCCCGTCCTTGTCCAGATACCGCTCCTTGATCCACCCCCCTTCACATCTCCCTATCATGAAGCTGTGTTGCCCTACCTCGACCTCGCGCTCGAAGCGGAATTCACCGGCCGCGACGCATTCGGCAATCGAGGGGGTGGACAGACCAAGACCCTCTTTCAAGGACAGACCGGCCTCTTCCACCTCGCTTTTGGATGGAGGAATGCGGGATGCAAGGATGCGGAGTTTCCCCGCCAGTTCCGCACCCGGTATGTTGATGACATACTCCCCGCGGGACAGAATGTTGTTATACGTATCCGATTTGACACTGGTTGCAACACCGATCTGAGAAGGCGAAAGGTTGGTATAAGCTCCAAACACACCGGCATTGACTATTCCCGAATCGTGCAGGGTGGTTATAATGGCCGTGGGTTTTGTGGCAAAATAGCCCATGGCTTCCCTGCCGTTTGCTTCCCTGTACATGCCGATTTTTCTCCCTCGCTTATCCTGCAAGAATGTCGACTGAAAAAAATGCCCGCCAAACGCAACAACTGTACCGTCGGAAAACGGTGACAGGCTCTTGATTGATGCGATCGCAAGAGCGACGGAACGATGAAAGTAGATATTCAGTGAGCCCCGCTCGTTTCCACCGGGCCTGTACCGATGGAGAAACAACGGGGTTCACACGCAGCTGATAATTGTTTCCCTGCCGGAACAGGCGGTGGAAGAATCAACTGAAAGAACGTGGTTCACTGGGAACTGACCGATGAAACGTTCCCTCACATGCGCGCGGTGGTTTCGTCGTGTTCTTCAGTAAAAGGATTCGCCATGTAGGTGATCAATGCGACCCATTTTTCGTTGTCGTTGTTCTGCACGAACTCGATATCCATAATCCGTGCGCCGCTCAGCTTGCCCAGGGTGTCGTTGACCAGTTTGACCAGTTCTTCGCTGGTTTCGGCCCGGAGGCTCAACACCCTGACCGGAGGCTGGCGGTTGCCCTGATTGAAATGGGCCAGTTCCTGCAGTATCCCATGGATCATCTGCAGGTTTGTAAGATACTTGTCTCTGATCTCCTCGCCGAGGTGGGAATAGGAAAAGGGATCAAAAACCGAGCCGATATCCCCGGAGTACTGGCTGAGTTCCTCAAGCAGCTCGGACCTCAGACGGTTCTGGGTTTTCACCAACTGCCCGGCAATTTTCCGCGCATCAGCATTCATCTCGACAGCCCCGGGGTGGAAACTGGAAAACGTGACCTGCTCAACAAAGGACGAATAAAGATCCTGTAAGTGATGATCGATGATACTTCATTATATTTTAAATGGCGCCAAACGTCAAATATCGGCAGGCAAAGAGGAATCCCGCGCTGCACAGGTTCCATTGTCCGTGGAAGTTGCCCGACGGCCCCTGCAATCCACGCCCTGCTGCAGATCCGGAGCGCAACCCCCCCGGTACAGCACGACCGGGCCGGAGGCAATCTGGCTTCCACAGGAAAGGCAAAGAATCGTTTTTTACCAACATCTCATGCGCCATTCCGAAGGAAGAAAATGGGTTAGAGCAGTTCGACCCACTTGATCGTGTAATCATTGCGGCAGGCCGCATTCCACTCCCGAATGGCCGATCGCAGGCGGTCGATTTCCGGCTGAAAAGCGGGGCCGTAGAGGTTGTGCATTTCATGGGGATCACGCCTGAGATCGTAGAATTCATGTTCAGCATTCAGGTTGAAAATCAACTTCCAGCGCCGATCCCTGGCCATTATCTGACGAGCGGGCTGGGTATGCCCGTAATGCATGGTAACCTGGATTTCCTCGTGGATTTCTTCCACTTCGCCCCGCGCCACGGGCAACAGGGAGCGTCCCGGCATCTTTTCAGAGGGTTCGAGTCCTGCAACGTCAAGGAACGTCGCCGGCAGATCCAGCAGACTGACGCTGCCATCATTCACCTGCGCCGCAAACGAGTGATGCCACAGGATCATCGGTATATTGACCAGGAATTCGTACAGCCCGAACCCCTTATCAAACATGCGCATGGATCCCAGAGAATCGCCATGATCGGCGCTGTAGGCGACCAGCGTTTCGTCCAGCTGTCCGGTTGCCTTCAAAGCATCGATCACCACACCGATGCATTCATCAATATGGGTGATGTATGCGTAGTGGTAGCCGATCAGGCGGGACATGAGCTCCTCACTGACCCGGTGCATCTGCCAGAATTCTCCCCAGCGCCGGCAGATCGTCGGCCTGGCAGAGAGATCCGCGTTAAAATTCGGCCACACGGGGATATCCATGCCCTCATACGCACGATATGCTTCCTCCGGGAGGTAGACCGGCTGGTGCGGTCCCCAGAAATTGCAGCTTATGAAAAAGGGGGCCGTGGAGCCGGCATAGCTTCGGATTTTTTCCGCCGTGCGGGTGGCCAGGTAATACGGGACAGATGCCTCCTTCGGCCCCGGTGCAATGGCGGCGTAGGTTCTCGTCCCATCGGGGCTATTCACGGGTTCGCGCAATTCGTAATCCTCCACGCCCAGGGATTTCAGATATTGCAGATAGTCGGGATGCTGCAGCCAGGCGCTCATGGGATAGCCGTAGCCCGGGAAGTATACATCGTTATCGTATCCTACGTTGGCGGGCAAAGTGCGGTTCAATTCGGTGCGGAAATCACCGATATGCCATTTCCCGATGTGCGCCAGATTCCAGCCGTGCTTGCGCAGGCGTTGGGCAAAGAATTCCGTCCCGCAATCGACGTTCATCTTGCCGCCGAGCTGCCGTGCAAACTCCGGGTTGAACTGCAACCCGTGATCGTGGGCGTGAAGACCTGTCTGCACGGAGGCACGCGCCGGGGTGCAAACAGGCGACGTTGAAAGGGCGCGCGTAAAACGTGTGCCCGTCTCGCTCAGGGAATCCAGAGTTGGCGTGCGGACGATCTCGTTGCCATAACAGCCCAGACAGTCCGAACGGTGCTGATCTCCAAAAAAAAACATGATATTGCGGATGGGGGCGCTCATGCTGTTATCTCCCGATTTGGCAATAAATATGATTCTTAGCGGTTAAGGCCTTCGGAAACTTGCATTGACCGACGAATTGGCCATGGTATTTTACATTTCAGAAAACCACGTCGTTTCCCCACCGCGCCCTGTGCCGGTGGGGATGAGTTGACGCAGTTCATGGAATACTTACAGTCTTACCTGCCTTGAAGCGGCAGTATTTTCCCATAAAAACCATCCCGGCAACAAGTGAACATCGGGGAACGGAAATTTGAATTGTGGGGGGGAAATGGGAGGAGGACCAGTGATCGCCGGAGCGTAACGTCCTTTTTTTCCGCCGGAAAAATCCCCAAACAGTCCATGCCATTGGCCCGGCAAAAAGCGGCGATGCGACGGTGCTTTGACATCCCCCGCCTTTTTGAAATATAATCATACCGGAACGTACCGTCGGAAGCGGTTTGCAAGTTTCCAGTGAGGCACGTTATTTCAGGAGATTTTACCACCGGGCCGGTTCCGGTGGAGACGAACGGTTTTCACTGAACATATACAGCGGTTTTTTGCATGTTCGATCATCTTTTCATTATTGCGGCACGGTTCGGAGAAGGCCGGTGAGCGGAGAACGAGATAAAACACCCGAAAAACGCACGGACGGGCGCACCATGCTGGCCATAAGAACACTTATATTTGGTGTATGTGTTTTTGTTCTTGCCGCCATCTCCGGATATTTTGTCTTCGGTGTCATCACGGAGCATTCGGAGGTCGGGCTGTCGGCAAGCGGTTTTTATACGATACGGCTGGCGCCTGTGCCGGAGGAAACGAGGTCACGCATCGAGGAGCTGCTCGATGACGACGATTTCAGGAGCCGTTTTTCTGAACTGGTGGGAATGGATGCCGGCGAATTGTTTATCAATGACGCCGGCGAGGGGCGGATAGCTCTTTGTGCCGGCCGGTTCGATTCCGCCGGCTCCCGGGAAGCCCGTCAATTGCTTTCAAGGGTGCGGGCGTACGAACACGCCGGCAGACGGCCCTTTCAAGGGGCCGAAATACGATTTATCAACGCCGGTGAACAATAAGTAACAGGGCGAATCTCTTTTTAATTCAAGGTGAAAACGATGTCGATGCATAAAAGCTTAAGGTCGAAAAGCGGATTGTTACGTGCCCGCAATGTTCTTTCGCGGGAAGAACGTATCGAGAAACTCGAGGAGGACGAGGAGTGGTCGGAAGAGGACTCCGTATTTGGGTTGCCCAAGGTCAAAGTCGAGACGGTGAGTCTGCGCAGGAAGGCCAGGGACGAGGAGGAGGAAGAAGAGGTAGAGAGCGCCGGAGTCCCGGGCGGTGAGCCGGCGGAAGGCGGGGACGTTGAACCCGCCGCCGAATGATTTTCGCAGCCATTGCTTTCAGGTTTCGGTTCACGATACCTGCAGGAGGTCATGTCTTTGCTCCCCCCATCGTTGATCGCCGATCGCATGCGTCATATCGATTCCTCCGGCATACGGAAGGTCTTTGACCTGGCCGCCGGCATTCCCGATCCCATCAACCTCAGCATCGGACAGCCGGACTTTGACGTGCCGGAGCCGATCAAGGCCAGGGCGATGCGGGCTATTGAAAAAGGTGAGAACCGTTACACTGTTACTCAGGGAATCGAAGCTCTTCGCACGGAAGTGCTCGCGCTGGAGAAAGAAGTATCCGGTATCGGCCACGAATCGGTCCTGATCACCAGCGGAGTCTCCGGCGGGTTGCTGCTCGCCTTGCTTGCACTGATCAATCCGGGCGACGCCGTTGCCATAGCCGACCCTTACTTTGTCATGTACAAGCACCTCAGCAGGCTGGTTGGCGGCCGGCCGCTTTATGTCGATACGTATCCGGATTTCCAGCTCACGGCCGAGCGCCTGGAAGATGCCGGCGCCGGTGAAGCAAAAATTTTGCTCCTCAACAGTCCCTGCAACCCGACCGGCCAGGTGATACCTGCGGAGGAACTGGAACGTATCGCCGCCTGGGCCGATGCCAACGGAGTCTTCGTTCTAACGGACGAGATATATCGTTTTTTTTCCTACGACGGCCCGGTCGACAGCATCGCAAGGTATACCGATAACGTGCTGCTTCTGAACGGCTTCAGTAAAAGCCACGCCATGACGGGTTGGCGCCTTGGGTACGCCATCGGCCCCCGGGCAGTGATCGGCGAGATGACCAAACTTCAGCAGTTCAGTTTTGTCTGCGCCCCATCGATCGCACAGCAGGCTGCATTGTGCTCCTTCTCCCTCGATATGGACACTTATTTTAAAGCGTATAAGGCCAAAAGGGACCTGCTGCAACACGGTTTGGAAGAGCATTTTGACTTTGAAAAACCCGGAGGGGCCTTTTACGCGTTTATCCGGGCGCCCGGCGATGACGGCGATGCTTTCGTGGAGAACGCCATCCGCCACAGGTGTTTGGTCATTCCAGGGAGCGTTTTCAGTGAAAAATCATCCCACTTCCGTGTCGCTTTCGCCGCGGACGATGACACAATCAAAAGGGGGACCGACGTGTTGTGTTCCCTGCTCAGAGACGGTCTGTAACGAACACCATGTTTTTCCAGATCCTCCTATTATGCCTGATAACCGCGGTGCCGACCCTGGAACTGCGGGCCTCCATACCGTATGGGATACTGGTCGGCAGCAGAAGCCCGCTTATCACCCCCGGCCCGCTGTGGTGGTTCGGAGTGGCTTCCGTCTGCATCGCGTCGAATATCCTCCTGGGCTGGGCGCTTTACTGGCTGCTTCCGCTTTTTTTTGCCGTACTCGACAGCCTCCCGCTTTTCAACCGCTATGCAGAACCCCTCATTTCCCGGGCGCGGCGCAAACTGTCCCCCTACGTGGAGAAGTATGGAACTGTCGGAGTTGCGCTGTTTATCGGCATTCCCCTGCCGGGAAGCGGCGTATATACAGGCTCGCTGGGCGCTTTTGTCCTGGGGATGGGCCGCCGAAAGTTCATGTTATCCTGCGTGTTGGGAGTGTTGATTGCGGGAACCGCCGTCACCGCCATCACACTCCTGGTGCAGGCCGGAATGAGCCTGCCTTTCTGGGCTGAATGGGTGATTAAAGACCACTGACGCCGCCCGGGCCTCAGGCGCGGTTTGCATCCACCGGTGAAAAACGATAAAATCAGGCACTTAAAGGTTTCACACCGTTAACACATCAGGTGTGTATTGTACACCTTCCTTGTTTCTCCGGGGACGGCCATGATAGCGCTTGTTGCAATTGCGGTATGGCTTGCACTCTTCACCGGTTTTCTGTGGGTCATGGACCGGGTGAACAGAGAGTTCTGGTACACCGGCAATTGCAGGATACTGATGTCGATGACATTTTACACCGCAGGGGTGGCCGGGGTTTTCCTGCTGCTCGGACGGCAGAATCGCTCCCCCTTGATTGCCGGATGGGTAAGAGATATCATCGAGAGCCCGCCCGTAGAGAGCATCGGCAGGCGCATCCCGGGAATCAGAACCATGCAAAGGGTCCTGGAAACCGGTACAGGCGCGCAGCAAAACGGGAGCGAAAAACCCGCTCCGGAACAATCCAGCGACATTCTGGATTTTGTGCTGAAAAAAGCGGTGACCAAACAGGCAAGCAGTGTCCATTTCGAGAATTTTCCCTCCGAACTGCGCATCACATACATAATAGGCAATACGATGGAGTCGGACAAGGTCCTGGCAAAAGAACTCCGCCGGCGCGTTATATCCGCTTTAACATCGAAAATCAACCGTGCTTCCCCGGCAGACGGGAAGAAAGAAAAACGTCAACCGCTCTTGACGTTGAACGTCGCCGGGCGCAACGTCCGATTTAAAGCGTCAATGGTCAAAAGTGAACAAGGGACCAGGTTCGTTTTGAGCCGTCTGAAGACAGGATCATGACCCTTTTGGATCGAGCCCGTATGGTTATGAGGAAAG
The DNA here is from genome assembly GCA_003551565.1 of Candidatus Brocadiaceae bacterium. GTDB lineage: Bacteria > Planctomycetota > Brocadiia > SM23-32 > SM23-32 > PUMZ01. Next base: position 10,437 of record PUMZ01000353.1, on the reverse strand, counting down.
GCTGAAGCCCGTCGTGTCGCTGTGAACAACAATGGAACACAGAGTTCTGGTTCTTAATTCCACACTGTACACTCCGGATTCCGGCTGGTCCGGTTGAGGGTACGCACATGTATTACAGGATGATTGATCTATTGATTTATGCACCCCTCCCTGTGATGGTGTTTGTGGCCTGGCGGCTGGATCTTTTCAAATGCGCCGTATTGACAGGGCGCTCGTTTTTTGCTTTTTTGTTTTCCATGTTGTTCTTCGCCCCCCCGGCGCGTCTCAGCGCCGCGGCCTTCGACGTGCCGCTGCCATATCTGAATGCCACATGGTTTGCCGTCATATGGTTCGCGGTATGGATGCTTTTGCCGGCCGCAGTGCTGAAAGTCATACAACCCGCCCCGCGCGCGATGAAATTCACCCGCCCCCAACCGGGCAAGCTGCTGACCGGCATGATCGCCGGATGGTTTGCGGTCAGTGCGTTTGCGGCTTTTCTGGTTATGATACCGGAAGTGGAAGGCCTGTACTTTGCAAACGGCACCTATCCTTTTTTCCTTCGTGACCGGCGGCGGGGCGCCCATCGCAGTTCACTTCTTTTCTACAGTTTTACCTTCCGAAACCCCGACATCCTGCGTTCACCACAGATGGAGGCCGCGGCCGAATGGCTGCGGGGAGAAATTTCCGGAAAAGACGATGATGAAACCCTCGCTCAAGCCGATGGGCTGCTTGAATATTTCGAGCAACGCTATACAAGTCCCTGGCGTGCGGAGGAGCTGGACATGCGGCGCAAAGAGCTCGGGGAGGAACTCAGGGATCTTTTATCGGAAGTGAATGCAGAGTCGGCGCCCGAACAAACGACGGACAGCCGGGAATAGTGAAAGGTGGATTGGAACGTTGGAACCATTCATTCTTTCGGATTTTGAGCTTTCATTTCAGGCACATGTCATATTTAACAATGTTACGAACACCTGCGATGTGTTGATGGGTGTTGGCCAGTGCGTGCCTGTTCAAAAAACCCCGTGATGATGGATAATTCCGCAGTCGAAAAGTTGGCCAAACAGTATTACGACCGGCTTTACAGGGCCGCACTTTTCATGTGCAACGACCCTGAAACCGCCGAAGACCTCGTGCAGGAGACCTTCGCCGCAGCCGTCAGAGCCATCGACAACTTTGAAGGCCGATCCTCCCATTATACCTGGCTTTATGGAATATTTTTGAACAAATTCCGGTCATGGCTGAGAAAGAAGAAAAAAAATGACAGCAGCTCACTCCAGCAAAGAGCCCGGCAATTCGAGTTGCCCAATATAGGAGAACTGCTGGAATCGCAGGCGCCGGACTCCTCCGATGTGCTTCTGCAGCACGAAAGAGCCCGTGCAGTCAAGGAGGTGATCGACGATCTGCCCCCCCACCACAAAAACGTCCTGTTGCTGAGATATATTGAAGGAATGTCGTACGAACAGATCAGCGGGATGCTGGATTGCTCGATAGGGACGGTAAAATCAAGGATGCACTATGCACTGAAAAAAGCGGGAGATCGGCTCAGAAATCATCCCGCCTTCAAAAATTCCGACAATAACGATAATCATTGAACCTTATCCGCCTTTCGGTATACTAATCCAATTGAAGGGAAGTTGTCACCGGAACATTCTATTGTTTGAATTTATCCCTATAATCAGCAGGAGGTGGTTGCCATGGATTGCAGCGAGGTTTATTTATATGTTTTGTCGCTCCTGGACAGAGAGGAAGAGGATCCGCCCCCGGAGTTGAAAGAGCATCTTGACCGTTGCCCATCCTGCCGTGAGACGTACCAATCGGTGCGGGCGGCGGATGAAGCAATGACCCGTGCAGTCCCTCTGCTGGCGCCGGAGCAAACGTATTTGACAGAACAGCGGCTCACCGCGCTCCTCGAAGCGACACAACCGGCCCGCCCCCCGGGGAATAAGGTTGTCAATATGATGCCCGCCCGATTGCGTCACATCGCGATCGCCGCCACGCTGCTGGTGGTTATGGGCGGGTTGTTCCTGCTCTTATCGCACCCCGCAACAGAGACCGAGACGCCGGAAGGACGCGCGGGAGCGACCACGGGCGAAGCGACCGCAACGGCGATGCAGGAGGGTACCTTCCGGATCATCAACGACTTTGACAGAAGCATCACTGCGACCGCAGACTTAAGCAAAATACCCGGTTTCGAACCTTATACACTGCCGGATGATCCGGATGCATTGCTAACGATCGCTCCCGAAGGACTGAGCACTCCGGTCAGGGAAACCACCAGGCTCAGGCGGGATGATTACTGGTGGTAAGCATCCGCCGGTTCGTCTGGTACCGCTCCCGGCCCAAAACATCATCCGCAACTCAAGAACAACCTACTACGGAAACAAACCATGCAGAACAGAAAGAACATCATATCGTACGTTTTTCTTTGTGCGCTCATCATCAGCGGCCTCACCACCATAGCCGACGAAACTCCCCGGCCCGGAACAGCGGAGATCACGCCGCATTTTGTCGAAGCAATCGAAGAAGCCGGACGGCGCCTGGCTGTCATCGAGCCGGTCTCTGCAGCCGGAGATATCGCCATACCCATAGCAACGGGCCTGTTCGTGAGCAGCGACGGCGGGGTGATCACCGGTATCGCGGCCGTGGCGGGCGCCGAAAAGATCTTCGTAACACGACTGCACGAAAAGCGTCATCGGGCCCGTGTAAAAGCCATCGATCAGGTCCTCGGCCTGGTTTTTCTGGAAACGCCCTTTACGATCGAAGCATCCTTCTCGGAAACTGCCGATCCGGCCGGCCCCGGTGAATGGGTCGTAGCCACCTTCGCCGCCACAGCCCCGCAAGCGGACGGCGGGCATGAGATGGCCGTTTTCCCGGCCATCGTTACGGCAACGGACGCCCGTATCAATATTTCCGGACGGCCCTCCGAACCGATGCTCCGGCTCAACTCCAGGGCTCCTGCGGGATCGGCAACGGCTCCGGTTTTCAACTCCAGGGGAGGTCTTGAAGGTATCCTGGTAGCGGTCAGGGACTGCTCGGAGGCCACCGAGTGCTCCTACGTGCTGCCGGAACAACAGATGCGCGACGTTGTCGACAGACTCCAGCAAGGGATATCCAACCGTCTCGCCTGGCTTGGGGTTGCGTTGCAGCCGTTGCCCGACCAGGGGGTGAAAATCGCCGCGACCATGCGTGATTGCCCGGCCGATACGGCCGGGCTCCAACCCGGAGATATCATACTCTCCATCGACGGCCAGAGCATCGCGGATCCGTCCGTACTCCGCTCCCGCATCAGCAACTCCTCGCCGGGAGAAAAAGTGGATTTGGAAATTGAACGGGACGGAGAAATCAGGAACGTGACCCTCACACTGCAGCAACGCCCCCTGATGATCTCCTCGCCATGCCCCCCCGATGTGGACCGGGACGCTGTTCCGGACGGGCAGTAACCGCTGCAATGCGCGAGAAAGTAAGCCCACATTCAGAACCAGAAACCCACGCTCACCATGCTGAGAAGATTGTTGTCGGTCGCCTCACCATACAGGGCGGTGTAGTCGAGGGACCATCCCGCATCGCTGCGGAATCCGACGCCGCCCGTCGCGGTCTCAAGGTCGCTGTTGTCGATGTGGTAGCCCCCCCCACGTATTATGAACCCGTTGCCGGCACCCGAAGCGCCGAGCCCCGTCACGTATTCAGCGCCGACCCGGATGTCCCGGTCGACCTCGCCGCGCGACTCATTGATGAGATCATAAAAATCGACCGCCAGCGTCAGTGAATCGTTCCGCATCAGCAATCCGTCCGGACTCTTCCATGCCGCCCCTCCCCGGAGGTTGAACCATTCCCTGACCCTCACTCCCCTGCCGATATCGGTGCGCGCATAGGACGATTCACCGGCCATAATCAACGAAGGTTTACTGGCATACTGTCCCAGCAGTCCGAGATTGAAGCCCGCCCCGATATCCCAGAGCAGTCCGACATCGTAGTCATAGGTCCAGCCGTCGTCCGTAGCCGGCAACCGCGTCCCGTCGGTATCCCTTACTCTGCTCCATTCCTTTCTCAGCGATTTCCAATTGGCGCCCAGGGAGACCGACCGCCCGAAAAACGTCTCTTCCAGCGACATCCTGTACGCGGCGCCCACGTGGAACTGCCTCTGCTTCTCCCTCCCGTCGCTGAGCCCTTCCACACCGAGATAACTTCGATCCCGCAGCAGCGCAATCCCGAAGCCTACGGTATCTTCCCGGACTTCATGCGAAAAAGAAAAACCGAAATAATCGTTGAACCTCGGCATGCTGTGACGCCTGCGGTTGACCTTGCCGCTGTAAGTCAGGTGCGCACGTGAGCCGGTCGCCAGCCCGGCAGGATTATAGTACAGGCTGTAGGCATCATCAGCCACTGCGACAAAAGCCCCTCCCATTCCCATCGGCCGGGCACCGGGATCGGCAGAAGCCATACCCGTTACGACAAACAGAAGAGCAACAGCCGCAAACACAGAAACAGCCCGTCGCAGTTTCCAGATAACCATTATCCTTTGATCCCCATAAAAATCTTATCCAAAGCGCTGCAAAATTATTCAGTGCCTGAACCGGACAAGGCGGAAAGTGGAATGAGGAATTGTTATTCGACCGCCATTTTATCTTTTGGAACCGGTCATCCGTCGCCGGCAATTCCCGCTTCCCATTTCCTTATTCCTGATTTTTGATACAACTGCAGTTAAGGGCCTGGCAAACAGCTACCGTTGCCCTGTTGTTCCGCCCGGCAGGTACAACCAACAAGTTCAGATAAAAGACTACTTCTTTTCCTCCTCCATGAGCCCGTCCACGATCTCGACGACCGGCGCCAGCGCGCCCCGCGCCAGAGAGCGGGCCAGATCATTCCGCTCAATCGCCCCGGCAAGCGGCGGACTGAGCCTGTAGTAGAGCTGTATGGCCGCACGTCCTTCGGACGATTCCATGAGGTGGTTGTCACGCCACATTCTGAGTGTATCCACCTGGCCGGCCATCGAGCTGCCGTATGCCGCGGTCGCGATAAAGCAACCACCGCCTCCGCCACCGCTGCCGGAGTAATCACCCGTTACGACCACGACACCGCCATCTTCGAGCCGGACCCTCATGGTCTCAGGGACCTCGCCGTCCGGGAAAAGCACCACCGCCCCATCTCCGTTCGGCGCGGCCGGATCACCAATCCCATCGGTCCACCAGTATCTTTCAGCAAGACCGAATTCAAGGAGATATTCTCCCCGCGGCAGTGCCAGGGTCGTCCCGCTGGGCAGCCAGTCGGTCGCATGGTCGGCCGAGACACCGTAGGATGGGATCCGCCATTGTCCGCGGATGCGGGCCCAATCCGGGGAGAGGTAGACCGTCAGCAACCCGCCATCGAAATCCGGGTCCCTGGTATAGTAGGCCACGGCGATCCGGACTCCATCCATGTCGAATCGGATCGACCTGCTCTGGCTCTCCTGCACCTCCTCAAGGTTGGCATCGTACAACGCCCACCTGTCGAATATGAACCCTTCGCTATCTTCCTCCACCTCAAGCCAGACTTCTTCGCCCAAGGCTTTATTTCTCCTGTAATTGGTCACCCCGTGGAGGGTCGGCGGGTCCGTTGTCAGGTCCGTTACCTCCGCATTAACGGGCGGATTCCCCTCCACATCGACCGACTGGCCCTGCACATACAGAACGATCTCCTCGTAATGGGCGACGGCCCTGCGATCTTCGTTCATCTCAACCGTAATATTGTTCACGCGATCAGCCCGTTCTTCGCCGTCAACTTCCCAGTGGGTGAAGTGCCACAGGACATTGTCGCCATCCGTGAAATCACTGGGCGCGTCCAGACGCACACGGGTGCCTTCGGGTATATCCCGGATAACGTAACCGGTAAGACCCTCGTATTCTGTCTCATCGGACTCGATCGGGACGTTTTGCAACCGCAACGGCCTGGAATCGACGCGCAATTCGTACGTTTCGACCTCTTCAAAGACGGCGGTTGCACGCCGAAGCAGTCCATCCTCTTCGTCCATGACGACGGTGAGGAACCGCGAGTCGAACTCCTCGCCGTCGAGCTCCCAGTGGCTGAACTCGTAGAAATCGCCGGCAAACGTATGCTCCCGGGGCGCGACCAGATCGATGCCGATCCCTTCCTGAAGATCTTCAATCAGGTGAGGAGTGGTGATTTCTTCCACAGCCTCCCCCGGATGGTAATAATCGATTTCCGCCAGCAACGGACGGGAACGGACCTCCACGGAGAAGGTCTCGACGGGCCTGTAACGGGCGATGGCGGTCCTTATCTGGCGGTCCTCATCGTCCATCGTAACGGTGAGCTCTATATCGCCCTCCTCCTGGCTCTCGCCGTCCAGCACCCAGTTCCTGAACCGGTAGTCATTCCCACCGGCGTCAGTATGTGTCATCGGCGCCAGCAGCGTGATGGTGTCGCCGAACAGAAGTCCTTCAATCTCACCCGGCGCAGAGGGGATGGTTCCCGTCTCGGCGCCGAAGTACTCGATATCCTCCACACCTGTCGGGAACGAAGCGACATTCAGCGTATAGGTATCCACCGGATCATAGACGGCGACGGCCGTCCTGACCGGTGTCTCTCCCTCCTCCAGTGCCTCCATCTCCAGCGTTAGCCAATGCTGATCCACTTCGTCCTCACCGTCGATCAGCCAGTAGCTGAAATTGTACTGCACGCCGTCACCGTCGGTATATTCCACCGGCGCATCGAGCAGGACCTGATCACCCAGACGGAGGCCCGTTATGCTGTAGGACGTCGTTCCGGACTCATCATCAGCATTGTTGTTCGCCTCGGCATGATCCGGGAAACTATGGGAAACCTCCACTCCTGAGGGCTGTGACCAGACATTCAGGGTGTAATCATCGACTTCCTGATAGAAAGCAACAGCGCTCACCAGCAGCGGATCTCCTTCCTCTTCCCCGACAGTGACCGTCTGCTCGCGATCTTCCCTCTCCTCACCGTCGATCTCCCAGCGGTCGAACCGGTATTCTACGCCGTTGATTTCAACCGTTTGCTCGGCGTACAGGGTAACGGATTCCCCCGGCTTGAGCCGGGAAATCCTGTAGGGGGTCTCGTCATCCTGCTGTTCATACTCCACATCGGCCGTGCCGGGGGCGGAATACGATATATCGTCGTCGCTTATACCCCGCGGCTCGGAGGTGACCCGCACGGTGTAGGTATCGATCTCGCTGTACAGTGCGGTGACGGTGATCGACCTGTCCATTGTGATCGTGGGATTCGGATCGTCGATATCGTCATCGGCCGCAACCCGCCACCCATCGAACACGTAATCGGTTCCGTTGACCTCAATAACCTCCTGCGCCCAGAGCCGCACCTCGGCGCCGTCCCAGAGATTATCCACCGTGAACTCCGTCTCGTCCGTACCTTCCCTGCCGGTGCCCAGCACCCTGTATTCGATATCCACCCCGTCCGGGGCCTCCGCCGGCACTCCCTCCAGCTCCGCCCGCACGGTCAGCACAAAGGGCTTCTCGAGTGTGACATCGAACTCATTGCTCGACCCGGTCACATCCGTGTCGGCAAGGTCGGTCGCAACAATCTGAAAGGTTCCCGTCTCGTCGATGGTAAGGTCCCCTTCCCAGACCCCGTCGACAAACTCCTCACCTGGTATGCCGCCTCCGACAAACCGTGGCGCCAGAGGGCCATCCGGATCAAGAGTCAGCCTGACCGTTCCTCCGTAGTCCTGAACGACTCGCCCATCCTCGTCGTATGCCGTGATAACCACCCCGAACGGCTCGCCGACCGTCTGATCGGTGACGGGCTCGAAACCGAACCACTCCACATCCCGCGAATCGACATCGAACCTGTTGCTCTCACCCGTAAGGGTCGGATCAACATCGTCGGTGGCGGTGATCCTGATGCCATCCTGCGCCATCACGATATACACTTCCTGCACTGCGACCCCGTCCGTAAAATCGATCACATCCGGAACAATATCCCCATCGGGCACGCTCAGTGTCGCCGTGCCGTCGTATCCCACAGCCACATTATCACGCTCGTCAAAAGCGGTAATGGTTATTTCGAAAAGCTGTCCTGCAATCTGCGAATCAACCTCGTCGAACTCAAAGGCGACGGCGTCGGCATAGACCACGCTGAATTCTTCCGTGACCCTGACCCTGCCGCCGTCGGGATTGGTTATGGTTATTGCGCGCGGACCGATGTCGGCATCAAGCTCTATATCGATTGTCACCGTGAGCTCGGTCGCATCGACAAAATCAACGTCGGTGGTCGTTATGTCTTCGCCGAAATCGACCCCGGCGCCCAACTGGAAGTTCTGGCCGGTAATCGTCAGTTCCAGCCCCTCGACGCCCTGGACCCCCTCATCGGGATCGACCGTGAGGAATTCCGGCCCCTCGGTCACCACAAAAGCGCCGTCGTCGGAGAAACCGCGCCCGCGCCCGGGATTGGTAATCCTGACGACATGGCCGCCGGTATCCGCTGTGGCGGCAATGTTGACAGTCACCTCAAGCCGGTCCGAATCGATGAAATCCACGTCGGTGACATTGATATCGGAGTCCACGTCGCCTGCACTGTCGAGGAAGTCAACTGTTGCCCCGTCTACAAAATTATCGCCCAGAATCACCAGCTCCAGGTCCCTGGCCCCCTGCCCGCCGACTTCGGGAGATATTGAGGTGAACTCCGGCGGGTCCTGCACATAATGCGCGATGACCAGCGAGTCTGATGTGAATGCGAACTCGACCCCCTGGAAATCTTCGTCGTCCGTTGCCCCGACATTTTTCGTCTGATACCCCGCCCTTTCGATCTGCCAGTAAGCGAAATGCCAGAGCTCGTTGTCCGTGTCGAACCGCGTTGTGGGCACGCTCAGTGTGATGTCCGAACCGGCGGCCAGCTCGATGCTGAAATCCGTTGTGTCGGAAAAATCCTGTACGGGGGTGACACCGTCATCGCGCTCGCCGGTCACGGGCACATCGGCAAGGCCTCTTGACTCGACCCGCAAATTCGCCCTGGCGGCCGTGAATACCACCTCGACCGGACTGCCGTTGGTCACATCCGTATCGGGGACGTCATCCCCGGTCGTGTCCACCTGCGCAGTCACATCGAACACGCCCACGGCATCCGACGTCAGTTCCACGCTCACGTCGCCGTCCGGCCCCGTAAACACAACGCCCGCCTCGCTGAGATCTCCACCGGTTGCATCAAACTGCACCGCGACGCCCTCCTCGGCGATATCGTTGCCGAACTCGTCGCGGAGCTGAACGGTGATCGTTGCAAACTCGGCGCCGTCGGCCACCCGTTCGAGGTCGGCACCGCTGATCAGCGTGCCGTCGTCCCCGGTATCGACAGCGGCCGGTTCTATGGTGACGGTCAGGGAGCCGGTGAGCGCAGGGTCATCTTCCAGGTCCAGCCCGACCGTGTAGTCGCGTGCCTCGTCCTCTTCGAAAGCAAATACGACCTCCCCGTCCACATTGGTATCTTCCGTATCGTCGACGGCAATGCCGCCCAGGTCGTCGGTGGCGACGATCCGCACTGTCACGCCTTCCAGCGGATTCTCGTGCTGGTCGGTGACAACGGCGGTGAAAGTGCCGGCCACCCCCGCCGTCTCGGTCACATCGTCGGCGGTAATAATACCTGGTGCGCCGGCGAGCACATCGAACGGGGGATCGCTCTCTCCATTGAATGCAGGGTCATCCCAGTGTTCGGCGTATATTCTGATATCCGTGTCGGGCTCCGTGATCTGCACCTCGCCGTCCCATTCTCCACCCACAAAATCGTCGGTCCAGAAACCGTCACCGGGCGTCGGGAGCTGTGTGCCGCTGGTTATTACCTGGATGCTGCCGGTGTCGTCGGTAACGACCACACGCGCCCCCGGACCGTCGTAATCGGTCACGGTGTTGCCGAATTCATCAATGGCGGTGATAAATATCGGGAACACATCGTCCGTCGTGTAATCGTCTTCCCATGGAAATTTATCGAAATTGTCGACGATGGTGAACCCGTCCAGATCGGCGGGTATGACGTTGAACGGATTGGAAGTGGTCGTCTGGTTGAAGCTGAAGGTTATTTCGTAACCTTCAGCGGCGATATCGATGACCAGGTCGTCGAACTCGGCCACGCCGTCGCTGCCCGTGGGGACGGTCAGGGTGCCGGAGGAAAAATCGTTCTGGTTCAGGCTGGCCTCCACATCCACGCCCGGCACGGGGGTGCCCCATTCGTCGGTGACCAGCACGGACGGATAATCGCCCTCCTCCTGGCCGATCACTTCGCCGGCCGTGACCTCCGCGTCCGGCGGGAGTTGAACCTCCATGTCAATCTCTTCCGGTTCGCCGTAATAATGCACGGTGGCGGTGGTGTCGACGGTGATGTTGAAGGTCAGCTCTTCGTTGTCGGGATCCGACGTCATATCACTGCCGTCCAGCTCCCAGTGCGAGAAGGTCAGTTCCTGTCCATTGTGAATGTGGGTGGTCGGAGCTGTTAGGATTA